>NZ_FONY01000063.1 GCF_900113045.1 Thermoflexibacter ruber
GGTATCTCCTCTATTTTTACTAAGTTTTTTAGCACATACAACCACTTGTCAAAATGCGTTTCTATCTCCTCTAAGGTCTTATCAAACTTCTTGATTTCTACATAGATAAAACGGAGTTTGTCATAAAATATTTTTTGTGTTTCCTTTTCTATCAGTCTGATGTCATGCACTATCTTGCCTCTGTTTGCTTTGTCATCATCTATGAGAAAATCAGTAATGGCTATGGAATAAACCCCTTTCAATTGATAGTTCCAATCACCTCGCTTTGCCTGTTCTTGAATGGGAAAAGTAGCGTAGTATAAACTCCTATCCTTAAAAAAATCCTGTTTGGCTCTTTGCATTTCCACAATGAACTTTTCTCCTTTTTCGTTTTCACAATATAGGTCAAAGATTGCCTTTCTATCTAAGTCGGTTGTGCCTAAATGCTCACTTTTCAAATAAGTCAGGTCTATGATTTTGCCCTTGTCTGTGAGCAGTTCGTTCAAAAAATCAATGAGCAGGTCTTTGTTTGCCTCCTCACCAAAGATTTTCTTGAAGCCAAAGTCAGTGAAAGGATTGATGTATTTTTGTGCTATCATATTCTATGTTGTTTTAGACAAAGATAGTGAAAATCATGGGCAAATTTGGAATAGAAAGGCAAGATTATACATACATGACAAACTTGGCTTACAAAGCCTCAATAAAAAAGTCCGCATTGCAAATGCGGACTAACAGGATTTATTCGTGCCATACCTGAAAAACTTTATCCGAATTATGATAATCTAAATATGATTTTAATATGGTTAAAGTTATTCTCCTATCATCTTCGTTTTCAATATAGTCTTCTCTTCCATATTCAGGGAATAAAACCCTAAACAACATATCTGATAAATATATGATGTTCCCATGTTTACTTTTTATAGTAATTGCTTTGTATTCTTCTTTAAGAAAACTTTTTACTTTAATAGCTTGTATAGAGTTAGAATATGTTTTTTTTGCATAATCAACAAATAGGAATAATAAAGGAAGTTCATATTTCATTACTTCTTCCTTGTCCATTAGGCTTAATTTTATACTCAAATTATTTAAAAAATCATCTGAAGCAAACATTTCCTTAAAACTTATATCTTTCCCATAGAGTTTAATCAAAATACTCATATACTTATGCTCATTAGCATCAAAGGACATAAATAAACTATCATCAGCCTCTAAATAATTGATGCGAGAATATTGTATTCCTACTGTTTGTTTTGTTAAAATTCGCCTTAAATCAATACTTTGAGAAGACAATTGATTTTGTGCAATCGAATAAGATGTTGCCCATCCTTTATTTTTATTATAATTAAAATAAGCTATTTGGTTAATATTATATATGTATATATACTCGCAACCATCCGAAGAAAGCTCCGATATTTTCTCTGTTGGCATATCACATTGTAAAATAAAAGATTGGTACTCTTGCGATGTTCTGAATTCTGTAGTCATAAATATTTGTATGATTATGTAAACAGGTAAAAGTAGATTTTTTTGCATAGTTAATTTTTGTAAATTAGTTAGAAACTCGGCAAGATTATAAATAATTGATAATAAATATACTTATATTTTAAAACAAAATCTTACCGAGTTTTTAATATTAGGCATAGCGTAATGTTTATGGATATATTTTTACACCATTCTTATTTCCTCCAAGCACATCAAAATCATTATAACCAAGATAGAAGCCAAGCATCCATACTTCCACTCTTGCTTTAAACATTATCATGATAATATTACTTTCTGTTATTTTGTAATATGGCACATAATGACCAAAATTTACATTTTTTGTTTCTGCATAATTTGTTATATCAGAAACATTAGTTACATCGGCAGTAGTTATTAAATAGTAAAAAGAAGCTCTTTTGCTTGTTTCTTTTCTCCAATTATGGGATATTGCATCAACTTCTGCCCCTATGTTTTTATAATTCTTATACAATATTGCTCTTTCTATTCTCTTAACTTCGTAAAGAGCAATTCCAATATTAACATCTATACTTCCCTTTCCTTTAGGGTCAAAATATGAAACATCATAACCTTTTGATTTCCCATCAAATGCAACTTTTCTATTCCAATCAGGAGCAGGGTATTTATCATCTGAAGATTGTCGTTCATATCCTAAAGAGGTAAATGAAGTGCTTGATTCTGCCCATCTTGACCAAACATTTTCCAAAACAAATCCTGATTCATCTTTATTTTTACCACTTAATTCGTCAAATTTTAGAGCATTCAAGGGTTGCCAGTCATTTTTATTTTCACCTTTTTGTTTTGTCTTACTTTCTGTTTTTACAGCGCTTAAGTTCAGTTTTCCTGAGGGTTTTGTTTGCGCTCGCAAACCCGCACTAATATCATCATCATTGATTAAGGAGTTTATTCTATTAGTTCCTGACGGTGCAGCAACTAACCCCGTCGGGTCATTAAACAGAATCAGGTTATTATATCCAAATTGATAAGGATTAATCCCTGTAAACAAATCAGCCAGCGGGTCTATCTGGTGGAATCTCCCCAGTTGCGGGTCATAGCTTCTGAACGCTGTTTCATGCCAGTGGAGGTTTAGCTTTGTTTCCTTCTCCGTTTGTCCATTGAAAGTAAATTTATTCTCTTGACTTACATTCTGCACATAATCCAAGCCCTTCATGCCCAAGCCGAAGGGGAGATTTGCTTTTAAAACTGCGTAGAGTTGCTTCGCTAAACTCTACGCAGAACGGGGGGGAATACTGACGACTGCAAAAAAGAAAACCTATTCTATTCACAATCACAGCATTCCTCAAATGTTCTATTAAAGTGAAATTGCTGTTGCCAAAGAGGAATATGGATAGATTTTTTGTATGGAATATCTCTTACTTCTTTTTGCTTGGTGTCATTTCCCTGAAATAAGATGTAAACTTGTTTCAAACTTAGATTATTAAGCTCATAATTGGAGTTTGCCTCATAAGGATAAAATATTATTTCTTTTATTTTATCTTTTGTATAAATCAATTCTGTTTTATATAATAATTTTTTATTGCAATAAACCAAACGCTTGATAGGGAATAGATTAGCATCTAATAACATAATGCTTTTGATATTATTAAGATTTGGAGTAGAACCAAATGGATTATCTGAAACCTCAAAATAGATGAATTGGTTTTCATTTCTATCTGCCAATAAAACACCATTGATAAGTACATGAGTTTTTTTCTTTTCCTTGTACCTATCAGAAACATCTGATGTTGCCGCAAAATCATAGATGATAATATTCAAGGAATCATATTGATAAGGAGTTATCTCACAACTTAGTTTTTGCTTATGATTCAGATACCGAATCCATGCAGTATGATTATTTTCGCAGTAATGCACTTGATATTCTTTGGTTGTATCTGCATCTAAAACATTTAATCCTTTCAAATTAAATAAATCAAAAGATTTAAAAGACTTAAATTTTTCATTTTTCCCATATTTCTCTTTTTTAAAATATTTCGTTAGGGAGTAAATCTGCTTGACAGAAAGTGTATTTACTTGTGTATATCCTTTTAAGTCAATAAAAAGGACTATGATTAGAAATATTATGCACATTATAGCGATTTTTCTCATTTGCTTGAAGGTTTTAGTGTTGGTAGTTTTTATCGTAAACTGCTTAAAATCAAAAGCCTGCATCTAATCTTTTATATTAGCTGGTTCCACAACCATTATAGGTTCTCCTTTGCTATTAGGTTGTAATGCTCCATTTATTGGAGAAGGAACTCCACTACTATTAATTTTGAACCATCCTTTTGAATAATAATCCTTGCTTGTCATAGGTAAATCAAGCACTCCATCCGAATATCTTGTAGAGTAATCAGCATTAAGATAAATATTAAAGCTAACACTCCCTAAAATACTTTTAAAAATAGAATTTAAAGAAGTACCAAATTTGCCATTCTCTTCGCCTGAACGACAACCAGTGAATATTAAGTTCCCATTCTCGTTCATCGCTCTTGCAAATGTCAGCAGAGCATTCAATGATTTTTTATCCGCTGGATGTAAATCATTATATAAATCAACACCATATTGCTTATTTGCAATATTTTGTATAACAGCATCTGCATTTTGATATGTAAAATGACTCCCATTTGTTCCTCCTGCCTGTGATTCTTGTTCTGCTAAACCCAATGCCAGAGAACAAATTGAACCATGAGAACGTACTATCAAGTTTGCGAGTCCACCAACTTGCTTTGCGTAAGATTCTAAAAAGGACATTGCTTCTGTCAGATTACTTGCATTATAATAGTGCCAGTTTTCATTAATAGCATCCTGACTTTTCATTACGTACTCTTGTTGCTCTGAATCAATAAATATCATTAGATTTTTGGTTTTGGGACCTCCTCCTTGACTTGACTGACTGCTTGACCCACTCAAATAATATTGCATATATCCCCACCCTACAACAGTCCCATCTTCTTCTTCATACTGTCCTGTATTCCAGTTATATTTTGGCATCATCCCATCAGGGTCAATAAATACAATAGGATTGTTGTAAACGTATGAATAAATGCTATGCCTTCTACCTTTTTCAGCAAGCGGGTCTATACTATGCCACCTTCCTATCTGAGCATCATAGTTTCTCGCTCCGTAGTCGTGCCAATGCAGCCCAAGTTCAGTCTGCTTCTCCTTGCTGTTGAAGGTAAACTTATTCTCTGTATTAGGACTTGGTGCTGTGTAATCCAAGCCCATCATGCCGAGTCTGAAAGGATAGTCGGATTGCAAATCCTTAATAAAGAAAGTCCGCATTGCAAATGCAGACTAACGGGACTAACAGGAGTTATAGAAGTTATTTATCTATTGCAAAAGTTTTCCTTGAAATATTAACAAGATAAACAATTACATTAGGATAATCACAATCAATACATGGAATAATATCTGCATAATTCACATATTCCCAATATGGGAATCTTTTTTTAGCAAATTTATTGTTTTGAAAATCTAAATAGGTGATACTTACAATCGTATCTTTTGCTGAAGTTATCATACCAAAATACTGCCTATAATATTTGCGATATTTTTGTTTTTGATGTTGCTCTAATATTTGTTCTGCTTTGAATATATCATTGATACTTATGATATAAAATTTTTCACCTTTTAATCTAAAACGATTGATTTCATTTGTTGTATCCATGATAATTGTTCCATACCCATTAAAAAGAAATTTATTTTTTAGTAGGGTATAACTCTCACATGGTAAATTATCTTTGCTATTATCACAATTGCTTTCTTTCTTCTGTTTGATGATTGTAAATTCATTTTGAATTGATTTACATTGGTAGAAAAAAGAAATGCAAGTAATAGACACAATAGAAAAAAGACTTATCTTCATGACTATATAAATTTAAGGTTCTCTTTGTCCTTCTGAACGAAAATCATTGTAATAATTATAATGAATAAGCGCATCTTCTGTAAACCCAGTGCCAGGATTATCAAACATCACTGGTAATTTATAGAAGAGGCTATGATTACCAGATGTTAGAATTTGACTATTACTATTACCTTCCTCGTAAACACCTCTCAAAGGTAATCCCATACTGCCTCGTAATCTATTTTCGAAATGAGTAGCTCCTATTTCAGAAGTAACTATAGGTTTACCTGTAATTTGTGATGTAAACCAGAAGCCAGTGCTTGGATGAAAATTTACATAACTATTTTTAAACCTATCAAATGCGTGGTATAATTCATGTCCAAGAGTGATAGAAGAAGGAATTGATGTATTATTATTATTTACATTAAATACACTACTGGGTCCTTTTCCTGTTAATGTTAGACTAAATGTTTTATCTTTGTTAGGTATTGGGTTAAATTCGTCTTTGCTTCCACTTTTAATATTAATCGTTCTTTTATCAATAGAAAGAGAATTAAGTAAGTCCTTTGATACATCATTGTTTGCTAAAACATTCAAGTTTCTTACTGTATTCCTAACAAAGCTTGTAGTTTTACCAGTATAAAGACTACCATCTCTATTTTTTAAATTACCATCAATATAGTTTACATGAGCTTTCTTGCCAAATAATCCTAAAAAGCCTGTCCTAAAACTAAACCGAAGCGTATCCCCCTTTGGGTCAGCATATCTCATAGGATTATTGCCCATCATGACAAAAACACTTTCAATGTAATTTGGTTTGGGGTCGACCTGCCACCATCTACCTGTTTGTGTATCACCCATACGTAACTGTGTTTCCATGACATTCAGACTTAGGCTTGTGTTACGTTCTACCCCATTGAACTGAAACTTACTCTCTTTGGCAGGAGTCTGCACATAATCCAAGCCCTTCATGCCCAAGCCAAAGGGATAGTAGTGATTTTCTTGCACTACCATCGCTACTGGCACAGCACTCAGCTCTATTTTGAGGTCATCAAAATAGACCTCTGTCCCCCCTTCATACTTCATGTAGGCGACTATGCTGGTGGTGTTCGCTGGCAAGGTCATGCCGATACTGAGTTCTTCCCATGAAGTAAGCCCTGCCCCTGTTACATACTGCTCCTGCGTGCCTATGATGCTATTGCCGTTATAGACCTCTAAGACCAGCTTGGCAGTAGAGGCAGGGGGAGTGCTTTGCATTCCTAAGACATTCATCTGCCCTAAGTCGCCTTGGTAAGGCGTAGCTGGGTCGTCCTTTGCCTTTCTTTGCAAAGATAGGGTTTTTCCAAGAATTTGCCCTATGCCTATCAGATTTATTCTTGGGGGAGAGGGCGGAATGATGACCTCACCTATATTGGTCTGGGCTTGGGCAGGAATGACTACTATGGGGCTATTTAGGGTCAAGCGGTTAGGAGGAAGGACGGGCTTCTCGCGCTTGTCTTGGTCTTCTATCGTGCCGCCTGCTTGGGCTATCATGTACTGGACTTGCACAGGGTCGGTATTGTAAGTAGCCCTGACGGACACTCTGAGGCTCTGCCCTGCGCTGGCAGTGATTTTTTTGCTTCCTGCTTGGGTAATCGTACCCGTAGGCAGTTTGCCACTGTTGCTACTGCGGTAGCCTTCGCCTTGTACTTTTACTGCCCATGAAGCAGGGAAATTCTGCTCTTCTGTGGTTTGTCCTGGGGAGGCTTCATAAGTAAGCGTAATAGGAGCAGTAGGGGTGATAGGTGTTTGCCTATAAGCCAGCCTTGCATTGCCAAGGTGGTCTTTGTAGGTGTATTCGTAGGTTTCTGGAGAGCCGAATACAGCCCCACCCCCTGCCCCTCCCCCAATGGAGAGGGGTGATACGATTCTGCCTTCTTCGGTCGCCATGAAGTAGTCTTCGGGGGCAGCACCCACTTTGGTATAGACGAAGCTGCCTATGTAGTCGGTAGTGGTGGTTACTCCAGCTTCCACGACGGTTTTTCTCAGCTTTGCTCCGCTGCCGTCATAAACGTAGTAGATGTAGTTATTTGCATCTTTTTTGATGAGCATAGGCAGGTTTAGGTGGTTATAGGTTATCAGGCTAATGCCCTTGTTTAGGTCAGCGATGAGGTTGCCGCTGTGGTCATAGGCATAGTCATCGCCTGTATTGGTACCGTCTTTGAAGTCGCCTCTTTGGGTAGCGGGGGTATTGGCGGTATTGTCCCCTGCGTCTGTCACCCTCATGAGGCGATTGCCGCTGTAGGCATAGGTCAGGTTATCTATAACCCCAAAGGCAGTAGGGACTTGGTTGGCATCAAAGGTGGTGGGACCGTTTTGCTGGAGGTTGAGGATATTGCCGTTGTAGTCGTAGCTAATTCCATTAGCGGCTGTCCCATTATTTACACTGTAATTCTCACCTGCCAATCCCCCAGCACCTACGGTATAGTTTGCTCTGGTGAGGCGATTTAGCCCATCGTAAGTAAAAGCATACTGCCTAACGAGATTGCCATTGTAGGGATTACCTGCTTCTGGGGCTTTGTTGCCTCGCCAAAGCATAGTGCTGATGTTGCCGTTGTAGTTGTTGAGGTAGCGCAGTTCCATGCGGAAAAGACTTTGGGCATTAGTAGCGATGCTGATGTTGTTGGTGGCGGGGTTTTTGTTGATGAAAGTCAGCCAGCCTCTGATGTTATAATCATAAGTAACATTTTGCATAAAAGCACTGCCCTCATCTAAGGAGTGAATATTTTTCTTGACCAACTGCCCTATCTCGTTGTATTCGTTCTGAGCCATGAGGACTTTTGCCTGCCCGTCTATTTGGTTGTAGAGTCTTTTGAGTCTGCCAGCGTGGTCGTACTCCATTTGCTTATTGACTATGGCAGTTTGGGCAGTGGCGGCACTTCCTGTAGCCCTGTGGCGCAAGCGAGTTTCTAAGGCTTTCCCCGTAAAATCGTAGCGTATAGTGCTGATTTCTTTGTTTCGCGTGGTGTTACTTGCTCTGATATTATCGGCATGAGATTGGATAAGCCTACCATACTTGTCGTAGAAGTTTACTGTAATGATATAAGAAGGAGGATTATTTGTACTACTTGCAAAAATCACTGCTCCCGTAGTCGCATTGGTAAGCATTTTTCTCTGCTTGGTCATGACCAACTTGCCTCTATTGACATAAAGAGTATTCGCATTGACTACTTGCTTGCTATATGGGCTATTGGCAGGGTCTATGAGGTCATTAGGGCTGACGGGGTAAGGAATGTCATTGAGTGTACCATCTAAGTTTACATCTATGTCATTGGTAAAATTATTATTCGCATCTATGTCATAGCTATCATAATAATTGATAGAAAGGGTATTTCCTGAAGTAATTTGCGGGTAAGAGAGATTTCTGGTATAAAACCTATCATCTGTGTCATTATTTTGCTTGATTTCAAAGAGCGACAAAACACTTTGATTGGCATCGTTTTGCAAGCTATTTTGCGTCTTATTCGTATAGTTGGTAAGCTCCGTAACTAACACAGGTCTGTTGAGTGCATCGTACTTGGTATTTATCCACTTACCATTAGTAAGACTTATTCTTTGCGTAGGCTCTTGGGTAAGAATGACTCTATCTCTCTTGTCATAGACCATGAAGGTCCAGCCCTTCCAGTCTGCGGAAGTGCTTGGCTCCGCTCCAGGGACAAACTTCCTGATGAGGCGATTGCGGGCATCGTAGCGGTATTGGAACATGAACCTGTCCCTGATGTCAGCATTTATCTGCGTAGCTGCCTCTATGTCTGTAAACTTGTATTGGTTAGGTCCAGGACTTGCCAGTGCCTTAAAACCTTCTGGCTGAATTACGCACACCAGTCTTCCTAAGTCATCGTAGAGGTAGTAGGTGTTTACGTCCTCCGTGCCTAACTTTCCTTTTTTAAGGATTAGCCGCCCCTCCAAATCTTTGTGTTCCTCCACCATCTTATTGTCCTCGTCCCATACCTCCGTAAGGAGTAGCTCTCCTTTGGCATAAGTATCTGTTCCTGACCAAGTTTGGGTAGCTTTGTCATAGACAAACTTGCGCGTAAAGCCCCCACCAGTAGCTCGCTGCCTTGTTTTTACGCTTTTGTCCGCACTTGCAGGGGTATTGGCTATGTTCCAAGGCGTTCCTTCCTGTGCCTGCCAAGCATTGCCCACGCCAAACTGCCTCAAGGCACGATTGAGGGGGGAGGCTTCGAAGTCCGTAACGGAGTAGGGCTTGGTATCTGCGGGTACACCTGCGACTGCACCGCTATAAAAGTCTGCTTGCTTGGTCAAAGCATCAGTGCGATAGCGAGCGCATATATCTTGGGCAGTTTCTGTATAGGGTAGGTAGTTTCTGACTTGTCTACCAAAAGCATCATATTCTATGGGTTGGATAATGTCTTTCTTGCTTGGGGAGGCTTCATGAGCAACCGATTGGATAGGTCTGCCCAAGCCATCAAAGTATTGGGTGGTAGTCAGCACTTCCCCTACCGCCATGCACGAGAGATCATCTCCCTCTTTGACAGGTACTTGGAATACTTGGGTACGGATAAAATTGTATTGCTCATCGGTACAAGCAGGGCAGAAGGAAACACCTATGTTGTCCACTACATTATTACTGATATTGGTACTTGCTCTGGTAAGAAATAGCTGTTCTTCTGCATTTAGGATAGTGCTACTTGTATAGAGCAGATTTCCATTGTAGTAATATTTGACTTGATTATTTTCTCTTTTGATGCGTAATACATCATTCATCTGGAGTGTGGGCATATTAGGCACATTGATGATAGTACCACTTTCCACTATCCTCAAAGTCGTTCCTTGCATAGCAAAGGCAAAGTTTAGCCCTGCAATATTGGTAGAGTTATCTGTGGTCGCAGTTTTTGACCAGCCAAAGTGTATATTTCCTGAATTGGGAGCTTCGGTAAATATTTTCTCTATCCAGTCCCCATCAGAAAAAGAGCGATTAGGAGGGTTATTTCCTAAAAAATGCCAACTTACCCTCTTGCCTATGTTGTAGGTAGCGGTGCGCGCTGCGCCGCTCTGCTGGTCGGTAATCACTACGGTATAAGTGCCTTCGGTGAGGTTACTTGCTACAGAGGTAGAAGTTGTACTACTCACCTTGTCGCTGCTTAGAGGCTGCCCATTTCTGCTCCATGCAAAAGTGTAGGTCTGTCCCCCACTATACGGAGAAACACTCAAATGAATACTTCCTAAACTATTCGGTACGTCAGCACTTGCACAGGCATTTTTGCAATCTACATGGGTAATCGCAATAGGCAGAATATCAAACTGCTGTACGACCTCTATGATTTCGGTGGAGGTAGTTTGGCAATTAGTGCCACTGATTGCAGTAACAGAGTAATGCCCTGCTTGGGTAACATTGATACTTGTTCCTACAAAAGTTGTCCCGTCTGGTTTAGCCCATCTGTAGGTGTACCCTCCAATTGGCGAATTGACCGCTAAAGAAATATTTTGAGAACTATTAAGTGCTACTTTCTTTATAGTTCCTTCATTTTTCCAACGTAGATAATTACGCTCTTTATGCTGAGAAGCAGACCTAAATGAAGCAGTTATTTTACTGCCATTTATCATATTGAAAACTAAAGGTATATCTGTAGAAATATTATCATAACAATAATTATTCCCGCAACATGGTGGCGCATTATTAAATGTACTACAAGATTCTGACAAACAACCAGTACAATTTACCCCCGTAGTTGGCTCTACAAAAGCATTATCATAGCTAATAGAGACAACATCTTTCAGTTGTATGCCCACAGGATACCAAAGGCGATACATTGCGTTCGTGCCAATATTTCCAATACTTTCTGGTAAATAATTGGTATCTTCATAATCCCAGCAAGGCTGATAGACAGGAAAGACAGTACCTTCTTCGTCATAATTACAACAATAATTATAGTTCCCAACTCCGTAGGGCGACTTAGTTGTCCATACTATTCTTAAATAGCTTGCATTGCCTGCATTATGTGCTGCTCTATTAATCGCTACTCCTGTTGGTATCCTACTTAAACCGCTAAAATTTGCAGACTCAGAAGGCGGGATAAGAACTACAGATAGGTCAGAGTTATTCGTAGTGGTTGTACCATTTAAAATTCTATTAATTCCATCAATAATTCTCTTTCCACTTTCAGAAATGACCTTTACATTCCTTGTTTCTATTATTGTGCCTCCTACTATATTGATAGTGGGTTTGGCAGGAGGCTGTGTACAAAAAGGAGGCGCAGGACACTGCCCATACCCTTGTTTCCCATTTAAAAGTAAAAACAAGAGCAGGAAAATATATATTGGAAAAATTAAATATTGTTTCATATATCTTTGTTGTTAAATAGTTCAATTGATAGTTGTTGGTGGTTAGTAGTATATTAATTATCAGCTACTTGCATTAATTCATAACTCATAACTCCTCATTCCCCCTTCATTGGCTGTCCCTTGTAGTGATACTGAGTCTTTTGCAAGATATTCCCGTCTTGGTCTTTGACCATTTTCAGGCGTTGGAACTCATCATAGACATAGTAGGCAGAGGTATTATTAGGGTCGGTGATAGACAGCACCCCTACCAAAGGCTCGTAAGTATAAGTAGTCATCATGGCACTTTCAGGGAAAATGCGAACCTCGTCTATGAATTGGTAGCCTGCGGGTATCTGTGTAGGGGCGGTAGTGTAGGCTTGCTCAAAGAGCCTCCAGTCCGAGAGCTGGGTAGGGTCGCCATTGCAGTACCAAAAACTAAGCACATACCTCGCTCCGTAGCCGTTGCTTTGGTTAGTAGTAGCACTCACAGCAGGGAAAGCTGGCAAATTGGGAAGCGTGTAAGCATTTCCATTAATTTGCCTACAATATTTCCCTGTTTTCCCTCCAGCTACCGAACCCGCTATGTCCTCAAAACTGGTATGATAGACATGGGCTGTAGTCGCATTCACGACTTGGGCTATCGGTAGCGTCCCATTGTATCCCCAAATGTAAACCGTATTGACATCATTGGCTTTTCTATGTTGCAATAGGTTTCCTTGGGCATCATAAGCTACGAACTCTGCCTTAGTCGTATAGCTGCCGTCTTGGATAAAGGTATTGGTCATGTTAGTCGTACTCATGGCAGACTCCTTGAATACATTAGCCGCATCTGCGCCCGTAGTAGGGGGGATAGCCTCATTGATGTCCAAAGTGCGTACCTCATGAGGAACGGGCTGGTTGGGCTTATAAACCGTAATAGAACCACCAGTTACTCTTATATTGCTTACCGTCCCATTCGCCTCAATGGTCTGCCGAAGCGAATACTGCTCTATCACAGGGCTGATGATGTGCTTGTCTTGCAGGTTTTTTATCCCCAAAGCCACAGGGTCAGTAGTCCCCGCAGGAATGGTATAATCAGGTACATATTTCATCTTGCTGACTACATACTCGTTCGGGTAAGAGGTAGAAGTACGTGTTTCTATGGGTTGGAGGTGTACCTTAGTATTCACAGGGTCGTTGCGATAGATATATTCCGTAGTAGTAGTTACCCCATCGCCTCCTGTAGCGGTCAGTGCATTTTGGTTGTAGATGGTTTCTATTTTTTTGATAAGACGTGATTTGCCTGAATACAAGGGATAGTGAACGTATGGGAGGTATTCACCGTTATTATTAATTAATTCCACTTTGGTAGCTCTCATGTTTTTTACCAAATAATTATACCCTTCATACTCATAATCAGTACGAGATACTATTTTATTGTCTTCTGTGTAATTTATTTCTGAAAGCAAATTACCTCTCTGATATTTATGTAGAGGAGGACGCAAAGGATAACCTTTATAAATTTGGCTTTGTACTTCTGGAAAACCTGTAACTGTTCCATCATAGTAAGGGTCGTTAGGAATTTTGACATAATCAGAACCATAAGCTGGATAGGGAACATAACTTTGGTCATATTGATACCTTGTATAACCATTATTTCCATTATTCCCTATATTTCTTACTATTACCACTGCATAACCAATATGATAGCCCTGAGTCGTTTGCATAGGTACTATTGTATTAGAAGATAAGATTTGGATGGCTGGTGCAGGTGCTCCTTGTGCATTGGTAGTAGGATAAATTTCCCAAAAAGCTTGACCATTAGGAAGGATAAATTGTTGAAAATAAATATTGTAGCGATATATCAAAGGAGAATATAGAGTTCCTCCTAAATATTCATATCTTCTTACTTTCTCTATATTAGTTATTCCATCATTATCACGAATTTCGTATATCCGTAGCCCTCCGATAGGGGTATATTCATTTTCTAAATGTTGCTGATAAGAGAAGGTAGTCTTTCCTCCTGTGGGGTAAACAATTGATTTTAGTATGCCAATTTTTGCATATTGAAAATTAGGATTTCTGTTAGGGCTATTACCATTAGCACACACCCCATTAAAATCTACCAAAGTCAAATTATTAAAATATCCGTTGTAATACCCTTGCCTATCTTGTGCGAGTGATATTCTGCGTGGAAGTCTTGCTTGCTGCCCTAAAGCATCTTTTTCGTCATATTCAAATAAGTAGGGAGGTTTAGTGCGTTGCGTGGTATAATCTCTTTCTATTAGACTTACTAACTTAAGTCTTTTTTTATCTGTACGAAATTTTTGCTTATTGAAGATAGGTACATTATCTTCTTGAGTTTCTGCTTCAAAGTAAGTATGTTCTAATAAAAACTCCTTCCATAATTGAGTATTGCCTAATTTATCTTTGATAAGAATTTTATCTAATTTTTTAGGAGCTTTAGGGTAAGTTATATCACTTGCTTGGTCTGCTGGTAAGTCATAATATTCTGTACTGTAAGAACTGATATTAGCCGCTAAATCTTGTCTTTTGGTATTAGCATGAAACTCTACTATGGTGTGCTCAGCAACTATACGCCAAAGTTTTTTCCCTTTAACAGAGGTAAAAGTTACTCCTTTGGCTGATGCTCCACAAATGTCTGCTGGGTTAAGAGGTAAGAAATACTGTTCTCCTGCTAAGTCGAAAAAAGAATACTCCTCATCTTGATATTCTAAAGTAATCGTATATCCATGTATAGATTCTATTTTAGTCAAGTACCAAGACGAACAGATATAATCTCCATCAGTTGTAGTAAAGGCGTTGCGAAAAGAAGCACTATATTCCTTAGCATTACTTTCTCCAAAGTAATATTTAGTTCCGTCAGGGGTAGTTATACTAAAAAGTAAAAGGTTTTGAAATTTGGATTAGGAAAATTACGAAAAAAGTACAATATTTGGTAATCAAATTAGTAAAAATGTTATCACAAGCAGACTATGATTTACTAAGGGAGTTACAACACAATGAACGCTATGCCAGAGCGTACAAGAAGATAACTGTGCTTTTAATGCTTCATTTGGGTCAAAGTATGGAGGTGATTAGTGCCAGTTTAGGCATCAGTGAAGGAACAGTGAGGAACTATCGGCAGCGATATGAGCAAGTAGGTTTGGAAGCCTATTTACAAGATAATTATCAAGGTTATACAGGCA
>NZ_FONY01000064.1 GCF_900113045.1 Thermoflexibacter ruber
GAAAAAGAGGAATGGGTAGGCATCAGTGGTAAACAGGAAATCTCTGTACCTAAACTTTCGGAAGGAGTGTATTTCTTAGAAGTGCAGACGGAAAAGATTTATAAAGTAATACGGATATTGAAACAGTAACATTGGATTGTAAAAAAAGAGGCTGTCTAATTTTTGAAACAGCCTCTTTTTTACTTTACTTCTTCATAATCGACATATTCCCCTTCGCTAAAATCTCTCTTTCCTTTTTTTTGCGTATAATGAATATTAATATTATTTTCTTTATCGTGAAAATATGGAGCAGAGGAGTTTTGCTTTTGTTGTTTTTGAGCAATCGCATCTCCTACGCCAGCAATTATACGGGCTATATGGTAGATTTTGCGTCCAAAACGATAAATAATGTAAGCAAAAATGCCTAAAAATAATAATACCTTGAACATGAAAAATAAAACGTGTTAGTAAAATTTCTGTAATACAAAGATACAGATTTTAAATTACTTTTTATTGCTTATCGTATTTTTTCAAATCTGATTTGATAGTAACTTCTACTTCTTCTGCAATATTACGTATGACTATACTTGGAATCTTTATTTTGTGTTCCGCTACTCTAATCATGAACTTGCTCTCCAAAGCAATTTTCCCATCTTTCACATAAATAAAAGCGGGAATATTGCGAGGTTTAGTAACTCCATGTATGGTCAAATCTCCTATTGTATTTACTTGGTAAATCCCATTTTTGCCTAATTCGTAAGAGCCTTCTATTTTACCTTTGAAAGTTCCCTCTGGAAATTTATCACTTTCCATATAGTTTTCATTGAAATGCTCTTGCATGAGGGCAGAGGCAAACTTAAAAGACTTGATAGGGATTTTGATGAGGAATTCATTTTTACTGAAATCAATAATTCCTTTGGCATCTTTATTAGTCGCTTCTATATCCTCTACGATACCATCTGAGAAAAACCTCACAAAGGAATTTTCCAATAAATATCTGTCTTGGGCTTGGCTTACGGACAAATGAAATATTAATAATGGTATAATTAGTAAAATATTTTTCATAAAAGGCTTCTTTTATTCCTTCTTTTTAATAACGGTAAAGTTGCGTATAAGGTTAAAGCCAAAGTGTATATCTCCTGCTCCCCAAGCACCTGTAGTTTCTACCAAATAGGCTTTGTCAAACATGCCTCGCGAATTGCTCAAAGTGAGTTGAAATACATGCCCACCTGTTTCTATATCTAAGCCAATAGAAAAAGCATCTTTGTAATTATCAAAAGCAAGTGATTTCTGCTGAGGAGGTACTCTCCAAATATATTCGGTATTGAAAGTAAGTCGTTTAGAAAGTTTAAATCTTCCCCCTACTCCTAAAGCCACAGTGCTAACAGCGTCATTGACTTCTGTTACTAAGTTTCTATGCACCAAAGTAGGTACAAAAACCAAAGAAACTCTTGAATTGACCTTACTCCCAATGATAAGTTGGTTTACATACGAGAGCCTCCCATTAAAGTCTGGGCTTACGTCTTTGATAGTATTAACGGCAATACTACCCATATATACAAGACTGATAGGCAGAACATTAGACTGGCGAAGGATAGCGATTTTAGTGAAAGCATCGTAGGTTTTTTGATAAGAACTTCGTCCTATACCAATATGCACCCAATCAGAAACTCCATATTCAAAGCCCATGCGAATTTCGGCTTGGTCTAAACCCCAAAACTGATACGCCCCAGTATTAAGCCTTCCAAATCTATGACAAATACGATATTCCAAAGCACCTTTGGCTAATCGTTCTGTATTGTGCAAATTGATGAGCCTTGTAGATTTAAAAGCCGCAGAAGTATATTCTTTCTTTTTGGGTTGTTCTTTTTCTGCATTGCTTAGTATCGCTTCTAAATCGTCTTGGGCTTGTAGGCGAAAGCAAAACGAGAATGATAAGATGAGCATTATGAGCAATAGCCACTTGTTGGATTTCATATACAAAAGATAAGATACAAAATAATAGAAATGTAAATAAGTTGGAATACAGAAAACCAACTTAACTAAGTAAAAATAATAAATATGTTTGACATTTACATAGTACAAATATGTTAATTTCTTGTTTTATTTTTGTAAAAAGTAAATAGCTAACAGATTAATTTTCTTTCTAAAACTCTCATAAAAACATGAAAATGAAAAGTATTGTTTTTACAATTTTATTTTTCCTTTGCTTGCCTTTGCTCTTACGAGGGCAACAAGTCCAATTAAGCAAAGAGGAACTTATTGCTCTTACCCCTGAGTGGAAAGGGGAGAGATTTCCCGACGGACGTCCCAAAGTCCCAGATGCCTTGTTAAAACGTATGAAATTAGTAACCTTAGAGGAGGCTTGGGCAGTACTTCGCAATGAAAACTACAAGTTTCAGTACGAAGGTGGTTGGCAGTGCATTAATCCTGATAGCGTACTGGTGGGAAGAGCCGTAACAGCGATTTTTATGCCCGGAAGACCTGATGTGCATAGAGTTATTCAAAAAAAGGGAGAAAGCGAGGGTAGGATCAGGGGACAGAATGCTTGGACGATAGATTTGTTAGTCAAAGGCGATGTGTATGTAGTCGACCAATTTGGTGCGTATGAAGATGGTCCCACTATCGGCGACAACTTGGGTAACTCTATTTATGCCAAAACGGGCAACGGCATCGTCTATGACGGAGCAATTCGGGACATCAGCGGATTGAAAGAAATTGGGGGATTTACCTCTTTCTTTCGAAGCTACCACCCTTCGCATCACCTTAACAATCCCGATGGAGCATTGAATACGACTTTGGTAGGTATCAACCGTCCTACGCGCATAGGTAAGGTAATGGTTATGCCCGGCGATGTAGTACTGGGCAGAGATGGAGGAGTAATATTTATTCCGCCTCACTTAGCCGAGAAAGTAGTAAAAACTTCTGAGATTGTACGTTTGAGAGATATGTTTGGGCATCTAAGGCTCAGAGAGCAGAAATATACTCCCGGACAAATAGACTCCAAGTGGACAGATGAAATAGAAAGGGACTTTTCTAAGTGGCTTAACGACCATATAGACAAACTCCCCGTACCTAAGGAGCAAATCAAAGAGTTTTTAAAAGACAGAACTTGGTAAAGGAATCAACTTGCGACTATTCCTCCGTCTATTTTATGCTCGCTTCCTGTGATAAATCTGCTCTCATCACTTGCTAAGAACAAGACCAGTTGCGCCACTTCCTCTGGCTTGCCATAGCGTTTCATGGGAACAGATTTCTCCAACTTAGTGCGGGCTTCTTGGGGAGCATCAGGGCTTAATATTTTTTCTAAGTTGCTGACCATTTCGGTTTCTATCCAAGCGGGGTGGATGGTGTTGACTCTAATACCCGATTTTGCCAACTCCAAAGCGGCAGTTTTAGACAAACCTATACAAGCGTGTTTGGTCGCTGAATAAGCTATCCCTTTGGGCATACCTAACAGTCCCGCTACCGAAGAAGTAATAATAATGCTACCTCCACCATTTTTGATGAGATGCGGGGTAGCATATTTCATGGTGTAGAAAACTCCTTTGAGATTGACATTGATGACCTGCTCGAAATCTTCGTCAGGGTATTCCCAAAAAAAGTGATGATGCCCCCCTACCCCCGCATTGCAAAAAACAATATCTATTTTTCCAAAAGTAGTAACAGTATGATTTACAAAATCTTGTACCTGTTGAGCATTGCTGACATCAGCTAAAAAATAGCTGATATGAGGAGATTGAATTTCTTGTTTTGCCTTGTCCAAACCTGTTTGGCTATAATCTACCATGACTACTTCCGCTCCTTCTTGCAAAAATAGTTTTACAGTAGCTAAACCTATGCCGTAAGCTCCCCCTGTAACGACGGCTACTTTGTCTTTTAATCTGTTCAAGCGATGCGTATTTTTAGTTTTCTTTACAACTTTTTAGTTTTTCTTTACAACTTATACTTTAATTTCTCCTCAATGTATTTTTTTGAAATCTGATGGCACTCCAAAGCAGAACGCGTCGAGCCTTTGGGAATGCTGTCCAACTCATCTATGCACCATCCTTCAAACTGTATTTCTTCTAAGGCATTGAAAATATCAGGCAGGTTCATTTTTCCTTCTCCTAACTCGACAAATTGGTAAGTGCGTTTTTCATCTCCTTGCAAATCAGCTACATCTTTGATATGCAGGGCTTTGAGTTTTTCTTTATGGTAAATGACAGCTTTGGCAGGGTCGCCTCCTCCTTGAAAATAGTGAGCAACATCTAAAAGGAAATTTACATATTCAGGATTACAGTTTTCTACGATAATGTCCACTTCTTCTGGAGTTTCTCCTAATTGGTCCATGTGATTGTGATAAATGGGCATGATACCAAACTCGTTGGTGCGTTTGCCTATTTCGTTCATTAACATTGCCAGCCTTTGCAGTTCTTCGGCTGTCGGCATACGGTCTTTGGGTCTGCCTTCGGTAGTAAGTTGGAGGTATTTCCCTCCTATTTGGCTGAGAAACTTAGCATTATTCACGTGCATTTCTATCGTTTCTTTTTCTTTGGCTTTCTCTATACTTACCCCCCCACTTGAAAAAACAGGCACTACTAACTGATGCTGCGCAAGTAGGGCTTTGAGTTCGCTTACTTTTTCGCCGTATTCTTTGACCAAATTTGACCTAAGTTGGATTCCCTTGTAGCCTAAGGAAGCTATTTCTTGGACTCCTTTGACCGTTTCGTTACCCCATGTGATGATAGAGCAACCCCAAGAAATTTTTGCTTTTCTCAAAGGTACTTCCGTAGAAACTACTGTGGTGCTGTCTTTATTTTCTGTATTTGCACCTGACTTATCGCTATTGCAAGAAAATAAGTAATTAGAAGCCAATACACTTGCACTTGTTACTGCGCTGATTTTTTTGATAAATTGGCGACGGGATTTTTCAGTTTTCATCTTGTTTTGAGTTTAGTAGTTTGAGGATAGGGTAAAATTAGGAGAATTTTTCTTTGGAAACAAATTAAGATAGTGTTTTGCTAATCAAAAATATGAATATAGTATAAAAAACGTGAGGCTTTATTTGCCATATCGTTCATGCCTTATTAGCAACTATTTCATAAATGTATTTTGTTATTTCTCAATTTCCTAATTCCTTGATTGCCAACCAAGCCATCAGCCCTGCCCCAATTTCTAAGGCTGATTCGTCTATGTCAAAGGTCGGGGTATGCACGCCAGAAGTGATGCCTTTTGCCTCATTTCGCGTACCTAAGCGGTAAAAGCAAGCGTCTATTTGTTGCGAATAAAAAGCAAAATCTTCCCCTGCCATCCACAAATCCAAATCTACTATATTTTCTTTCCCCACAAATTCCGTAGCCGCTTTGCGTAGGTTTTGAGTGAGTTGGGGTTCATTGACCAAGTAGGGGTAGCCTTTCAAAATAGTAAATTCGCAACTCCCTCCCATGCTCTCGGCTATACCTTCTACTAAATTCTTCATTCTTTGCAAGGCGATTTCTCTCCACTCCTCATTCATGGTTCGGAAAGTTCCTTCCATAGTTACCTCATTGGGAATCACGTTAGTAGCTCCGTTCCCTATGATTTTCCCAATGGAGAGTACGGCAGGAATTTTAGGCGTAAAGTTTCGGCTAATAACTTGCTGAAGGGCAACTACGATATGCGAAGCGATTAAAATAGGGTCTATGAGCATCTCAGGCATAGCAGCATGACCTCCTTTACCTCTGACGGTAATAAAAAGTTCATCTGTACTTGCCATATACATTCCTTCGCGAAAACCAATTTTCCCTACAGGAATAAGCGGTGCAACGTGCTGGCCGATAATGCTTTGTGGACTTGGATTTTGTAACACACCTTCTTTAATCATGATAGATGCGCCTCCTGGTGCTTTCTCCTCCGCAGGCTGGAAAATGAGTTTGACTGTTCCTTCAAAATGCTCTTTAAGTTCGCTAAGAATCTTGGCAGTGCCTAATAAGGAAGCCGTATGTGCATCATGTCCGCAAGCGTGCATGACACCTTGATTTTGAGATTTATAAGGAACTTCATTGGCTTCTGTAATGGGCAAAGCGTCCATATCTGCTCTTAGTGCTACAGTTTTTTTCTGTGAATTTTTGCCTTCTATGAGCGCTACCAAACCCGTATTGGCGATAGGCTGTGGAGTAATGCCAAAACTTTTGAGTTGATTAGCAACAAATTGGGAAGTTTTGAACTCCTGAAAGGAAAGTTCAGGATAAGTATGTAAGTGCCGTCTATTAGCTATGATTTCGCTGGAGTATTGCTTAGCTAAATTTTTTATTGTATCTATCATTACTTTTCTGGATTGTTAAGGAAGTTTTGTGCAACTATAATATCCCTAATGTTAAGAAATTGTTTACAAAGATAGGCAAAGATGTACTTACTGAAAGAATCTATACAGGAAAAAGCATTAACAAAGCAAAAAAAGCATAGTTTATTTTTACTTTTGCAAAAAATTTTTTCAGATGAACACACAAACCATGACAACAACGAAGGAAATTAAAGAAGTGCTTGATAAACTGAATATTAAAGAACTCAATGCAGCGTATAGCACGGGCTTAGTTTGGGGGAAGCCCACTTCAAAAGTAACCAAAGATATTTTTTCACCTACTGACGGTAGGCTGATTGCCTCTGTTTGTATAGCAGATAAAAATGATTATGAGGAAGTAATTACCCAAGCAGAAAAAGCCTTTAAAATATGGAGAAAAGTTCCTGCTCCTAAGCGTGGAGAAATTATACGACAAATTGGAGATAGATTACGCCTTTACAAAGCTCCTCTGGGTAAGTTAGTTAGCTACGAAATGGGGAAAATTTACCAAGAAGGACTGGGCGAAGTCCAAGAAATGATAGATATATGCGACTTTGCTGTAGGGCTTTCTCGTCAGTTGTACGGCTTGACCATGCACTCTGAGCGAGCAGAACACCGTATGTACGAGCAGTACCACCCACTTGGCATTGTAGGTGTGATTTCTGCTTTTAACTTTCCTGTGGCGGTTTGGTCTTGGAATGCGATGTTAGCGGCAGTTTGTGGAGATGTAATCGTATGGAAACCTTCGGAGAAAACGCCCTTGTGTGCGGTAGCTTGTCAGCATATTGTCGCAGAGGTGCTGAGGGAGAATAACTTACCCGAAGGAATTTTTAACCTTCTGATAGGCGATGCAGAAATAGGGAAGTTCATGGCAAATGATAACAGAGTTCCTTTGGTATCTGCCACAGGCTCGACGCGTATGGGTAAGCAAGTAGGGCAAGCCGTAGGAGCAAGACTTGGCAGGGCATTATTGGAATTAGGAGGCAATAATGCCATCATCGTTACGGAAAATGCCAATATAGAAATGGCAATTCGTGCTACTGTTTTTGGGGCAGTAGGCACTTGCGGACAGCGTTGTACGACTACTCGTAGGCTTATAGTCCATGAAAAAATATATGATGCTATCAAAGAAAGACTTATCAGCATTTACCAAAAACTACCCATCGGCAATCCGCTTAAAGAAGGAGTATTAGTAGGACCTCTCATAGACAAGGAAGCAGTAAGTAGCTTTACTCATGCACTTAAAAAAGTACAGGAAGAAGGAGGAAAACTACTCATAGGTGGACAAGTGTTGAGTGGGGAAGGCTATGAATCAGGCACTTATGTAACTCCTGCGATTGTAGAGGCAGAAAACCACTACGAAACCGTGCAAGAAGAAACTTTTGCGCCTATTCTTTACCTCATCAAATATAGTGGAGAGGTACAAAATGCCATAGATATTCAAAATGCTGTAAAACAAGGACTTTCTTCTGCTATTTTTTCTACCAATCTTCTTGAAACAGAAAGATTCCTCTCTCATTGGGGTTCGGATTGTGGTATTGCCAATGTGAACATAGGTACATCTGGGGCAGAGATTGGAGGGGCTTTTGGTGGAGAAAAAGAAACAGGTGGGGGCAGAGAATCTGGCTCTGATGCTTGGAAAATATATATGCGCCGCCAAACTAATACTATCAACTACGGAACAGCCTTACCTTTGGCACAGGGGATTAAGTTTGAAGTGTAGCTATTTTTTTTTTATGAATAATCAGACTTTTTAGTAGGTAAACATTAGCTACTTAAAGTCTGATTTCATTTTTTACGATTAACTTTTGGTATAAGAAAAATTTGCTAAGCTCCGAATCAACTTCTTATCGTTAAAAGTCTGAGCAAAGGCTTTAATTCTATGATCTAACTTTGCATCAGAAAGGCGAATTTTTTGTTTGAGTATAATGCCTTCTAAGGTACGACAACGACTCAGAGCTACATATAACTGCCCACTGGCAAATGCTCCACTGCCCATGTCTATCAAGACGCGGTCAAAAGTTAGTCCCTGAGCTTTGTGAATAGTGATTGCCCAAGCAAGTTTGAGGGGAAACTGCGTATAGACTCCAATGACTTCCTGCTCTACCCTGCGTTTCTGCTCATTATAAAAATAGGTAATGTTTTCCCATGTAACAGGCTCAACATCATAGATTTCGCCCTTATCCATTTCTACTTTAATTGAAGTTTCTTCCAAGCTATGAACCCTCGCAATAGTCCCATTAGCCCAACGCCCATACATATCATTCCTTACAAACATTACCTGCGCCCCTTTTTTGAGTTTGAGGTGTAGGTCGGTAGGTAAAAATTTCTCATCAAACTCTCCTTCTATTGTACCTTCATAAATGTATTCTTTACCTGCTAACTGATTGATTTTCTGAGTATTAATACTATCCACAATAAAATTTCTTGTGGAAAGTGTAATTGCAAAGTGGGTATTTTTTATTTGATTGGACGCAAGATAGCGTTGGTTGAGCTGGTCTATGTCTGACTGTTGGACTTCATTTTTTCTTACTTTTTCCAAGAGGGCAATAAAGTTTTCATGCTTTTGACGATAAATTTTTTTCATTTCTAAGCTAATCAAAGGCGTTCCCATCTGCGCTAAAGTTTTCAAGCAATAAGCAGAGAAAAAGAAAGGGCTACCGTACACCTGCTCCAAAAAATCATACTCTCCTGTCTGTCGCTGTACCACAGGTTCTAATTGGAAAATATCCCCAATAAAAATGACTTGTTTTCCACCAAAAGGCAGTTGAGGGTCGCCTCCGTTTCGCCGCAAAGAAGTATCTATCCCGTCCAATACATCAGCTCGTACCATAGAAATTTCATCTATGATAAGCGTGTCCATTTTTTGAATAATTTTTCGCTTATCTGCACCTTTATGAAAAATCTTAATATCCTCATCGTCAGGAAGTAAGGGACGGCGAGGTAAGTTAAAAAAGGAATGAATAGTAACTCCTTCTACATTGATAGCAGCAATGCCTGTGGGGGCGAGTGTAACAAAGTTCTTTTTGATATTTTCCCTGATATAACGCAAAAAAGTAGATTTACCCGTTCCCGCACTCCCTGTAAGAAAAATACAATAGTTTGTTTGCTCTATAAGTTGAAAAGCAAACTGAAAAATCGGATTGTCTATGTCTATGCTTTTTACGTCTATCTTTGAAGGCATGGGCAGTTTTTTATTATTTTGCTTCTAAGAAACCTAATTTGTTATAGCGAATTGCCGGCAAAATACGCCAACATTTTGCTGTATATGTTTTTCTTTTATTAAGTAAAAAAATCGTTTCAAAACTAATAAAAATTGAAAACTATGTTTGTATGTTTTGCCTTAAATTTATTGTAACAACGATTTTTCAGATTCGTTTCCAGAATTTTTCTTCCCTTCAAAGCAACCTTTATCTCTCTGCCTGTATCTTTGATTTAAACTTAAACTTTTAACTTAAACACATCTTATCCACAATGAAAATAAAGATTTTACTTTTTGTTTTTTATATCTTTAGTATCCATTCAGTACTCGCTCAGGGTGTAGAAGACAGAAACATAGAGGAATTTGACCGCATAGATGCCAGTGGTTATTTTGATATTTACCTCAAAAAAGGAGATAAACCTTCGCTCCGAGTAGAGTCAAAACGCCTTAGCTTAGATGAAATCATTACACGTGTTTCTGGTACGACTTTACGCATAGAAACTACCCGCCGTCATTTTAGAGATGAAGAAAGAAGCATCATTTACGTTACTTACACGAATCTCAAAGACATATATGCAAGCGTAGCAGGAAATATCATTGGTGAATCGCCCATACAAGGAGAAAAACTCAGGATAGAAATGAGCGGTGCGGGTAATATAGAGTTGGAAGTAGAGGTGCAAAACCTTGATGTAAGGCTCTCAGGCGTGGGAAATTTGGAGATAATGGGAAAAACAAAAGATTTAGAGGTAGATATGAGCGGCACAGGGGCTTTTAGAGGCTTTAAACTCAAGGCAGAGAATGCTGAAGTATTCATGAGTGGAGTAGGCAAGGCACAGGTCTATGCTACTGAACGTCTGATAGCAGAAACTTCTGGTATTGGTAGTATTCGGTATCGCGGAGAACCCAAGAAAATAAGAGCAAGAGCTAACTTTTTAGGTTCAGTAAAACCAGATTAGTGTATAAAAAAACAGACCTGTCTGTTTGAAAGCTCAAATCAAACAGGTCTGATAGAAATATTTTATAAAACCCAAATTAAACCTCATTCTTTGCATTGAGATTCATGCCTTTGTAAAAGCCCAAATCTTCATTAGTAAGGAGTTTTGTCCAGAAAGCTATTTGCCCTGTGTGGTAAGAAAAATGCTCTACTACATGAATAATAATGCCAACTCCTGTCATTTCAAAACCTTGAACAATTCTTTTTTTTAGTAAAGTCGCTTCATCGATTTGACTAATTACTTGTTGGACTTGTATTACTACTTCAGTAATTCTGGCTAATAGTTCCTCTTTATTCAAACCTCCACTTGCACTAAACTCTGCCTCTCTTTGCCTTTCGTCAGGCTTTCCCCCCAAACCAGAGAGAATGTACTGCGTCATATTACCGCAAAGATGCAATATAAGATTGCCTATACTATTAGAATTAGCGTTAGGTTTATGCCAAACCTCTTCCTCGCTGAGCATATTTACACAACTAACTACTCGCGGAAGATTAAGACCTATATAATAGTTAGCTTGATGGAGAAACTCTTGGCTAATCATTTCCCTCTTGTTTTTCTAATTCTGCCAATTCTTTCATTTCTTTGAGTTCTACTTCTGAGGCATCTCTAAGCGAACTTTTCATAGCGGCTACAAAACCCTCTTTTGCCATTCGCTTATCTCCCATTTTTTTCCCACACAAACCCATAAGAAACATAAAGTCTGCCCTTGTTGCCTCGTCAATTCTCTGTTTTAATACGGTCTGAATCACATCAACAGCTTCTTTGTAGTTTTCCATTTTGTATAGTACATTTGCCTTAGTCAGCAGAGCCTGCGGGTCGTCTGCCCTGATTTTGAGAGCTTCAGAAATGGCTTTAAGACAACCTTCAAAATTATTGGACTCTAAGTACAAATCTGCTATTTTGTCATAGATACCGAGCTTTCGAAGGACATCTTTTTCATTTTTTAACGCTGCTTCATAGTGTGCTATCGTATTGGCGTGGTTAGAGTTACGTTTTGAAAGCTGAGCCAACAATACGTGAGCCATAGGAAAATCCTTTTGAATTTTTACGGCTTGGTCGACATACTGCTTACTCAATTCATTTTCATAGAATTTGTAGTAAGCTAAAGCTACGCTACAGAAATACTTGGCACTAAACTTACTGATTTTCTCTCTGTAAGGAGGTACATCTGCTTTTAGCCATGCTTCCCTTGATTTTTCGTACTCCTCTAATTTGTAATAAGCATAACCTAATTCGTAATAGTACTTAGCATTATCTTCAGGCTTTAAGCTTTTCAAATGATTTTCTAACTCCAAAATACTCTTTTTTGCCTCTTCATAAAATCCTAAAATATTACTAAGTTTAGCGTAGAAGAACAGTACATCTTTATTTTGTGGAGCAATTTCTTTTGCCTCTTTAATCCTTTCATAAGCCCCTTTGTAGTCGCCGTCATTTATCAGCTTTCGCATGACGGTAAACTTATACCCTACTTTTTTATCTACATCTGTTTCATACTTAAAGGCTTGGTCGTAGTAGTAAACAGCACGGTCATATTCGCCCTTGCTCTGATAAATCTTAGCAGCTAAAAGATGGGCGGCGACAAAGTCATCTTTGAGGCGAATGACATTATTGACAGAGTTAAGTGCTGCATCTATCTTACGAGTTTGGAACTCAGATACTGCCTTAGAGTAAATGTACCTATAATTAGTAGGTTCGCGCTGAATAGCTTTGTTAAATTCAGCAATTGCCTTTTCATACTGCCCAGCCCTACGCAGATTTTCCCCATCTACGTAATATGGCAAACCATCTTGAGCAAATACTTGATTAGCAAATGTAAAAAAGTAGAGTATAAAAATAAATAGATATATACGTTTCATCGTTTTTGTAATTTAATCTCTTGAAACTCAATAATCAACTTTTAAAAACATA
Organism: Thermoflexibacter ruber; assembly: GCF_900113045.1. GTDB lineage: Bacteria > Bacteroidota > Bacteroidia > Cytophagales > Thermoflexibacteraceae > Thermoflexibacter > Thermoflexibacter ruber. Next base: position 12,386 of record NZ_FONY01000064.1, read on the forward strand.
AGCTGATGTAAAAATACATTCAACGTTTAGGTAAGAGAATATTAGTATTTATGATAAATCTATTAATTTCTCAACAATACTCATAAGCAAAAAATTCAATAAAGTGATACTGATTTAAACCTCATAAAAAAACTGATAGTCAAAGTGTTACTATCGCTATGCTTGATAGTATAAAATAAGGGATAAGTGAAATTGTAATATGAGGTAATTTTAAAATTACTTATGTAATAATAACACAAATATTATACATTTATCGGTTTAATTCAAAAGATTTTAGTTTTTTTATGATAAAAATTTTTGTTTTCATGTAAAAAATGCTTATTTATAACTAGTTTGATGCTTTCAAAATAGAAAAAAGTTTTAGCTGAGTGATATGAAATTACCTGATGACATAGCCAGTTTACAGAAGTTGTTGCGAGAAATATTGATAGGTTTATCGACTTTGAAAGAGGAAAATAGTAAGGTGTGAGTCAATAAGGTCAAGTTGTACATAGGTTTGTATAAACCTTCAATGACTTAATGAATAGATAGTTATTTTAGTCGCAAAATTATTTAATGTGAAAAATAATAAGTTATAAATGTAAAAGATTAATCTGCTTTTATACGCAATAAATAGAGATTTTAACTTTTATACAAAAATAAAATTAAGAAAACCAGTACTTTCATTTTGAAAATTTGTAAGATTGTTTTTGTTTTAATACAACAAAATTTGGTGGTGCTTCTAATTGTATAATAAGTTGAAAATAGGCAAAGAGGATTTAATTTTGTGATTATGTCTAAAGTAATCCAAAAGCTAAACTGCCCTGATTGCCATAGTGCGACAGTAGTAAAAAATGGTAAAAAGTCCAATGGACAGCAAAATTACAAATGTAAATCTTGTGATAAACAGTTTCAAGATGAATATTTTTATAATGCTTGTAATCCTGAGATAAAAGAGTTGATGAAGCCTATGCTTTTACGTGGTAGTGGTGTGAGAGATATTTGTAATGTGCTCTTAGTCAGTATAAATGCTGTCTTGAGATTGATTTTAAAATGGGGAAAACAAGTACAAATCAAACCTCAAAAAAAGTATTATCAAAGAGTTCAAATTGATGAAGCATGGAGTTTTATAGGAAAAAAGGA
>NZ_FONY01000116.1 GCF_900113045.1 Thermoflexibacter ruber
TTGAAAAAACGCACTTTGTCGCAAAACTTTTAGCAGAAAGTAGTTTGATAGCACAAACCGCATCAAAAATTTATTCTTACAATAACCGCTAACGTACAGGGCTTGGCGAAGGCGGGGGTTTAACAGCACCACACTTCCCACAAGCACAAATGTAAATAAAAAGCACTTCACTACAAATTAGCACTTTCGCCCCCCGCTTTTCGCCAAGCCAATGTTAGTTGCAGTTTTGATAAATGTTACGTTTGTTAAAATGATACTTATGTAATTGTAAATCAATTAGTTATAAGCGTAAAAGTAGAAAAAAAATGTTACAAGATATGTAAAATTACGTTATAACGAAATATTAAGCAATCATTTTAACAAAAAAAGGGGTATAATGGTATATATAATTTCTCACCACTGCCGCACCTTGTAAGCATTGTTTTTCTCACTTCATTTGCACAAATATTTAATAAAAAAAAATGAATACACAAAAGTACGTTGCTTATTATAGAGTAAGCACTAAAAAGCAAGGCAAAAGCGGTTTAGGTTTAGAATCGCAAAAAAGTCAAGTATTGGCGTTTGTTAAAATGAAACAAGGAGAATTAATAGGAGAGTTTACAGATGTGCAAAGTGGCAAATTTGATGAAAGCGTAAGAACTGAATTAAAGAAAGCAATCAATCTTGCGGGCAAAGAAAAAGCGACTTTGATAGTGGCAAAGCAAGATAGATTAGGGAGAGATGTTTCTCATATTAATTCACTTTTGAAAGGTAAGGTGCAATTTATTTCATTAGATAACTTGCAAGGCAGTGGTAATGAGTTGTATGCGTTAATGTTAGGTGTATTTGCACAAGTGGAGCGAAAGGTAATCAATGAAAGAACCAAAAAAGCAATTGAGGTAAGACGGCAAAGGGGGGATTTTAGCGGTGAAAATGTAAACAAACTGCTTGCAAATTTTGGTGGAGAAAATAAAATGAAAGAAGGCAGGGAGAAAGGGCTTGTGAGTATGAAAGAAAGTGCAAAAAAACGCAATGAAAGAGTGGTTACAATGATAGCAGGATTGCTAAAAGAAAATCAATGTATGCCTTACAGCGAAATCGCAAACAAACTCAATGAATTTGGAGAAACATTACCGCTTAGCAAAAAGCCTTATGATGTAAGCAGTGTAGCAAGATTAGTAAATAAATATATCAAAGGCAAGACTAATGAATATGTCAAATTAGATGCCTCCAAAGGCACGACCAAAGAACAAGTAAAGAGAGATTTAAGAGCGTTTTGTAAAGAAATGCACGCCAAAGGGTACAAATACTCATATATTGCTAAGCACCTAAATAACAACAAGATAACAACGGCAAACGGCAATAAATTTTATTCACAAACCATAAAGCGATTGATTAATGAATGAAAAAGAACAGTTAGCAAAGTTAAAAGCGATATTGGCTAAGCATGATTATTTAGGAGGTAATCTTTACTTAACCTCTAATGATGCGTGTTTGCTTTATGTGTGTATATGCTCTCATTTGGTACTAAATAAAAATGAACCAAACATGCAAGCTAAGTTACTTGGTGAAAAGGTGCTTGCTTTTGCAAGGCAATTTGATAGCATGAATACGTTTATTGAAACACTGAATTTTAACTAAAAACATGAAAAAAG
>NZ_FONY01000101.1 GCF_900113045.1 Thermoflexibacter ruber
CCTAAAATTTTTAATCGTATGAAAAATTCATAAAAACAAATGCTCACCCAAGGCTACCGCCGAAACGCCTGAAAGCAAGTAGGCATAAGTAAATTTTAAAACCTCAATTTTTATGAAAAGATTAATCGCATATTTTTTATTTGCCACTGCCCTGTTTGCAGCATGGGCTTGTGGGAAAGGAGAGCAGGAAGTAGCACCTGCCGAGAAGCCCAAAGAGGAGGTAGGTATCATTAAAGATACAGTAAAGCAAGACTCCCCACCTCCCATGACTGAAATTCCTTGTGAAAAGGATAGCACCCCTATCGCTTTGGAAAAAGTAGATATTGCGATGGGAATCATAGGGGAACTTACCCCTAAAGATACCTCTAAACCTTACAGCTACCCTCGTGTCAATCAGCCTTTTTATATCATTATCAATTCTACTGAACATGAGCTATACGGTAAGTTGGTCACTCAGCAGGGAGAACCTATCCCTGCCGTAGATTTTGAGAAAAATAGTTTGGTAGTGGCTGGGTTTACAGCAACCAGTAGTGATGGGTTAAAGGATTTAAGAGTAAGAAAAGAATGTAAAGAGGGTAGATTACGAGCAGAAGTGCTTCTTTTTGCAGGAGCAGGAGCGGCGTTTACACCTGTTAACTTTTCCTTTACTATACCCAAATTAAAAGAGGGTACTCAAATTCAATTTAATATCAGTTATTAAAAATCATTAGCTAAACTTAAAAATCAAAAATTTATGAGAAAATTACTTATTTCCCTATTTTTAGGGACTGTAATTGCTTTGTTTTTGCTAAATGCTCAATATTCTATAGCACAAGACCTTTCTAGCTATTATCAAGGTAAAAAACAATTTTACCAAACTTCCGAAAATAAAATAGTTGTCAGATTCCGAAAGGAAGCAACAGTATCTGTAAAAAATCAAATTCTTCATAGCTTAGTCAATGAAAAAGAACAAGTTGGAGAAGCAGGTAATGGCATTTCTATCATTGTTTTAAAAAATAACACTTCAAAAGAGAAAATTCAGCATTTCATCAAGGAGTATAAAAATAATGATGAGGTAATTTCCATAAGCCCAATCCTACTCAACCAAAAGAGTGAGGAGATAGGAGCATTAACAGAGCAGTTTATTGTTAGGCTTAAAACCAATACAAATATTACACAACTACAAAGATTAGTTACGCAAACTCGTACTCAAATTGTTGAGCAATATAAATATGATAAGCAAACATATATCTTGGCAGTTAATAAAAACTCACAAGGAAATGCCTTAGAAATGGCAAACTTGTTTTACGAAAGCGGTCTTTTTGAATGGTCTGAGCCTGATTTTTTATTATTTATAGATAAGGGATGCATCCCCAATGATGTATCATTTAACCAGCAATGGTATCTTAGAAATACACAACAATTTGGTGGAATTACAGATGCAGATATTGATGCAGAACAAGCTTGGTGCATCACTACAGGTTCATCAAGTATTAAAGTTGCTGTTTTAGATGATGGAATACAAAGTAATCATCCTGACTTATTAGGAAATATTTTATTAGGGTACAATGCAACTAATGGAACAAATAATACAGAACCAGCAGGTTCTGAACCTCATGGAACTTTTGTAGCAGGAATTATAGCAGCAAGAGCTAATAATCAAGAGGGTATCGCAGGGATAGCATATAACAATAGAGTTGTTCCAATTAAGGTATTAACAGCTGTTACTAATTTAGATACTATGAGTACTGCTTTTGGCTCTGCATTAGTTGCTGGCATTGATTGGGCGTGGCATCAAGGTGGGGTTGATGTTATGAATATGTCTTTTAGAATAGGCATTAATATTCAAAATATAGAAACTGCTATACAGAGAGCCATTACTCAAGGTAGAGGAGGGAAAGGATGTGTAATGGTAGGAATAACTCATAATCAAAATAGAAACGGCATATCATTTCCTGCAAGTAATCCTAATATGATAGCTGTTGGAGCGTCTAATCCATTCGATGAGAAAGCAAGTTTTTCTAATTATGGGTTAGGGATAGATATAGTTGCTCCTGGAGAACAAATGTTCTCTACTGATTTAACTCTACAAGGTTATAACCAATTCAGTAATTATGACTTTCAAAGTGGAACATCATTTGCTTCTCCTTTAGTAGCAGGAACAGCCGCTTTGATTTTATCTTTGAATCCAAACCTAACACAAAGTCAAGTAAGAAGAATTATAGAACTTACAGCAGAGAAAAAGGGAGGTAATGTCTATCAGTCTAATGTTCCAGGACAACCTAATGGGACATGGAATCAGTTTATGGGACATGGAAGACTGGACACACATCAGGCTTTGCTATATACGCAAAATTACTGCTTGCCTACTTCTGTTTCTTCTTCACTTATTTCCGTTTCTGGGCAAGGCATGACAGTTACACAATCAGGTCTTAACCTTGCTGTTATCTACAACGGTTCTTTCATTTCCTCTACTCCTAATTCTCAAAACATAGACCAAGTAGAATGGCAATCGCTATCAAGTAGCGTCTATGTTTCTCAGTCTGGCATTACTGCTACTGCGTATCTCACAAATGGCTGTGTAGGTGGCATTGCCAATATGCGGGTAAGGGTAAGAAATATTTGTGGGCTTTGGAGCGATTGGAGAATGTTTACCGTCAATGTGTGTAGCAACTCAGGCTTTCGCTTCGTTTACAGCCCCAATCCCACCTCTGAGGTACTGACCATAACCGCAGTCCCTACTGAAGAAAACAAGAATTTGACGATTGCCGCTGAGGTAGATTTTGAGGTAAAGCTCATAGACCAAGACGGCAAGGTAGTCAGAGAAGGCAAAAACCAAAACAAGGAAAAGAAGCTTTCTTTTGATGTCAAAGGACTGAAAGAAGGCACTTACTACCTGCACATCTTGTATGGGAAGGAAATAGAGAAACATCAGGTTTTAGTAGGGAAGTAAACGAATTAGACATAGGGTATCCTCAGCAAAATAAGATACCTTATGTTGTGGGCGAATAGGCTATTGGATTTTTCTGCAAATATTAATAAATTGTTAAGTTTTAGCTAAATATTTATAAAACTATCTTTATAGTTATAAAACCTTCTATTTTCTTAGAAAAGCACCATACTTTCTTGGAATAATCTCAGTATTTATACTTAT
>NZ_FONY01000071.1 GCF_900113045.1 Thermoflexibacter ruber
TTACTTGGTGAAAAGGTGCTTGCTTTTGCAAGGCAATTTGATAGCATGAATACGTTTATTGAAACACTGAATTTTAACTAAAAACATGAAAAAAGAAAAGGACTGTATCTTATTAGGCACTACTAAACGGCAAAAAGAGCTAATCAAAGCAAAGGCAAAACAAGAAAATAAAACCGTTTTGCAATTTGTCTTAGATAGATGCTTGCAAGATAATCAAATGGACTTGTTGGGGGGAGTGGTTGCACCAAGTAAGCCTAAAAAACAAAGTAAAAGCACAAAGGAAATGATTGTGGACTTAAAAAACAAGGGCTTAAATTCAAGTGAAATCGCAAACTTTCTAAATGGAAGTAATGTAACAACAAAAAACGGCAAGGCATTTACCAGCGAAAACGTAAGAAAAATACTTGCGTCTGCGGGCAAACAAAGCACAAATATTAACAATTTAGAGCAATGAAAGAGGTTATTTTAATGAAGTTTGAACGTTCAGTAATTGCATTAGTGGCAAAAACTGACAAAGCAAGCGAATTGCTAAGCAAAAAAGGAGTTACGATAAAAGATGTAAAGGATTTTTCTTTGCTAAATCCTAACAGTTTTGAAATCGTAATAAAGTAGTACAATCAAAACAAAAACCGTTGCATATTAGGTGGTGCAACGGTTGCAAGGTAAATAACACTAAATATTAACAATGATGCAAATTTACGAAAAATTGCAAAAAAAATTAATTGCTAATGATATTAGCAATGTGCAAAACCAAAGGAAAGAACTCATTTTATTTGTTACTACATTGATGCGATTAATTGCCGTGTTTGGGGTGTTTGGAGTTCGCTTAGTTAGCGTGTTTAGCATTGTAGTATTTAACGTTTGTGAGTTGTTTGCCGTACTTTGTGCAAAGGTAGAATTAGGGGTAATGAATTACGAAAAAAGGGTAATGCTTGCAGGTGCAAATATTGAAAAGATAGAAACAGAAACAGAAACAGAAACAAACAAGGTGTTTTTGAAACAAGAAAGCGAAAACAAGCAATCAATAGGAGGGGAGAAAACCTTTGTGAGATTAACCAAAGATAGCATACTCATTGAGGGCAAAGAATACAGCGAAAGCGATATTAACAAGGCAATAAACACGTATTCAAAACGTGTGTTAAATGCAAATGGTGCAATCAATCAAAATACGATTAACCAATTGGAAAAGTACAATCGTGCTTTACAATTTTTGAAAAGTAATGCAGACTTTGAAAGCATCATGTAAAAGATTTTTTTTATTAAATATCCGTGCAAAGTTAAAGGTAAGTGCTTTTAGTGCTTACCTTTTTTTTCAAGGCAAAACATGAAATATATATTTGTTTCACTTGCGAATATATATAATATTCACAATATATTCACAAAAAAGCCTTTTTGAAACTCCCCAAATTCCACAAATTTTTTAGGTTTTTTGTAGGTGCAAAGCGAATAAGCACCAAAGGCAAAATCACAAAAAGTATATATCTATTGCAAAATACATTCACAAGCCTGAACGCAAAGGTTAATGATTCGTTCAGGAAGTCTTACAGTTTTATTATTTAGGCTTTTTGTGTTTTCTAAATTTAGCTGTATTGTGGTTTGTTTTCTTTTTTTGGGGTGGAGTGCTAAGCTGTTTTGCATCAAAGTAATGAAAGGTAATTAGCTCTATTTCCTGCCTGCTAATTGTTTCTAATTCTTGTAAGAAAGAATCGTTTATGCTTACGTTTATGCTTACGTTTATGCTTACCATAAGTAAGTGTATTTAGTGAGTAATTAAATATACGCAATAATTTTTAAACCTACAAACGTGCTTTATATATACTTTTTTCTCATTTTTTCACATACCATTATTGACTTGGCAATAATTAGTGGAGGCTTTAATTAGCTATTGTATCGCTGTAAGCTATGCAGGAAGGGGTATTTTTTGCGGTTTGCGGTGCTTGTAGATTGCACGCAGATATGCGTGTTTTTTTTATTAAAAAAATCCTTAAAAATGGATAAATTCCTGCGAAAAAATTAACAATTTTTAACAAAAAAATAATAGCTATGTTATTGAGGTAAAATCCTGCTTTAATCTACTTTTCACAAAGTTTTTTTATAAAAAATAGTCAAAAAAAAACATATATATAATTTCTTATTTTGTGAGAAAAAATATATATCTTTGCTTATAGAAAAACAAGGCAAAAATGTAACAATTTGGCGTTGTAAGTATCTGATTTAAAGATTGTTACAAGGTTTTGCGATGTTAGTGGCATTTTTTATTGTTTCGCACTTCCCTTCGTTTCCAAAGATAGCAAAGTTTTTTAATTTCTCTCTACTACTCCGTTTATTTTTAGTTTCACTATCTCCAAACTTTCAAGTCCTTCGTTATCAACCACTTTCACCGCAATTCGGTGTTCGCCTGCTTTAAACTTATAAGTCTGTTTGCCCTCTTTGTCAAGCAAAACTGTCGGCAAAAAACTTTGTTCGTTATAGGCAAAGTCCCACGCATAAAATTCTATGCCTGCCTCACTTTGTCCTGTCGCTACAAACTCTATTTCTCGCAAGTTTTTACTTGTCCCTAAGTCTTTAATTTCTACTTGCAAAGTAGGCTTTTTCGCAATCGGTACAATTTCCTCAACTGTTACCAATTTGATGATGACGTTTTCCTCGTTTTTGAGCCTTGCAACTTCTTGCACTGCACCTTTGCCAAATGAAAACGCAATAATAAAACCTATTGGCTTTTGCTCGGCTTTGTTTTTCTCAAAACTCACTTTGTCAAAACGCTGAACTGCCGAAAAAAAGTTGTCAATTACGTTTCTACCTATGTTGTCGCTACGTTTTACTTGTATGGGTTGGTTTTCTCGTGTTCTGCCGTCAAGTCCTAAGTCGCTACGTTGTTTTGAGTTAGAAAGTCCGCCAAACTGCTGTACTATCCACGTTTCAAACTCAAATGCGTCTTTGTAACGCAAAGTATCGTAATCGTACTTGTGTAACTGAACAGAAAACGGTTTTGAAAATAAGCCTTGTTGTTTATTTAATCTAAACTCCGTTACTTTTATGGCTTGTACCGATTGGTCAATTCCTATCCAATTTCTACTAAGTTGGTCGGCTGCAACTATTGTTGTGCCTCCCCCTACAAAACAATCTAAAACCGTATCATTTTCGTTGCTTGCCATTCTGATAATTCTATCCAAAAGTGCAATAGGCTTTTGAGTAGGATAACCAATAATTTCTTTTGATGTTCCTTTTAGGGCTGGTACATTGTCCCACATATTGTTAATTGGTGCTCCTCTGTACTCGTCTAAAAATAATTTTTTGTAAATCTGTTTACTTTTATCATCAGGGAAATAGAGTTGTCCTGCTCTATCCATTTCCTCCATTTTTTCCCTTGAAACAGCCCAACCATTAGGCGGTGTTTTATATCCTTTATAATCATACTGCAAATTTGGGCGTGGGTTTGGGCTACGCATTACAGTAGTCATAAATTTTCTACCATTTTCATCTACTCTTGTAAAGTGTTCGGCTACGTAATCGTCATCTTTTACAAGTACAGCATTGTAAATATATGTATCACTCTTGGTGTAATAGTAAATTGTATCTGTTGCGGTTGAAAGTTCTCTCATTCCTGCTAACGCAGAACCGCCTTTTCTTTTCCAAATAATTTCACTTCTAAAATTATTTGTTCCAAAAATTTTGTCCAAGATATGCACTCGTATATGGGCGTTGGCGTGCCAATCGCAATGCACAAAAATACTGCCTGTCGGTTTCAAAATGCGGTGCATTTCCTGTACTCTTTCTTTGAGCCAAGCAATGTAATGGTCTATGCCTCCGCTAAATCTGTCCTCAAAACTGCGGATTTCGCCCTTGTCGCCCCAAATTACTTCGTAAGTTCGGTTTGAGAAAAAAGGCGGGTCTATGTAAATTAAATCTACCGTTTCGTTGTCTATCGTTTTCAAGACTTCCAAACAGTCCCCTAAAATTAGTTTGTTGATTGCCACTGTGCTTTTCCGTTTTACAGTGGCGTTGTTTTAAGGTGTTTTCCTTAAAATTGCCACTAACGTTTTCGGGCTTTGCGTTCGGGCGGGTTTCGGAATACAAAGTTTCAATTTATTACTAAAGTTTAGCAGAAGCACAAAGCTCCAAATTTGCACGTCAGCCCGCCTGACGCAAAACCCGTGTTAGGCGTATGTCATTTGTTTCCTTTTAGTCAAAAGAAACCAAAAAATTAGTCCTACAATTATCGTGATTAATAAAACGGAAATGTCTTTATAAATAATTGGTGATTGTAGTTTTATATTGCTGATTACTCCTTCTTGTATTGAGTTGCCCGCACCGTGTGCAATGGCTGCAGGAATAAAGCTTTTAGACGTAAGTGTCAACCACGCTAAAAAGAAGGATATGGCTATTTCTTGTATCGGTTGAAGTAAAAAACTCCCCCAAATCGGATAATCAGGATGATTATACCCTGCTAATAATGCGGGTAAATGCCAGAAAGACCAAATCAAACCTAACACAACGACTCCTTTTGTAATTCCTAATTTATCAATAAGTATTCCCTGCAAAAAACCTCTCCAAGTGAATTCTTCCGCAGCCGCAGGTATGCTACTCATTAATGAAAATGCCAACGCAGTCAACGTAATATTTGCTATTGCGTGAACCCAATTATTTGTTCCAAGTCCTAATAACCAAGGACCCCCTGATATAGTGACACTTTCTGATGTAAATTTAAACCATTCGGAATTTCCAAATCCTAATGTAGAGCAGACCATCACACTTACAAATGCGATAATTGTTGGTATAAGTACACCAAGTAAAATCGTTGTAAATACATTTATCCGGGGTTTCCATATAACTTTACTTCTCAACGATTTATTTTTAATTAAATAAATTATTGTTATAACAGTTGGTGTCAGCATAGTAAGAAGTAAGAACAACTCCGCTTCATCGCTATTGATGCTACTAGTTCCAAAAATGGCGAACAATTGAACTGTCCAGCTTACCAAATAGATTATAACTAAGTAAATGAGTAATTTTTTGTTGTCCATTGTGTAATTGTTTTTATTTGAATGATTACGCCTAACGTTTCTCGGCTTTGCGTTCGGGCGGGCTTTTTAGCACTGCACTTGATACGAAGAACCGCACTTCAATTATACACAAAATTGTCAATAGAAGCACGTCACCCCGCCTGACGCAAAACCGATGTTGGCAGCTGGCGTTCTGTCGTCCGTTGGTCGGTCAGTTTGATTTTACTGTTGTCAGCAAGTCACTCTCATAAATTGCTGCCGGTGAAACAACTGCTTCGTCCATCGGGATTTTGTCACCATAACGCTCTCTCATTTTTTTCTTAACTGCTTCGTGTGTCAAGTCAAAGTCGCTAAGTTTTTCAAGTTTGCCAATCTCAATTCCTGTCGCTCGTTGATAAACTTTCCAAATTAGTTCAGAGCAGTAAATTTTCTCGTCACTCCACTCAAAAGTCAGGTCGTAATTTTTACCCTTAAATTTTTCTCCTTCACGTTTCATTTTTTGAAGTGTCTCGGCAGTCAAAACTTGGTCTGCGTTTTTAAGTCGTTTGATTACATAATGTCCATTCTCTCCACGTGCAATCCATTTGTCAAGAGGAGTTGTCTTTACTGGCTGAACAGCTTCAAAAACGTAAAACTGTCCGTTGTCGCTGTATATAATGCCACAGTGAGAATACTTAGATTTTGTCGCAAGTTGAATGGCTTTACTTTGTCCTGATAGTGAAGTTTGAAAAATCAAGTCACCGTTTTTAATCTCATTGTTGTCAGCAAGTCGGCTAACTTCTTTTTTTGCGTTTTCAACTCTGTGTTTTGGGTCGTAAAATTTTCTCTTTGCGTATAGTCCGCTTAAAATCAGCAGTCCCAAAATGCTTATGATAATTACCGTTTTTCTCATTGTTTTAATTTGTCTATGTAACGCAACATTCTTTTTTTCATTATCTCTCGGAACGTTATCAGTCAGTCGTGTGATATTGTTGTCAAACCGTTTCACAAAGTCCGTAAGACGCTGAATTATTGTCCCCCGAAACCGAACTGAAGTAAAGAACACAACTCTCAAAAACCACGTCAAAGTCTGCCGAAAAATCTGTCACGGGGACAATCATTCAACGTCTAATTGTTACTCCGTCAAGCTGTCTGGGAGCGGTGTCGCACGCTTGCTGCCAACGTTTTTCGGCTTTGCGTTCGGGCGGGCTTTTTAGCACTACGCTTGATACGAAGAACCGCACTTCAAATATTCACAAAATTTTCAACGAAGCACGTCACCCCGCCTGACGCAAAACCGATGTTGGCGGTAGTTTTTCTTTTTCAGCCCGTCACACCACTCTCCAAAATACTGAATGTTTTTTGTTCGCTGTCAATCTCCGCAACAACTCCGTATGGTATCGTAAATGTCGGGCAAGTGTGTCCAAAGTCCATCTCTGTAATGATTGGAAGCTGGTCGTTACTTTGTTCGTCTCTAATAATTTCTAAAAGTATGTTGTTGTATTCGTCAACGAATTTGTTGTTATACGGTCTGCCAAGTATTAGACCGCTAATTTTTTCAAATACTCCTTGTGCAGCATAATTTCTCAATGCTCGTCTGAAATTAGTTGGCGGCATCATTTCCTCTGATGTTTCTAAAAACAAAATTTTTTCTGTCCATTCAGATTTATCTAACCAATAGTCAGTTCCTTTTAAAAATTCAAGCACTTCAACGCAGCCGCCAATAAGTTGTCCTTGAACCTTTTTGCTTCCTTGTAAAAAATTCCAGCCGTTGCTATCGTTGAGTTTTCGTTGAGTGTTTTGGAGTGATTTGTCAAACCAATCTAAAAATTCAGATGTCCAGCCGTTTTTATTTGGAAGAATTTGTCCAACTGGTAAAGAAGAAAAAAGAGTTCGTTTTATATCGTCAATTTGATATTGGTGCATTCCTCCATTTTCGGCAATTCCGACTAATAATGATGTTCCGTAAAAAGAAGTCAGTCCGGCTTTGTAACAAGCGAAGTGAGTTACAGTCGTGTCTGAAAACCCTAAAAATATTTTGGGATTTTGTTTGATTACATTAATGTCGGTGTAAGGCAGTGTCCTTATGCTATCCTCTCCACCAATGTTTGAAATAATCGCCTTGATGGATTTGTCTGAAAATGCTTCCATCAAATCCTCTGCTCTCGCTTGTGGATTTTTAGAAATATAGTCGGCCGATTTCAGTGCGTTTTTTGTCTCAACAACGTTAAGTCCGAAAACTTCTTGAAGTCGTCTTTTGCCGATTTCATATCTGTGTAAAAGTTCTCCCGCTCCACCCCAAGAAAGTGAAATAGTCGCAACGGTGTCGCCCTGTTTTAATGATTTTGGTCTTGTTAATGTCTTCATATAAAATTACCGCCAACGGAAAAATGTTTGCGAAGGGCAGGTTTAGATAGCACTTCCCTTGCCTTACGCATAATGTTTATAGAAAGTACAAAAGCCTAAATTAGCACAATTAGCCCGCCTTTTCGCAAACATAATGTTGCCTGATGTTTTTTGTTCTTTCGCACTCTCTTTTTAACTCTTGTCTAAGTTTCCTGTATATTGATTTGGATTTTCCTTTATTTTTTGCAATTCTCCATCTTTCCAATGCTTAATAATTTCCTCTGCAATGCTAAGTTGTGCATCTGAAATTAGTTGCATAAGGGCTTGGTTATCTTCTCGTTCTCTGTCCACAATATTTTGATTTTCTGCAACCTTGATTTTTATTCTACGGTTGATTTCGTCATTGAGTTGTGATATTTTTTCAACTTCTTCGGAATTTATTTTTTCCTCTAACATCTGTAATTTAATGTCATAAATCCCTTTATCTGTCAAAATTTTGAATAACAAAGGCACTAACTCAAAAAATATGAACAATAAATTTACGCCTGTAACTGTTCGGTCTGCTGTTGCGTCATTGTCTGCTAACGAACCTAATGCTGTCAAACGTGCTAAAAGTCCGTCAAATTTTTTCCTACTTAACCCTGTCGTTTCGTCTTTTAACTGTGTATCTTCTATTGAATTTTTACTCCTTAAATCGTTGATAAGTGGTTGGTTTTTCTCCAAAACAGACTTGTATTCCTCGTATGCTCTGTCTGCATCTGCTTTTTTAGCCCTGTAAATCGGACCCAAATTTGCCTTGCCTGAACCTCCTGTTCCGTCTGCCTCTTGTTGTGCTATGATTTCCAAATCATCATATCTTTTCTTTTTTGTATCAATTTCACTTTGAAGTTTAGCAAGTTCTTCATTACGTCTTTGAATATTTGGCAAATATCTTTCTCTTACTTTGTCCTCTTGTTCTTTGAATACCTTTTGTTGCATTTTTACTAATTCAGTTTCTATTTCCTGCTCAAATATTTTTAATTCAAGAGGTTTAGAAATAAGAATACCCAACAATATTGCTAATGCAATACGTGGTGATGCTTTTATAATTTCTACAATTTTATTAGAAATTCCATTTACTATTACGTTTTGACTGTAATTTGAACTTTCCTTCTTTAAAGTGGAAACTATATAACGGTCAAGGCTAAAAATGAAAAGCCCCCAAATAAAACCTAATAAAAGGGAAAACTCAACAGAATTAAAAACAGTAAACAAGGCATAAGAAGCCGAAATAAAGGCAAATAATGCGGTAAAAAATACCGCAGAGCCAATACCTGCATATTTATTATGTTCCGATTTACAGTCATCTTGTTTCAATATGCCCAAATCTGCCCCTGAACAAAAAAGTAAAAAATCTTTTATCATTGCAGTTAGATGTCATAGTTTTTGCGAATAAGACTTATTATTTGAGATACACGCCAATTATCCTTAAAAGTATTTTCAAGATTATCAAGAATTCTTGTTTTTACTTTCTTGAAATTCAAAATCTTATGCAAAAAACTGTCATACGGATTGTTGTTTTTTTGGGTATCTTTTTCCGAAAATAGAGGCACTACAAGTTCATCAGGTGTTTTTTTATATGCTTTTGCAAGTTCTGCAATAGTTGGCGGTTTTAAGATTGCTGATTTTATTAAATCAATTTTGGGGACTTTTTGTGTAAAAAAAGCACTTTGTAAATTCGTTTTTGTTGGTATCTGTGTTGCAAAAAATGAAATATCAGTTTCTAATTCAATTTTCGTAGGCACAGGAATTTCAAGGCTTTTGATTGTTGGGGTTTGATAAACATTTAAACGTACAACTTTTTTTACCTCCGAAGTTTCTCCGTATGCTGTAATACAATATACCGTACTTCTATCAGGCATAACCTGCTTTTCGCCCTCTAACCCGACTTCTCCAATTTGATTATCAATTTCTACTCTTTCTGTATTTTTAGATTTCCACTTTAAGGTGGCTGTTTGCATACCCCTAACGATTGAATTTGTGCTGATAAAAAACTCAATTTCAGGGTGGCGAACAACTTTAATTTGAACATCTTTTACTTTTGTATTACTACCTTCTGTTGCAGTTATACGAAAAATCGTGTCTTGATGTATTTTGACACTGTGAGAACCTTCTAAATCTAAATCACTTCCAATATTTTCTATTGCAACTTTTGATGCGTTTTGTGCTTTCCACTCTAATTTTACGCTTTCGCCTTTTTCAATGTAAGTCTTTAAGGCTGTAAAAGTGATTTTAATGTCGTTTGAATGGTCAAAGTCTAATACTTCTCCTCTGCGAATTAGTTTGTGGCATTGTTGCACATAGTCAAATGCTACTTTGTCATCTCGTACAATAACAATATTTTCCTCGTTAGAACTTGCGTTTTTTGTCCAATTGAAAGAGCCTGTAATTACAGTTTTGTAATCAATTACACAAAATTTATTGTGCATAAAACCATAGTCCATTATATCTTCACCACCCACCAAATAGACTTCACCACCATTTTTGCTAATGTCGTAAAGTCTTATAGTGTCGTTAAACTTGTGTGCAGAAATAATAACCTGCACACTTACACCTTGTTGGGCTTTACTTTGAAGAACACTAATCAAGTTTAGGTCGTTAAGCCAAGCAACTGCAACGTAAATAGATTTCCTTGCCTTTTGCAGTTCCTTGCTAATCTGTTGATTGATATTCTCAAAATGTACTTGGTTTTCGCTTGTCATCGTGTTTGTTTAAAATATCAGGCAACGTTTGGCGGCTTGCCGCAGGCGGGGCTTTTCAGCACTACCGTTCATTTGGAAAACCACACTTCAATTATACGAAAAAACTGTCAACCGAAGTACTGCACCCCCGCTTGCGGCAAACCGCTGTTAGCAGCTGGGCTTCTTGTCCTTCGTCCGCCTGGTTGTTAGTTGTCTGCACGTTTGTAGTGAAGTTGAGTTAGTCCGGTATCAAATGTTTTTACGTTTACAAGTTTCAGTTTTTGTTCAGGTCTATTGTCTTTAAAAAGTCTTATTCCGTTACCAACTAATATTGGAATAACCGAAATTATTATCTCGTCCAATAAGTCATTTTTTAAAAGTTCGTTTACTATTTCTGCTCCACCGTCACAAAAAACATTTTTACCGTTTTCACCTTTTAATTTTCTCACTAATTCGGTCAAATCGC
>NZ_FONY01000080.1 GCF_900113045.1 Thermoflexibacter ruber
TCAATTGCGATTTGGTGCATAGGTTATCTCTTTTTATGGTTGCACCTTAGAGATAACCTTTTTTACTGAAAATTCCAAACTAGCACAATCGGTTTTGGTTTATTTCTTTTTAAATAGAATAAATTATGAGTAAAAAGCTAAATATCATTCTTTTATCATTTTGTTTTTTCTTTTCTTCTTCATATTTTTCTCATGCGCAAGTCAGCGTTTCTCCCGCTACTTTTAGGGCAGAAGACGAAATTACAATTACTTATGATGCCACCCAAGGCACTTCGGGACTTCGTGGGGCGGGCAAGGTATATATGCACGCAGGCGTGATTTTAGACTCTGAAACAGGCACAAGTTGGAGCAATGTAGTTGGTAATTGGGGCAAAGATGACGGTATTGGTTTGATGACTTCTTTGGGAAATGACAAATGGAGTATTAAATTAGTGCCAAGAACATATTTTAACGTTCCTACC
This sequence comes from Thermoflexibacter ruber, assembly GCF_900113045.1. Classification (GTDB taxonomy): domain Bacteria; phylum Bacteroidota; class Bacteroidia; order Cytophagales; family Thermoflexibacteraceae; genus Thermoflexibacter; species Thermoflexibacter ruber. The sequence goes on from NZ_FONY01000080.1 coordinate 462, forward strand.
CAAAGAATTTATAGAATAGGTATGGTTTTCAGAAACGCAGACGGTTCAAGAGAAGGGAAAAATGCCCAAAATGGAGATATTTTTCTACAAGTAGCTTTTTCAGGGCTTTCAATGCAGATTGTTTCGCCTGCTCAACGCCCTTATTTTGCTTTTCCCAATGAAAATTTTGAAGTAAAAGCAGAAAGCAATACGCAAGCAACTTTTACGCTTTTGGTCAATGAAAGGCAGGTCAAAGAAGAAAATGGGACTACAATAACGCATACCGTCAATGCAGGCACTACTCACGGCTCTATAAAAATTATAGCTAAAAATGCCTCTACAACTATCACAGATTCTTTCACTTATAGCATTTTACCTCCACAAGTTATAGCTCCTCTGCCCACAAATGTAAAAGATGGCATCAACTACATAGATGATAAAACGGTGGTCTTGGTGCTTTTTGCCCCTCAAAAAAAGTTTGTTTATGCAATAGGCGATTTTAACGATTGGCAGGCAAATCAGCAAAGTTTTATGCACATAACGCCTGATAAAAATCGCTTTTGGCTTCGATTAGAAAACTTAGAACCCAAAAAAGAATATGTATTTCAATACTTGATTGACGGCAATATAAGAATAGGCGACCCTTATGCTGAAAAAATCTTAGACCCTGAGAATGACAAGTTTATAGAAAACTTTGTTTATCCCAATCCTACACCTTACCCTACGGGAAAAACCACAGGACTGGCGAGCGTACTACAAACTGCCCAAACACCTTATCAGTGGAAAACCAATAACTTTCAAAGACCCAATCCACAAGATTTAGTGATTTATGAGTTGCATTTGCGAGATTTTTCCACTACGCACAATTACCAAGCTGTCATTGATTCTTTGGATTACTTGAAAAAACTGGGAGTTAATGCCATAGAGCTTATGCCTATACAAGAGTTTGAGGGCAACGACAGTTGGGGTTACAACCCAATTTACTACTTCGCTCCTGACAAATACTATGGTACAAAGGAAATGCTCAAAAATTTCATAGACAAAGCACACGAAAAAGGCTTTGCGGTGATTCTCGACATAGTACTAAACCACAATTTTGGGCAGTCGCCTTTGGTACAAATGTATTGGGACAGCAAAACAAGAAAACCTGCCGTAGGCAATCCTTACTTTAACCCCGATGCCACGCACCCCTTCAATGTAGGCTATGATTTTAACCATGAAAGTCAAGCAGTCAAGGACTTGGTAAAAAGAGTAAACCAGTTTTGGCTCACAGAATACAAAATTGACGGCTTCCGTTTTGACCTTTCCAAAGGATTTACACAAAGAAATAACCCTACCAATGAAGCTGCTTGGAGTGCTTACGATGCTTCAAGAATAGCTACTTGGAAACGCATTTATGATGAAATCAGAGAGATAGACAATTCCGCTTATGTAATCTTAGAACATTTTGCCCAAAACAGCGAAGAAATGGAATTAGCTAACTACGGAATGTTGCTTTGGGGAAATATGAACGATGGCTTCTCCAAAGCAGTACAAGGCATTAGCAACAGCATAGAAGGCTCAACATATCTACAAAGAGGCTGGCAGCAGCCTCACTTGATTGCCTACATGGAAAGCCATGATGAGGAAAGGCTCATGTTCAGAGCCTTAGACGGAGGGCAAAGTGCTGATAACTACAATATTAAAAATCTTCCTACTGCCTTAGAACGCATGAAATTAGCAGCAGCATTTTATTTTACCATGCAAGGGGCAAAAATGATTTGGCAATTCGGTGAGTTAGGGTACGATGTAAGTATTAATCAAAACGGAAGAACAGGAAGAAAACCTATACGCTGGGAATATGCACAAAATCCAGACAGGCAAAAATTGTATAAAACGTATGCGGCACTCATTCGCTTAAAAACATTGCCAGAAACAGCAGAAGCATTACGTAGTAAGAATAGCCAGCTTATAGAACGAAACTTAGGGTTAGAAAAGCAGTTTATCCTCCAATCGCCCAGCGTAAGTATGGTCGTTTTGGGCAACTTTGGTTTACAAAACAAAGACTTCCAAATTTCCTTCCCCAATGCAGGCACTTGGTACGATTACTTTACAGGTGAAAGCATAGAAGTTCTTGATAAAGAGGCAAATCTCTTTCTTAGTCGCGGGCAGTTTCATATCTTGACTAACAAAAAACTCCCTACCCCTGAAAAAGGCTTAGTCCCTTGGACGCTTGCCTCAAAAGTGGTAGCCGTACAAGATGCCCAATACGGAAATAGCATCTTGATTTACCCTAATCCCGCCCATTCGCAAGTGCAAATCCGTTTTTCACAACCAATCAAAGGCACTGTAAAAGTAAATTTGAAAGAAATCTCGGGCAAAACACTCAAAACTTGGCAGTTCAACCTACTCAATGAGCATGAAAGCATTGACTTGCAAGGAATTAACTCAGGCTTTTATTTCATGGAAATAGTGCAAGAAGGGAAAAGTGTGGTGAAGAAGTTAGTAGTGGAATGAAGACGCAACGGTTACAAATTCTGAGTTAAGTAAGATTGTATTATAAATTCAGACTTGCTTAATATTCTCCATTCTCCGCACATTTTTCTTTTTTTCACTTTTTTTGTAGCTTGCGAAAAACAAAACCTCTTGCTAAAATGATGAAAAAACTGTACTTTGAGGTAGTAATCATTATCCTCTTTTCTTTCTTTCCTGCTTTTTCCCAAGAGAAAAACAGCACGCAAAAAAGCCTTGACAGCCTGATTCAGGTCTATCAGCAATTCCAAAGTGAGCCTTACACAGTCTTAAAAATTACTGATGGAGAACAACTAAAATCGTTTGGATTGTTTAGGGAAGCCGATTTAGCCCTTGAAAACCAATACTTAAAAAAGCTAAAAAGCAGCTTAGAGCAGCTTGTTGACAAGCAACTTAATGAAAATGATCAAATTAACCTAACGCTCCTGCTCTACACTATCACAGAAAAGATTGCCTATTTTGACAACAAAGATTACTTAATGCCTATCAATGCCGAGGGTGGCTTTCATACTTCTTTTGCCAACTCCCCCAATCGTTCTTTTAGTACTGTGAAAGATTACGAAGACTATATTGCGCGCCTTAGCTATTTTGCTACCTATACCAACGAGTACATAGCTATTATGCGTAAGGGTATCAAAGAGAAAATCACCTTGCCCAGAGTAGTTTTGGAAGGCTATGAAGGCACGTATAATACGCACATAGTCAGTGATATAAGTCAGAGTACGTTTTTTAAACCTTTTGAAAAATTCCCAGTCCATTTTTCCAATGAGATAAAAGAAAAGCTGATAGCAGAAGGAAAAAAAGCAATCCAAGAAAGTGTAATTAAGGGTTACAAAGCCTTTGGGGAGTTTATCGAGAAAGAATACTTGCCCTCTGCCAGAACTACTGTAGGCGTGTCCGCTCTTCCCAACGGGAAAGCCTATTACCAATCAAGAGCAAACCACTTCACTACGCTGAATATATCCGTCCAAGAAATCCATGAAATAGGCTTAAAAGAAGTAGCACGCATCAAGCAAGAAATGCAAGAAGTGATGAAACAAGCCAAGTTTGAAGGGGATTTCAAGGCATTTTTAGAATTTTTACGCACTTCTCCACAGTTTTATGTAGAAACCCCAGAGCAGTTACTCAAAGAAGCCTCCTTCTTGGCAAAAAAAGCTGACGGAAAACTACCTGCTTTTTTTGGGAAACTTCCACGCCAACCCTACGGAGTTGAGCCTGTACCTGACCTAATCGCCCCCAAATATACAGGAGGTCGCTATGTACCTGCTCCACTCAACGGGAAAAGAGGAGGAACTTATTGGGTAAATACCTATAACCTCAAAAGTCGTCCCTTGTATATTTTGGAATCATTGACGCTACATGAGGCTGTCCCGGGGCATCATCTCCAAATTGCTTTGACCAAAGAACTCAATCATTTACCTCCTTTCCGTCAAAACTTGTATATCTCTGCTTTTGGCGAAGGATGGGGACTGTACTGTGAATGGTTAGGGATAGAAATGGGCTTTTACCAAAATCCATACACCAATTTTGGAAGATTGACCTACGAAATGTGGCGTGCTTGTCGCTTGGTAGTGGATACAGGGATTCATGCTTTGGGCTGGTCAAGAGAACAAGCTATCAACTACTTAGCGGAAAATACTGCCCTTTCTTTGCACGAAGTCCGTACAGAAATAGACAGGTACATAGGCTGGGCGGGGCAGGCACTTTCTTACAAAATAGGCGAGCTAAAAATTAAAGAATTGAGGAAGAAAGCAGAAGCTGAACTCAAAGAGAAATTTGATATTAGAGAATTTCACGATACTTTACTTTCTCAAGGCACTGTTACTCTGCCTATTATGGAAAAAATTGTAAACAAGTATATCCAGAGTAAGAAACAATAGTGCAAGGCTTTATCAGACCAGCAACAGCCAAGAACAGTAAAGAAGCAGGCAATAGAATCATACAAACAAGTAGTCTTTTAACGAAATTTAATTAGCCAAATTAGATTTTTTTTTAATTTTAGCACATAAATTTTAATTTTTGGTTATTATTTTGCCTTTATATTTACAGAAAATTTATAAAACTACTTCAATTTATGACAAAAAGAAATCTTTTACTCATTTGCACATTCATTCTTGGAATCAGCACTCTTTTTTCTTTTTCGTTCCAAAACGATTTAGCCGCAAGCATCAAAAGAGGTGGTAACATCTACTCTGCTAACTGCATAGCTTGCCACATGGAAAGTGGAGAAGGTTTGGCAGGTGTATTTCCCCCGCTCAAAGGTTCTGACTATCTGGCAGATAAGAAAAAAGCTATTAGAGCCTTAATCAATGGTCTGCAAGGCGAAATCACAGTAAATGGGAAAAAGTACAATAACGTAATGCCTGCATCAGGGCTAAATGACCAGGAAATCGCCGATGTACTTACTTATGTTAATAATACTTGGGGCAACAAAGGCGGTAGAATTACCAAAGAGGAAGTAGCCTCAGAAAGAAAAAAGAAATAATACAAATACCTTTGAATCCTTTTATTACGGTTTTTCAATAAAACGCAATCCTTTGCTTTTAATAAAGTATCATGGGAATTTCTAAAGAAATAATTAAAATCTCTCCTACCAGAGATACACCAGAAGTAGAGTTCAATTACCCTCAGGGAGTATTAAGGTTTAGGGGCAGGTGTTATCCTTCTGATGTAAAAAAATTTTTTGAACCTCTTATGGAGTGGCTCGAGTGTTATATTCAAGAGCCTATGTCTCCCCAAACTACTGTAGATATTGATTTTGAGTACTTTAACACCACTTCTGGCAAGTTTATTCTCAATATTTTTGAAAAATTAAAAGCACTACATCAAAGAGGACACGAGGTAAATGTAAGATGGCATGAGTGGGAGTCCGATGAGCAGAAAGATGATGATTATTCTTTCTTAGATGAGTTTGAGGGAGAGTACCCTTTTGTAGAAATCATTTACAAATAGTTTTTCATGTGTACTGTAACCTATTTACCTGTTGATAATCAAAACTTTATTTTGACTTCTAACAGAGATGAGCATGTAAATCGTCCGACAGCTTTTCTTCCTGACTTTCTGTATATTGATAATGTAAAAATACTCTGTCCCGTAGATGCCAAAGCCAAAGGTACTTGGATTGCTACGACTTCTTACCGAACAGTATGCTTACTCAATGGTGCTTTTACTCCCCATCAGCCCAAAGAAAAGTACAGAATGAGTAGAGGACAGATAGTAATGGACAGTTTCAAATACTTGGATTTGGAAAGGTTTTTTTCTGAATATGATTTGACCGATATTGAACCATTTACATTGGTTATGGTCAATCATAATCCTTTGTTACTCACCGAACTTATTTGGAACGGCGAACAGAAAGTTATCACTAAGAAAAATCCCTCCGAACCTTCTATCTGGTCTTCTGTAACTTTGTATCCTCCTGAGGTGGTGAATCAACGCAAAAACTGGTTTGATATTTTCCTCAATAATCAATTCAAATCTCAGGAAAAAAACTTAACTAAAATCATTGATTTTCACAGATTTGGAGGAGAGGGGGACAGAGAAAATGACATTTTAATGAACAGACAAGGAAGGTTGCTTACCGTAAGCATAACCTCTGTCTTGATGACAAAACAAGAGCAGAAAATGTATTATTTTGACCTTATAAACCAGCAAGAAAAGGAAATTATCTATTAGCTTTGCATTAGGTAATTTTTCTAAATATCAAAACTTAATCAAAAACTGAAAATGAAAAATTGGTTCAAAAAAACTCATCTGCTTATGTTGTTAAGCATGGTTGCTTTGATGTTTGCTTGTGGTGGAGAAAGCAACAAGTCCGAAGAGGTAGCTTCTGAGGAAGTTTCCAAAAGTGAGGAAGTTAGCTCATCATCAAGCCTACAAAATGTACTTACAGCCGAAGAGGAGCAGGATGGTTGGAAACTGCTCTTTGACGGAAAAACATTGCAAGGGTGGCGAGGATTCCAAAATCAACCTTTGAGTGCTTGGGCAGTAGAAGATGAATGTATTGCCAGAGTGGGCGACGGCGTAGATATTATGACCCAAGACCAGTACGAAAACTTCGAACTCAAATTAGAGTGGAAAATTTCTCCAGAAGGTAATAGTGGAATTTTCTTTCACGTAGTAGAAGGTGACCATAAGACTACCTATGAAACAGCCCCAGAAATGCAAATCATTGATGCCTCAGCAGGAAGATATGCAGGTGATAAAACTACACCTAAGCAAAAAGCAGGTGCCAACTACGACCTACACCCAGTAGATAAAGACTATGCCAAACCCGTAGGCGAGTTTAATCAAGTACATATTATATGCAACAACGGGAAAGTACAGTATTTTCTTAACGGAGAAAAAACAGCAGATTTTGAGATGTGGACGCCTGAATGGAACAAACTCGTCAAGGAAAGCAAGTTTGGCAGTATGAAAGGCTTTGCAGAAGCAAAAACAGGCTACATCGCCCTTCAAAATCATGGTGATAAAGTGTGGTTTAGAAACATTAAAATCAAGACTTTATAAAATCAGACTTGAAAAGTAACATTGATAAGGTGTAAAGCCTTATCAATGTAAAAACATGACATTTTTTCCGCATTTATTTTTTGGTATCTTTTTTGGTAATTATTCTTATACCTTCCCCCTTTGTTTCCGACTTATCTCTTATCTTTTTTACTAAAAGTAGATAGTTAATCTTATGAAAAAGTGCTTACTTGCCTTAGCATCTTGTTTCTTTTTTGTTTATGAGCATGGATTTTCACAAGGTAATGAGTCAAATAGTTTTGGCAAAGATTTTTTGCATAAGCCTCTCGTTCACGTGATTACATACGGCGAGAGCATTTATTCCATAGCAAAAAAATATAACCTTTCCCCCAATGACCTCATGCTTTGGAATAAATTAGATAAAAATACTATTCTGGATAGAGGCAAGATTTTGATTATCAGCCCACCACCTACGGCATCTCCCGCTCCAAACTCCGACCAAGCAAAGGCTTTAACTATCCCAGAGGACGGCATACACATCGTGCAGTACGGAGAGTATCCCTATTTGATAGCCAGAAAATACAATATTTCTCCCAATGATTTATTGGAATGGAATGGGCTTTCTGAGCATAGCAAACTCGATTATGGAGATAAACTATGGCTTATCAATCCTAATCAAGAGGTAAAAAAAGAAAATATAACAGAAAAAGAAACATCAAAAATACTAATTCCGTTAGATTTCATACATGAAGTCAAATATGGAGAAAATATTTATTCTATTGCACAAAAATACGGTATTAAACCTAACGACTTGCTCAGATGGAATAATCTAACTATCTACTCCAAAATAGATAAGGGAATGAAATTACACTTAAAAAGTCCAAACGAATAAGTTAAGTTTTAACATTGTTGAAAATATAAAATTTAGTATATCATCGTGAGAGGTTATTTGAAATTTTTGCCCTAACTACTACACTGTTTAATTTTTTGTCATTATACTAAAAAGTAAAAGGTTTTGAAATTTGGATTAGGAAAATTACGAAAAAAGTACAATATTTGGTAATCAAATTAGTAAAAATGTTATCACAAGCAGACTATGATTTACTAAGGGAGTTACAACACAATGAACGCTATGCCAGAGCGTACAAGAAGATAACTGTGCTTTTAATGCTTCATTTGGGTCAAAGTATGGAGGTGATTAGTGCCAGTTTAGGCATCAGTGAAGGAACAGTGAGGAACTATCGGCAGCGATATGAGCAAGTAGGTTTGGAAGCCTATTTACAAGATAATTATCAAGGTTATACAGGCAA
>NZ_FONY01000061.1 GCF_900113045.1 Thermoflexibacter ruber
TCGTTCTGTATTTCATAAAAAATATTGTCAAAAGGATTGAGTATTTGTACTAACTTTCGGGTATATGCTTCTAAATAAGTTTGAAAGCCCTCATTTTCCACTGTATAAATCTTCTGGATAGGAAGACTGGGCAAAGATTGTATATTGTTTTGAGGGTTTAATGGGGAAAGCGACCAAATATCGCTACCATAAATAGAAGAAAATAAATTAATTTCTACAATGACTTCATTATTTGCTGCTTCTTTGACAAAATCTACTAATCTATTAAAATAAGCCTGGTTCCAACGGTTCAGGTCATACTTGCCCTCTGCGGTTTTCTCCCAAGCACAAATGTACTGCTCATCAGTGGGGGACATAGTATTTCGCTGAATACCAAAGGCATTAGCAGGTTCTCTATGCGCCCCAACAAAAATGCGTATAATATTTTGTTGGTCTTGTCGCAAAGTAGCCAAGTACTTCTTATAGTCAAAGCCAAGATTCATCACTGCTCCATAATGCTCTCCAGAACCTATGAGCAAAGTTGGTTTTCCTTTGTAAACAAAGATATGAGGTTGCTGTGGGTGTAGTGATATAGGCTGCCCCTGCAAAAATCTGACAAGGCAGAAGCAAAGAAATAAAAAAGTTGCTTTTCTCATTTTCAATATGTTATGTTTGGGATACGGTTACTATTTTCTTTTTCTTATCGTCATCACTGCTGGGGTGCTGTTGGTAATGTCCACGCCCAAACGCCTACGTAAATCAGCCTCCTCGGCTCACAACTTATGATTTTCCTCTTCCAAAGCGACTAACTTAACAGGTAATTCTTGCAATAACTTACTTTACCAAAGCCTTTTGAAAGTTCCTTACAAAGAAACGGGCCCCATCGCCTAACATGTCTTTTTTAGTGTAATACTCTTTGTTAGGAAGTTTGTATTCTTTGGAAATTTTTTCTGTATTTAACTCGGCAAGTTTCCCTTCTACGTGTACTTGGATTGTTTTTTTAGTAAAATTAAAGTTCATTTGCACGAAAGACTGAGGTGAAGTTTTCCAAGCATAACTATTACCCTGTGCGTACAAAATCTTTACTCCATAATAGTCTTTGTTGCCTGATTTGTCCTCTACTCGTATTTCAGAGCTATACACCGTCTCTTCGTTAATAATATCTTCTCCCTTTGTTACCAAGCTGATAATCAAACTATAATGGTATTTTTTCATTTCAGTTAGCTGAAAAGCGTAGTTTTTTCCTTTGTAACTTAAAGTATCTCTAAAGTTGTTAGGGGCTTCCTCTGGGGATACGAAAATAGCTGTATTTTTCTTTCCTAACTGCACTACTGTTTGCCTCTTGGGGTCTGAGATAGCATAGTTTCCAAATACCTGATTATAATTGACTACTAAATATTGAACTGTATAATCGACAGCTTGGCTTTCATTAATACTTTCCCTTGCCAAGTCAATATTTAGCACATCAACAAGTTCTTGGGCTTCTTTCTTGGCTATAATACCTCTGTTGTCATGGGTCATTTTGTTTTGTGTGAGGTCAAAACCAACTTCTGCATAGCTTGTAGGGTCTGTTTTCCACTGCTCATTGACTTTTTCTGCGTAGAAAAAACGCACCTTGTATTGGCTACCTTGCTCAAGCGAGCCGTCTATGGTGGCAAAAGATTGGTAAATTAACTTTGGAGGATTGTTCTCCATAAGAACATTCATTTTGAAGTCATATCTCCCTTTTTGCTTAGTAGGACTAAGTATATATTCATATTGGTAATCTCCGTAATCTACTATCCCCTTAAAGTTGGACTGTGCAAAAGAGAAAATAGGTACAAACATCAATAAAATTGGAATTAAAAAAATGTTTTTCATAAGCGTATCGTTTTTAAGTGTTAGTATTTGGGCAATACATCTTTAAAAAGCCCATACTTCAGTAAAATATTTTGCTAAATCGCCTGTGATAATACTATTAATTTTTATCTGTGTTTCTAAAAGTTCCATCTGTTATTTTTATTCCTTTTTGCAAAGTTATAAAATCTCTCACGTCGACATTTTTTAAAATGATTTACAAAGCTACTTAATCAATCATAAAGCATAAATTTACCCAAACTATCCTAAGTAGCCAAAAAATTAAGATATACTAACAAAAAAAGCTATTTCCTTCCTTAAAAAAGTAATTTTGGTATTTTTTTAATGAAAAGTAAGTGTTATTTTTGTAAAAATAAAGCGGAAAAATGGCGCAAATAGAGCTTCCTCCAAAGTATTACTTGACAAATTTTTGGTATCTATTAGATTTTGTGCAAAAAAAATCCATGCCTCTTTTACAAGAGCGCGAATTGAATTTTATTCGTCTTTTCCAAACCCTTTCCGAAGATGCCCAATGCCTTTTTATCCGATTTGTCAATCGCAGAAAGATTTTCTTTAAAACCAAACAGCTACGCTACGCAGAAATCGCAGATATTCCTAATGCTCTTAATGAACTCATTGAAAAACAATTTATTAGTTCACTTTTGCCTGAGCAAGAGGACAAGATTTTATTTTTGTTGGAAATTTTCACAAAAAATGAACTCATGGACATCATCGGGCAAACAGGGGAAAAACCCAATAAACAAGCGAAAAAATCAGCTCTTACCTTGTGGATTTTGGAACATTTGCCTTTTCAGCAACTTATCCCAATCATTGCCCAAAAAGAGGAAATCATCAAGCAAGAGTTTGAGGCAGAAGTAGAGTTTTTGCTGTATTTATTCTTTGGGAACTTGGAAATGGACATGACACGCTTTGTGATTAGGGATTTGGGACACGTTCAGTATGAGCAGTTTAGCGAAGAAAAATATACCTCTTTTTTTAAAAGTCGCAAGGAAGCAGAGGACAAACTAAAAATGGAAAAAGCCTATCAGCATTTTGGCTTTCTTTCTGTACTTTACTCTGCTCAGGAGCTGTACGATTGGTTTATGTCCCAAATTGCATATTGGCAATACCTGCACGAATCCGCCCAAAGACTTTTTGACAAACTTTGCTTGGACTTAGGCAAGTTATTGGAAAAAAGTAAGTTAGACCAAGAGGCTTTGAAAGTCTATCAGTACACCAGCAAACCTCCTTCTATGGAAAGACAGGTACGACTGCTCTACAAATTGGGTTTTGAGCAGGAGGCTCTGATACTTTGTAAAAAATTAGAAATCAAGCCTTTGAGTCCAGAAGAAAAATTATTTGCCATAGATTTCAGAGAAAAATTAGAAAAGCAAAAGGGAAAATCTACCCGCACTACTACTCAATGGCTCAAACAAGCAGAGAGCATTAGCATAGATAGTTTTTTCCAAAGCAATGTAGAATTAGGCGCATTGGAACATTTTAAAAATCAGGGATTTGAAGGGCTTTTTACAGAAAACTATCTTTGGAATGCCTTGTTTGGGGTGCTGTTTTGGGACATTATTTTTGATGAAAACCAAGATGCCATCCACCACCCTTTTCAACTTGCTCCTTCGGATTTGATGCGGGAAGATTTTTGGGAAAAGAGGCAAGACAAACTCTTAGCAAGGACGGCAATTTTAGAAAATGAGGAAAGTTTTTTAACTCATATTCAGGAGATTATCACCTATAAACAAGGCAGAGCCAATCCCTTTGTATTTTGGCACGAAGACTTGTTATTTCACTTAACTAAATTATACGACTTGCTTGACTCTGACCAAATCGGGATAGTGCTACTCGAGATTGCTAAAAATATCAAGGAATATTCCAAAGGATTCCCTGATTTATTTATTTGGAACAGTGATACTTACTACTTTGTTGAGGTCAAATCCCCTAACGACCACCTCTCTGCCCATCAAGTTTTTTGGCTTTCGTTTTTCCAAGAGGTCGGCATCAATGCCAAAGTGTTAAGGGTAAGTTTCCTTTAAAAAACTTAGTGGTGGCATCGAGTAATTAAAATTACATAATGTCCTCTTTCTTACTTTTTATCCAACAAAAAACATTATTTTTGCCTATAATAAAAAACAATCTAAACTTATGCCTTATCAAGACCTTCAGATACATGGTGCAGTTGCCATGCACATACCAGAGTTGAATATTCCAAGAGTAGTAATTATCGGTGGTGGATTTGCAGGATTAAACCTTGCCAAGAGATTACTTGGTAAGGGATTGCAGATAGTCATGCTTGACCGCTATAATTATCATACTTTCCAACCTCTTCTTTATCAAGTAGCTACGGCAGGCTTAGAACCAGATTCTATTGCGGGACCTCTTAGAAAACTTTTTAAAGAAGAAGAAAATTTTTTCTTTCGCTTAGCTTTGGTACAAAAAATTATTCCTGAAAGTAATACCATAGAAACCTCTATCGGTAATTTGACTTATGATTATTTAGTGATTGCCACTGGGGCAAAAACCAATTACTTTGGCAATGAAAAGATTGCCAATGCAGTATTTCCGATGAAACAATTACCCCAAGCCCTTGACTTGCGCAGTCATATCTTGCAAAACTTTGAAAAAGCTACCTTAGTAAAAGATTATGACGAAAAGCAAAGTTTGATGGACTTTGTCATAGTAGGGGGAGGACCTACGGGGGTAGAACTGGCGGGGGCTTTGGGAGAGTTGAAGTTGCATGTGCTTCCATTGGACTATCCTGAGCTTGATTTTAGGCAAATGGACATACATTTGATAGATGGTAATGACCGCTTGCTAAAAGGAATGTCAGAAGTAGCAAGCAAAAAAGCATTAAAATATCTTGAAAGATTTAGCGTCAATGTATGGCTAAATACCACAGTAACAGACTACGACGGGCGCGAGGTAACGCTAAGTAATGGAAAAAAAATCATCACCAGAACAGTGATTTGGGCAGCAGGCATCATAGGCAATTTGATTGAGGGAATCCCTAAAGAAGCTATCACACGAGGTAATCGTATTTTAACCAATGAGTATAACCAAGTGGTAGGTTTTGAAAATATTTTCGCCATCGGTGATATTGCTTTTACCAAATCAGAAAAATATCCTAATGGACACCCACAAGTAGCCCAAGTAGCTATCCAACAAGGCAAAACATTAGCAAAAAACCTGATTAGCATGATAAAGAAAAAAGGAAAAATGAAGCCTTTTGAATACAAAGACTTAGGAAGCATGGCGACCGTTGGGCGAAATAGAGCGGTAGTGGACTTGCCCAAATGGAAGTTTCAAGGAATGTTTGCTTGGTTTGTATGGCTTTTTGTTCACTTAATAGCTATTGTTGGCTTTCGAAACAAGATTATCATTTTGTTAAATTGGTTTTGGAATTATTTCACTTATGACCGTGCAACCAGATTGATTATCAGACCGTTTTTTAGAGAGAAGATGCAAAATATGTCTGACAGCTATTTTAAGTAAATAATTCATTTTAACCAAGTTAAACTATGAAAACTTTATTCAAAAATCTTTATGTAGTTTTCTTATTTGTCTTGCTGACTTCTTGTGAAAAGAAGGAAAATATCGCTACTGCAAATGTAAGTCTTAATTTTGCTAATTTAATGAATAACAGCCCTTTGCTGTTAGAAAATACTACCTATACTACGGCTTTGGGAGGAAGGTTTACGGTCAGTGAATTGAAGTATTATATTAGCAACATCAAGTTGATAAATTCGCAAACAGGAAAAGTATTTACCGAACCTGACAGTTATCACCTCATAGAACGCAAATCAGATACGCACATAGACGAGGTTGTGATTAAAAATGTAACCTTAGGCAAATACGACCAAATAGAGTTTGCCGTAGGCATAGACAAACCCCGCAACTTATCTACTGACCAAGTAGGGGACTTAGACCCCAGCAATAATATGGCTTGGGATTGGAAAACTGGCTATAAGTTTTTACTTTTGGAAGGCAATGTGTTCCTCTCTACAGGAGAACGCAGAGGACTTGTTTATCACGTAGGGGCTGATGAAAACTATCGTACTATCCTCTTGAATTTTCCTTCTGTAGAAAATCTTAAAGTTGAGGAAGGCAAAACCCCTACTATCAATATCAGCGTAGAAATTGCGAAACTTTTTAACTCTCCCAATCGCATTGATATTGAGCAGCATAGGACAGTAATGTTTAGTGAAGTAGCTGGTAAAGTAGCTGATAATTATGCTACTATGTTTAGTATAGAAAAGGTAGGACTGTAAAAAATATTTTGAAAAAACTTGTTTCCATATTGCTTGTGGTTATTTTCTTCTATCATTGGATTGGTTTTTGGCTTACTTTCAGATACCGTCAATACCAAATCAAAGAAAGTATGTGGGAAAATATCGCAAGCAATTCCCAATTTTATACTCAATCTACTTTAATCAAACTTAGCCTCCACGAACAACAAAAGAACCCTCACTTCCGTTGGGAAGAGCAAGGGAAAGAATTTGTTTACAACAATCAATGGTATGATGTAGTAAAAATGCTTGTAAAACATGATACCACTTATTTTTACTGTGAGCATGATATAGACGAGGAGATTTTTGTCAATAGCTTTAAAAACAATCAGCAAAAAGAGTTAGAAACTAAGAAAACAAACTTGCATAAGCCGTTGCTTATAGAAGGCTATTTCCCTGAAAGCATTTATCATACTGTTTATCTTTTTGAAAGTCAAGTTTTTTTGCCCCCCTTTGTTTTAACTTCATACTACCAAATTTTTACTGATATTCCCTCACCACCGCCTCAGTTTTCATAAAATAACCCTGTCGTTAGTAAAATTTAGTACTATCTGTATTCCACTAAACAAATGGGAAAAGTGGGATTACTTTACTATACTCAAAAAATTCATTACACTTAACTCAGATTTTACAGATGAAAAAATACTTATACAAAAAACTTTTTTTTGTACTTCTTTGCTTATGTCCGCTCACTTTACTTGGGCAGACCTTAGTAGTCAAAGATAAAAACACTGATTTGCCTGTGGAGAATGTACTTATTCAAAATCATGCTTCCTCGAAAGTAGTCATGTCTAATAGCAAGGGGCAAGCAGATATTTCTGCATTCAGAGAGGTGGAGAAAATAGAAATCAGACGACTGGGGTACAAGACAGAGGTAGTCTCTTATTCTACTCTTGAGCAGGCGGGTTTTGTGGTGTTGCTAACTGAGGCAAATGTTTCACTTGACCAAGTAGTCATAGCGGCTACTCGCTGGAGTCAGAGCAAGTTAGATGTGCCTTCCCGCATTATTAGCGTAAGTGCTACGGACATAGCCTTGCAAAATCCACAAACAACGGCAGATTTACTGGGCGTTTCAGGCGAAGTTTTTGTCCAGAAAAGTCAGCAAGGCGGAGGTAGTCCTATGATTCGCGGTTTTGCCACCAATCGCTTGCTTTACTCGGTGGACGGAGTACGCATGAATACTGCCATTTTTCGCAGTGGAAATATCCAAAACGTGATTTCTCTCGACCCATTTGCTATGGAAAATGTGCAAGTACTATTTGGCACAGGTTCTATCATTTACGGCAGTGATGCGCTTGGCGGGGTCATGAGCTTTCAAACTCTTACTCCTCAATTCAGTACAGAAAAAAAACCTTTGACTACAGGAAAAGCAGTTATGCGTTATTCCTCTGCCAATAACGAAAAAACAGGACATTTTGACCTCAATATTGGTTGGAGAAAATGGGCTTTAGTGAGTAGTTTCTCCAGCAATGACTTTGGAGATTTGCGTATGGGAACGAACGGGCAAAAAGAGTATTTGAGAACCAACTACGTACAGCGTCAAGGCAATACAGACGTAGTCATTACTAATGAAGACCCCTTAGTTCAGAAACCCTCAGGCTATAAGCAAATTAACTTGATGCAGAAAATTCGCTTTCGCCCTACGGAAAAATGGGACTTTCAGTATGCCTTTCATTACTCTGCTACTACCAGCTATTCTCGCTATGATAGACTTTTGCGTCTGCGAAGTGGGCAGCCGAGAAGTGCAGAATGGAATTACGGTCCTCAGATTTGGATGATGAACCATTTGAATATCACGCACTATGGCGATAATAAGTTGTACGACCAGATGAGTATTCGCTTAGCTGGTCAGTTTCTCGAGGAGAGTAGGATAGAGCGAGATTTGAACCGACCTACTCGTTTCATTAAAGTAGAAAAAGTTAAAGCCTATTCTGCTAACTTTGACTTTGTCAAGACCGTAGATAAGCATAAATTTTTCTATGGTGCCGAGGCAGTAATTAACGATGTCGAGTCTTTCGGTACAGATGAAAATATCACTAACAATACAATGGTCTTAGGGGCTTCTCGCTATCCCAATGCCCAGTGGTCATCTTATGCCGCTTACTTGAATTATCAGTTTAGGGCTTCGGAAAAACTACTTTTGCAAGGAGGGGGACGCTACAATCAATTTGGCATAGAGGCAGATTTTACCAACAACCTGCCTTTTTATCCTTTCCCATTCTCTAAGGCAAATCTAAGCAATGGTGCTTTGACAGGGAGTTTGGGCTTAGTTTATAACCCCAGCCCTGAGTGGTCTATTCACCTGAACGGGGCTACAGGCTTTCGCTCCCCTAATGTGGACGACATAGGTAAAGTATTTGACTCGCAACCAGGGTCAGTAGTTGTTCCTAACCCAGACTTGAAGGCAGAATATGCCTATAATGCAGAAATAGGCATTGCTAAGGTCTTGGGAGAGGTAGTCAAAATAGATGTAACTGCCTACTATACTTTGCTTAATAATGCTTTAGTAAGGCGTAATTTTACCTTGAATGGACAAGACAGCATCGTTTACAACAATACAAAGAGTAGAGTACAAGCGATTCAAAATGCAGCAAAGGCAAGTGTCTATGGAGTGCAAGCAAGTCTTGAAATCAAAACATCTTCGGGCTTTGGTTTCTTCTCTCAGTTCAACTACCAAAAAGGAGAAGAAGAATTGGACAATGAAAGCACCAGCCCTTTGCGACATGCGGCACCTTGGTTTGGCATAACCCGCCTAAGCTATACTATCCCTAAACTGAACGTCCAGTTTTATGCTATGTACAGCGGAGAAGTAAGCTATGAAAACCTCTCGGCAGAAGGTAGAGCCAACGATTTCATTTTTGCTATAGATGCTAACGGCAGACCTTACTCGCCAAGTTGGCTGACTTTGAACTTCAAGACACTGTACCAACTTAATGAAAACTTATCGTTGAGTGCAGGTATAGAAAACCTGACTGATTTGCGCTATCGCCCGTATAGCTCTGGCATAGTGGCACCGGGTAGGAATTTTATCCTTGCTTTGAGAGCAAATTTTTAACAAAAGTACTCCATCAAGCCCTTACAGGACACTATGCCTTGTAAAGGCTTGATTTTGGGGTTATCTTTTTTTACTTAAACTCTGAAAGCAAAGTATAACCCACCAGTTTGCCTTTGTCATCATAGCTCTCTTCCTTGACCATGCCGTAGTTTTTAGCATACCAAATTATACTTTTGATATTAACTTTCTTGCCTAATAATCCTGTAGTTTCTGTTGTATAGGATACTTTGTAACATTCAAAAGTTCCCGCAGGAGTAGTAACTGACTCTTTAGCTTCTACTTTGCGGTCTTTGATGCTGATTTGACGATTAAAGAGGTTCATCACTCCCATAGTGGCTTTTACGCCATAGTTTACGTTGTTGAGTACTTGTCCTACTTCTAAGTTTGCAGGAAGGTCAAGTTCATCACCTGTAACCTCTACTTTCATATCCGTATTTTTCATGTCAGGCATATCTCTCATCGCAAGGTTTTTCATATCAAACTTGATAACTCCATTTTCACAGCGAATGACGAATGTGCCTTCACTCAATTTTTTATTTTTTTCATCATAGCTTTCTGACTGCATGGTCATATTAAAAGTATTGCTGCTTTGGCTTAGTGAAAGACATTTTTGTTTGGTAGAGGCTACTAATTTGTTCTTGGCATTAAAGTTCTGTAAGGTAAAGGAAGTTCCTTCTTTAAAGTTGTAAAAACTGTTACAGTCTTGGGCAAAACTTATGCTACTAAATAAGCTAATAATAAATAAAAAAAGCGACTTTCTCATTGTTGATTTTTTTTAGTACAAAGATTAAAATACTCGATGTAGTTAGTTTTAGGAAAGTTATTTTGATGTGATACTATTCTCCAATAAAACTACTTTAACAATTTTTAATCCAGATATAGATATGATGTAAGATTTTATTAAAAAAACGAGAAGTATTTGTAAAAAATTATCCTAAAAATTTGTAAAATATGCCTTTTTCTGTAAGTTTGATAGAGTTTTTACAAAAAATTCATGTACAATTCAAACCTACTTAATTTTTTTAAACCAAAACGCATAAATATTATGAACAAGTTTGAGGAACTTAAAAATTTAGTGATGTCTTTAGAGGCGGACTTCTCGAAGTTTTACGAGAAGAATAATCAAACCGCAGGCACGCGTATTCGTAAGGGAATGCAAGATTTGAAAGCAATGGCTCAGGATATTAGAGTAGAGGTACAAGAAATCAAAAACAAGGAAGAGGCAAAAAAGAAATAAGCATATCGACTTTGAGAAATACTCTATGGCAAACTAAAAAAGTTCCACTTTGAATTAAAAGGTGGAACTTTTCCAATTTTAAAACACAAACTATGCGACATCAATTTGCTATACTACATATTTTGCAATATTTTCAACTGTGCTTTTAATGATTCTAATTCTTTGGTGGCTTCCTCTATCTTGCTGTTAAACTCTACTCTGAGCTTATCAGCTGTTTTTGATTGAGCAAAGAACTCCAAATTATTTTTCCACAAAGCAATATCATTTTCTATATTATTGATTCGCTTGCGAAGGGTTTGTTCTTTGCGAATCATTTTTCGGTCAGAACCTCCTGCATTACCCATCAGTTTGATTTGAGCGGCAAATCTTTGCTTTTCTTTTTCTTCTCCACTTACAGGCATTGCATTGATAAAAGCATCTATGGCTTTAGTAATTCTTTCTTGAATACTATTCATTGCCTTTCGAGGTACAAAGCCAATCTCCAACCAAGCGTCTAACTGCTCCATAAGTTTATCTACATTGCTTTCCTTTGCTTTCGCCATTTTCTCTATGGCTTCGCATATTTCCTTCTTCTTGGCTAAGTTTGCCTCAAACTCTTGGTCTTGTGAGGATTTGCGATTGCGCTTGCGATTAAAAAAGTAATCACAAGCATTCTTAAATCTTTCATAAATAGCATCTCGCTGTGCCTCTGGCACGGGTCCTATTTCCTT
The DNA here is from genome assembly GCF_900113045.1 of Thermoflexibacter ruber. Classification (GTDB taxonomy): domain Bacteria; phylum Bacteroidota; class Bacteroidia; order Cytophagales; family Thermoflexibacteraceae; genus Thermoflexibacter; species Thermoflexibacter ruber. The sequence goes on from NZ_FONY01000061.1 coordinate 11,113, forward strand.
CCAATCCTCTTGTAGTTTTTTCAACAAATCAGAAGTTTCCTCCCACTCAGTACTTTCTTTGACGGCTTCAGCCTGCTCGCATAAAGCTATTTTGGCTTTCAGGTTTTCTTCTCTTTGCTTTTCTAATTTTTCAAAAAAACGACCTTTGTTATTAAAGAAAGTCTTAAAATTGCTCCAAAACTGCTTGTTAATATCTTTGGCAACTTCGCGAGGGGCAGGACCTATTTTGTCCCATTCTTCTTGTAAAGCCAAAATTTCCTTAGTTTTCTGATTCCAGTCTGCTATTCTATCTGAGTTAAACTCTGGAAAACTCTCTATCTTTAGGCAAAGTGCTTGTTTGAGTTTCATATTCTCTTCCAAGCGTTTCTTTACATTGTCTAAGAAATTTCGCTTTTTATCGTAAAGTTTGTCCGAAGCGGCTTTAAAACGCTGCCATAGAGCCTCTTGTTCTTCTCTGGGTACATGACCGATAGAGCGGTACTCCTCATGCAACTTGTTTAACTGACTAATAGCTTCATTAATATTGGAAAACTCCAACAAAGCCTCTGCCTTTTTGCAGATTTCAGTCTTTGCTTCTAAGTTTTTCTTTCTATCTAACTCAACAAGTTGATTGTCTATGTTTTTCTGACTATAAAAACGGTCAAGCAGGGCGTTGTAGGTTTCGTAGAGCTGCTCTGTTTCTGTTGGAGGAACAGCCCCTGTTTCTTTCCATTTTTTTTGGAGTTCTTTGAGATGTTCTATGGACTGCTTGGTCGTATCTCCTGTCTCTACAATCGCCTTTATTTGCTTGATAATGTCGTTTTTAACTTCTAAGTTCTTTTGTCTTTTCTTATCTTGCTCTGCAAAATATTTTGCTTTTTTCTCTTTTAATGCTTTATAATTAGCGTAAAAAGCCTCAATAATGCTATCTTGCTTGTACTGGAAACCATCTTCTTCCCCGCCTGCTTCCAAATACCTCTTTAGTTGCTCTTCTCTTGCCTCGCGATTGATTCTATCTATTTCTGCTTTAAGCTGGCGCAACACGCTGTCAATCTTACGAAAACTTGTTTCTTTGAATAATGCCTCACTCTCAGCAAGAAGCTGCTCCTTAGTCAAATGAGAAAAATCTTTTTCCTCCTCTTCGCTGAGTTCATTTTCCTCTTCGTTATCCTCAACCGTATTTTCTAAGGTACTGTCTGGAGATATTTCGCTGACAATAGCTAAGGTTTCCTGCTCCTCACTCGTTGGCACATTGGTTTCAGCAAAGGGCATATCATTGTTATTTTCTACTTCGTTATTCATTTCCTGCTCGCTTGCTAAAATCTGCTCGCTTTCATGCACATTGATTTCGTTATCTACCATATTCATTGATTCAAGATGATATTCGTAAAACTGACTTTTAAAACAATACGTAAGGATAATTGTTTACGCATTGTACCGTAAAACATTAAAATATAGGTTTAAAATATTGTGTTTTAAAATTTGAGAGGCAAAGATAAGCAATAGAATTGAATTTAAAAAAATTTGCAAGCAAATAACTATGTATAATTTGCAAAATGAGAGATGAGGCTTTTAGTTTAGTCTGGGGTCATCAGGAAAACTTGCAAAGACTTTGTATTTGCCTCCCATAGTACGAAGGAGGCTACGCCAAAGTTCCTCAGGCGGAATTTGGAAAATTTGTTTAAGGTTTGTTTTAGCAATAATCCATGAGTTCTGCTCCAGTTCAGTTTTTAGTTGATTTTTCCCCCAACCACTGTAACCCATGAAGAAACGACAATTTCCACTATTCACCATGCCACTCTCAGCATACAGCCGTAACTGCTCAAAATCTCCCCCCCAATACACTCCATTTTTCAAAGGAATAGCATCTCGGATAGTATCAAAAGTATGGATAAAGTGCAAGGTATTCTGCTCCACAGGACCTCCCAAAAACACGCTGTTATGAGCTGCCTCTACCTCTATGACTTCGGCTACCTGTAATTCGGTAGGTTTATTGAGGATAAAACCGAAAGAGCCAGATTCTACTTTATGCTCACAAATGAGTACTACAGACCTTTCAAAGTTAGGGTCGGGAAGGAAAGGCTCAGAAATAAGCAAATAGCCTGCCTCCACTTTCAAATCAGCATTTAAGTTCTTGCTAAGTCCCTCTATCATAGATTCTGTTTTGATGAGTTTTTTGAAAGTATAAAAATACGTATTTTCAAAATAAAGTAAAATTTGGGAAAAATAAAAATAGAAAAACCTTGTAGAAAGTTAATTCTTTTTCTGCTAAATAAGCAACTATAATATGTACGGCATAGTTTGATGAAATGTAATTTAAACAAAAAAATTCAAGCATTTTAAGATATATTCTCTTATCTTGCCAACTTTACTCCATGCAAGTAAAGTAAATCTTGTATGCTACGAACTCAACGGATTATGGACGTGATGAAAGAAAAAAAATATATTTATCTCCAAAGTACAACCTCAATACCTCATTTTTATCTGAGCAAGCCTCGACTGCCCCAAGAAAAATACATATATGATTATACCTACTACTACGACTGGTTGAGGCAGAGGGAGAATGTGTTAGCCGAGTATCACCTCTCTACTAACAGCCGCCTTATTTTGACTAATAAAGTACTTTGTATCAAAACAGCTAACAAGGCTTGGGGGGAGAGTGTAAAAATCCTTCCTTTAAGGCAAATCAATGATGTAGAAACGCATTTTCAAAGACTCCTGCTTCCCCTTATCATAGGGGGCATAGTAGCTCCTTTGTCCATGATAGGCTTTTTTTTGCATATTACTACTTCTATGTGGTTAAGTTTTGCGCTAAGTATCTCAGGAATTTTTCTGATGTACTACGGCTGGGTAGGAGCTTATCAACTAAAAATTACGGCTTATCAGTCCCTCCAATTCAACTATTTTATAGACTTCAAGTCGGCAAAGTTAGATGAGTTCATGGACAAAGTCCAAAAATTGCTTAGTCTGCAAAAAGAAAAATATGAATTAGGTTAAGACCTCAAAATAATAATCTTATTGATTTACTTTTTTTTATTTAACTTTGCTTACTTAACTTTGACCCTTCCAAAACGATTCTTTTATGATAAATATTCAAAAACAACTTTTTCTCTCTTTTCTTATTGCCTTGTTTGTTTTTGCTTGTAAAAGCACTGAAAATCAAACCATAGATAACTCAAATAAGAGAAATATAGCCCAAAATACTTCTGATGACCCCTTAGCGACTCGTATCTTGGACGAGGTAGCCGTAGATACTACCGAAAAAGTAGAAGACATACCCCTTTGGGTTACTCAAAAAGGGGAATACAACCCTGAGAGAACAAGAAAATTCCGATTGATACACACCAAGTTAGAAGTAAGTTTTGATTGGCAAAAGCAATACTTGCATGGAACGGCTACCTTAACCATGTCCCCGTATTTCTATCCACAAGACTCCGTAGAATTAGATGCCAAAGGCTTTGATATTCAAAAAGTTGAATCGGTAGAGGGCAAGTCCTCACAAGCATTAAAATATCAGTATGACAGCAAAAAACTCAAAATAGCCTTACAGAAAAAATATACGAAAAATGAAAAATTAAACCTTAGAATTGTCTATACTGCCAAGCCCAATGAATTAGAGGTCAAAGGCAGTGCCGCCATTACACAGGACAAAGGGCTTTATTTTATCAACCCTTTGGGTCAGGAAAAAAATAAACCTCAACAAATCTGGACGCAGGGAGAAACAGAGGCAAACTCTTGCTGGTTTCCTACTTTTGATGCCCCAAATGTGAAAACTACCCAAGAAGTATTTATTACCGTTGATAAACAATATGTTACCTTGTCTAATGGAAGGCTTTTAAGTTCTAAGAACAATCCTGATGGCACGCGTACTGACCACTGGCTACAGGACAAGCCTCATGCGCCTTACCTTTTCATGATGGCGATTGGTAAATAACGTGAGTTATTGAGGTAATTGCTTAAAAGTCAATTTTTTATGATAAAAAATGTTCAATATTAATAAATATAGTATATTTGAAAATTACACTAATCAAAGAATACTATGTACTTAATATTGAACACAACAAAACTAATAGAAATTTACATTACTTGTGATGACTTTGCTAAAAAATTTGAACAGTATCAATTAAGTCAAGGACAAGTTGTACCACAAGAAAAAATGTCTTGTTCAGAAATCATGGCAATTGTGATTTATTATCATATATCAGGCATGAAATGTTTCAAATATTACTATCAAAGTATTATTAAAGGCTATCTAAAATCTTATTTTCCAAACAGTTATACGT
>NZ_FONY01000066.1:7500-12357 GCF_900113045.1 Thermoflexibacter ruber
ACTATGGTATTGTTTACACTCGTCAAATTTAGCTTTTATGTAGTTAATCCATTAATTAAACACCCTATATTTTCTTATTTCTATTCCATTAATGTAATCATTACTTTCTCTCTGCTTTTTATTACCATCACTGGATTCAAGCAGGAACATGAAAGCTATGAGAAAATGATAGAGAAAAAGAATGAAAATATTACAGACAGTTTGAAGTACGCTCAACGCATTCAAAAAGCAATTTTAGGCAATGAGGAGGAGGTTTTATGTAATTTTAAGGAGGGGTTTATTTTTTTTAAGCCACGAGATATTGTGAGTGGTGATTTTTTTTGGTTTTCCCAACTTTTTTTCAATACAGAGGAACGTTCATCAAAAAGAATACTTATTGCGGCAGATTGCACTGGGCATGGGGTGCCTGGTGCGTTCATGACGGTCATGGGAAATGCCCTGTTAGATGAAATTATAAATGAAAAATGTATTACAACCCCGCATCTTATTCTCCATGAATTAGATAGAAAAATAGTAGCTACTCTTCAAAAACAAAATTTTAACCAAAGTGATGGCATGGATATGGTGATTTTGGTAATAGAAGAAAAAGATGATAATACCAAATGGGTACATTGGGCAGGGGCAAAAAATCCCTTATATTATGTGCGGAATAGGCAACTCCATGAAATAAAAGGAGATAAGTTTCCAATAGGGGGGAATCAATCCAAAATTGCTAAAACCTTTAATACGCATACTTTTGAGTTGAAAGATGACTATATTTTTTATCTTTTTACTGACGGATTTCAAGACCAGTTTGGCGGAAAGGAAAATAGAAAATATATGGTAAAGCATTTTAGAAATTTTTTATTTGAAATAAGTCATTTACCTTTATCGGTACAAAAAGAGAAATTAGAGCAGGAGTTTACCTCCTGGAAAGGGGAACGAGAACAAACCGACGATGTACTGGTCATAGGGGTAAGTGTTTAACTTTCAGTGTATTGGCGCGGGGTAATGTATATACATTTATTTATTCCTTTACTAATTTCTTAATAGCTTTATAATCTTCATTATAAACATAAATGAAATAGATGCCTTTAGAAAGCCAAGAAAGTTCTAAATCCTTTTGCAATATATCTGTATTCTTATTCCAAATTTCACTTATTATTATTCTACCTGTAAGGTCTGTAATGCGCATCTGGAAATTACCTTGTTTTTTATAGTCCAATTTGAATGACAACCTATCAGCAGTAGGATTAGGGTAAATGTTCAGTGAATTGGAAATATCTACCTGATTGACAGCAGTAACTACTACGCTTGCTTCATTAGAGTAAGCAGAATTTCCTACAGCATTATAGGCTCTAACTCTATAAAAAAATGTGCTTCCTATTTGTAAATTATTGTCTGTATAAGTAGTTACGTTTGCTGTAACTTGGGCAATCTCGGCAAATCCGCTTCCTGAGGTAGTAGAACGTTCAATTTTAAACCCTGTTTCATCATTGGCATTGTCGTCCCAGTTAAGTACTATTTGTCCTTGTATAGGAGAAGTTGCTTTTAAGTTTATAGGAGCGGTTGGTGCGGTTGGAGCTGGTTGTAAAGTGGTCGCACTTGCTTCGTTAGAATATGCGGAGTTCCCTGTAGCATTGTAAGCCCTTACTCTATAAAAATAGGTAGTTCCTGCTTGTAAGTTATTGTTGATGAAAGTAGTTACATTTGCGCCAACTTGGGCAATTTCAGTAAACCCACTTCCTGCAGTATTGGAGCGTTCAATTTTGAACCCTGTTTCGTTATTAGCATTATCAGTCCAATTCAAGGTAATTTGAGTAGTGGAGTTTGCAGTAGCGGTAAGACTACTGGGAGCGGTTGGTGTAGTTGGGGTAGGTTGTAAAGTGGTTGCACTTGCTTCGTTGGAATATGCCGAGTTCCCTGCGGCATTGTAAGCCCTTACCCTATAAAAATAGGTAGTTCCTGCTTGCAAATTGGTATTGGTAAAAGTAGTTAAATCTGCACCTACTTGAGCAATTTCAGTAAACCCGCTTCCTGCGGTAGTGGAACGTTCTATTCTGAACCCTGTTTCGTTAGTAGCATTATCCGTCCAATTTAAGGTAATTTGAGTAGTGGAGTTGGCAGTAGCGGTAAGACTACTGGGAGCGGTTGGTGTAGTTGGGGTAGGTTGCGAAGTGGTCGCACTTGCTTCGTTGGAATATGCCGAGTTTCCTGCGGCATTGTAAGCCCTTACTCTATAAAAATAGGTAGTACCTGCTTGCAAGTTGGTATTAGTAAAAGTAGTTACGTTTGCTTCTACATTGGTAAGTTCGGTAAATCCACTTCCTGCGGTGGTAGAACGTTCTATCCTAAAACCAGTTTCATTATTGGAGTTATCCGTCCAATTTAATGTGATTTGAGTATTGGAGTTGGCAGTAGCGGTCAAGTTGTTAGGGGCGGTAGGTACTGTAGGCGTACTTACTTCTGGTACATACTCGAAAGCTCCGATATCACACTGCCCAACCCTTCTTTGTCCTCTTTGGTCAGTGGGGGTACAGTTATTTCCTGCATCTATGGCTGGGCTTCCTTTTTGCAATGCCATAGTCCGTGTAGGGCCACCGTTGTCAGCTAAGGGGAGGAGGAGTGGGTTAGCTACTCTTATAGTTGTGGGCAAGTATCTATCTGCTACCTCGGTCTTAAATTGTAAATTATTTCCTAAATCAGATAAACTACCGGTAGATGAGAAATGATGTCTATTGCTCGTGCCTGTATTATCAAAAAATATAGTATTTGAGGCACTTACTGTTCCACTTGCTGCTATCCCACCTGTCCCTTCGCTTGCGACATTACCAGCAATAGTGCAATTCTTTATAGAAAGTGTAGAATTCCCTGCTGTAATTCCTCCAGAAGACCTTGACTTATTATTTGCTATAGTAGTATTCTCAATATCAACTTTTGCATTTTGTCCAAGCCACAGCCCTCCTCCTTGAGTAGTAGAGGAATTATCATAGATTAAAGTATTTTGTATTTTAAAGTAGTAATTTCTAACAGGATTAGCTACTCCACCAGAGTATCTTATCGTTCCTCCAGATAGATAAACTCCTCCTGCTAAACCACTGCTCACATTATTACCGTATATTTCGCATTGGTCAATTATAGCTTCATTGCTATTGTATAAAAAAAGTTGAAATCCGCCTGACGAGGCATTTGCTTTATTATTAGCAAAAATACACTTTGTTATACTAATTTTCCCCTCATCACTTCTCGCACCATCTACAAATAGACCTCCACCTTCCATTTCTGTACTTGTACCTGAGTTTTCTATGAATTTGGTTTCTGTAATTGTTAAATCAGACAATACATTATAAATTCCCCCTCCTTTTATTTTGGCTTTATTTTGCTTAAACTCACTATTTTCAATAGTAGTTCTGTTTAAAGAACCAATGGACAAGCCACCTCCTCTATCAGTTGTTTCATTATTGATAAATTTTACATTTTTTAGCAAAAGCCTTCCTCCAGTAACTTTAAAGATACCTCCACCTTGCCCAGATGTTAGCCCATTTTCAATAGTTAAGTCATTAATTGTAATATCTGAATAAATATCACATGAAAGTATCCGAAAAGATACAGCATTCATTGCCCTCCTAATTGTAGAACCATTCCCATTAATGATAAGCGTTTTGCCGTCTTTAAGTATGGGCAGACCCAAATCTCCATGTCTGATGCTAAAAGAAACAAAATCTCTAACATAAGGAGTTCTTAGTTCATACACACTATTCTTTGCTAAATTAATAGTATTGCTTGCATCTCTATTAGTATTAGCAGATATTATCGCATTTATCAAGGCTTGCACATCACCAGCAGAAACATTAAACTCTGCCGCTTGTAGGTTTAGAGAAGATACAATTAGCAATAACAATATAAAAGTGGTTTTTAAGTAAAAAACTCTTATCATATCAAATAAATTTTTAAGATAAAGAGATTAAGATTGAATGTAGTTAATAGAAGGACGCTAATAAGCGGACATATACTATCACTAATTTAGTTAGTTTTACGATAGAAACTGACTCAAAGTTATTAAGAATCTTGATAAATATACGTAATTTAATCATTTTTATTGTGTAAATAGTTCATAAAACGTTTTAGGTGTCGACTTAGCAAAGAGATCAATTAGGTTTAAAAAATTTAATAGATGTAGCTTTATTTTCATAACTTTATATTAATAATAAAAAAGAGAATATTATTTGAAAATATATTACATACGATAAATACTATAGTTTTTTTAGTATAACAATGATTACTCTTATACATACATATAAACTAATAAATATATGAAACTTGTATATATTATACTTACTAAGAATTGGTTTGCGATTTAAACAAGTGGAATTTGAGATTTAAGAGGGTCGCCAACTTGGTTTTGTATTGGGCGATGTGTTCAGAAAACGCCAATAGCTTTATTCTGAAATCTTGAAAGTTTCTAATAAAATGATTATCAATGACTTTTTACGTATAGACTTTCACTTTTATTTAATTTTGGGTATAAAAATATATCATAACCAATTGTGCTAGTTAAAATATAAAGTTTTTTATATCTAAGATAGGTTGTTGAGTTATAAAGTTTAAATAAATAGCAAAAGTTAGGGATGTTATTTTTGCGATAATTCTATTTGTTAGTCCCCAAGCACTCTTTGCACGTGTATATTGTATGTTAAACTGCTCTGTCAGTATTGAGTTTACTGTTTCAATGGTTTTACGAAAAATACCAAGAAATGCTTTTTCAGTAGCAGTATTAGCTACTTGGTTTGCTCTATTTTGTATAATTAGCTCATAATCAAGTGTATTCTCAAGCCTTTTTCCCAACCCTACATACCCTTTATCGCCAATAGCTAAGAT
>NZ_FONY01000018.1 GCF_900113045.1 Thermoflexibacter ruber
AGCTATTGGCGATAAAGGGTATGTAGGGTTGGGAAAAAGGCTTGAGAATACACTTGATTATGAGCTAATTATACAAAATAGAGCAAACCAAGTAGCTAATACTGCTACTGAAAAAGCATTTCTTGGTATTTTTCGTAAAACCATTGAAACAGTAAACTCAATACTGACAGAGCAGTTTAACATACAATATACACGTGCAAAGAGTGCTTGGGGACTAACAAATAGAATTATCGCAAAAATAACATCCCTAACTTTTGCTATTTATTTAAACTTTATAACTCAACAACCTATCTTAGATATAAAAAACTTTATATTTTAACTAGCACAATTGGTTAAAAAATAATACGGTGGATATAAAGTCATTATTTCGCAAAAAATCTGTTGAACACCTATTAGCTGATGCCGAGCATGGGCATCACAGCAGTTTAGTGAAAAGTTTTACTGTTACTGACCTTACTTTGTTTGGTATAGCTGCTATCATAGGAGGGGGGGTATTCTCTACCATTGGGCGAGCCGCTTATGATGGAGGTCCTGCTATTGCCCTTTTGTATTTGGGTTTTGCAGTCGCTTGTGTTTTCTCGGCTTACTGCTATGCCCGCTTTGCCTCTACTGTACCTGTAAGTGGAAGTGCTTACACGTATGCTTATACTTCCTTAGGAGAAATTATTGCTTGGATTTTGGGCTGGAACTTGATTTTAGAATATGCAATTTCCAATGTAGTAGTAGCCATTTCTTGGTCTGACTATTTTACTACTCTTTTAGAGGGATTTGGCATTCATTTCCCTGATTTTCTTACTACAGGCTACTATACTGTTAAAGAGGCTCATGAAGAACTCCTAAACAAAGGTACAGCTACTTCGCCTCAAATTGCAGAACTTTGGAATACTGCTCCTAACTTATGGGGAATTCCTATTATCGTGGACTTACCTGCTTTTTTGATTACTATAGGGCTGACTTATTTGGTGTATGTAGGCATTAGAGAGTCCAAAAATGTCAATAATGTATTGGTTATTTTAAAAATATTGGCGGTGCTTTTGGTAGTTTTGGTAGGTTTATTTTTCATCAAGCCTGAAAATTGGATTCCTTTTGCTCCTAACGGTATTGGTGGGGTTATGGCAGGAGTAGCGGCGGTTAGTTTTGCCTACATAGGTTTTGATTCTATTTCCACTACCGCAGAGGAGTGCAAAAACCCACAAAGAGATATTCCTAAAGCTATGATGTACGCCTTACTGACTTGTACGGTGCTTTACATCGCTACGGTTTTTATTATGACAGGCATGGTTAGCTACCAAGAATTGAGAGTTGGAGACCCTTTGGCGTATATTTTCCAAAAAGTAAATATGAACTTTGTAGCAGGAGTAGTTTCTGTAGGGGCAGTCATTGCTACCACAAGTGCTATGCTTGCTTATCAAATTGGGCAACCGCGTATATGGATGGTCATGAGCAGAGATGGACTTTTGCCAAAAGCCTTTTCTAAAATCCACCCAAAATTCAAGACACCTTCTTTTTCTACTATAGTTACGGGGGCTTTGGTTGGTATTCCCTCCTTAGTGATGGACCAAGCCTATGTTACAGATTTGACGGCAGTAGGGACGCTTTTTGCCTTTGGTTTGGTATGTGCAGGGGTGCTGGTGTTGGACTTGCAAGGCATAGAGTCTAAGTTCAAAGTTCCTTATATCAATGGGAAATATTGGGTAGGCGTTTTGTGGATAGTAATTTTAGGAGTAATTTTTATTTATACAGATACGCTTGCCAACTGGCAAAAAGCCTTCTCTAATGGCGAAGGCATAGGAGATGTAGCTTTAAAAATCCTATTTATTCTTTGTTGGGCGTGGCTATCAGTAGAAAGTTTCCGCAAAAACTTCTCCTTGATTCCCGTATTAGGCTTGCTTACTAACTTTTATCTCATGACCGAACTCGGTACAGAAAATTGGATACGCTTTATTGTGTGGTGCTTAGTAGGTTTTGGAATTTATTTTGGATATAGCTATTCTAAGAGTAAGTTACATGGGAAGTAAGCTAAGTACTTCTTCCCATGTGCTTTCTATACTACCTCTCCCAACAGCGTTGCCGCAGTAAAGTCAGTAACCAATACATCCACGTATTCACCTTTTTGGTGCTTACCTTTGGGAAAAATTACTACTTTATTTTGTGAATTTCTACCTTGCAAGTGTTCCTGAGAACGTTTAGAAAAGCCTTCTATCAAGACTTTATGCACTTGACCGACATCTCTTTGGTTTCTTTGGTAAGAAAGTTTACGCTGTAAATCTACGATTTCCTGTAACCTACGTTTTTTTACTTCCATTGGAATATCGTCTTTGTATTTACGCGCCGCCAATGTACCAGGACGCTCTGAATAGAAGAACATATAGGAAAAATCGTATTGGACGTATTCCATAAGAGAAAGCGTATCTTGGTGTTCTTCCTCAGTTTCAGTGCAAAATCCCGCAATCATATCAGAAGAAATGCCACAGTCCTCGCCCAAAATCCTACGGATAGCATCTATGCGTTCTATGTACCACTCCCTGTCATAAGTGCGATTCATCAGCTCCAGTACACGGCTATTGCCACTTTGCACTGGTAAATGAATGTACTTGCAAATATTTTCATATTTAGCCATAGTGTGTAGCACCTCATCGGTCATATCTTTGGGGTGCGAGGTAGAAAAACGCACTCGTAAATCAGGGCTAATTTGCGCCACCATTTCCAACAAGTTCGCAAATGTTACCGCAGGTTTTCCTTGGGCTATCGCCAAGTCGGTTTCTTTTTTGTTTGCTTCGCCTGCCCACTTGTAGGAGTCCACGTTTTGCCCTAAAAGCGTAACTTCTCTATATCCTTGACTAAATAAGTCTTTCGCTTCCTGCACAATAGATTCAGGGGATCTACTGCGCTCACGCCCACGAGTGAAAGGTACTACGCAGAAAGAACACATATTGTCGCACCCCCGCATGATAGAGATAAAAGCAGAAACTCCGTTGGAATTGAGGCGGATAGGTGCAATATCGGCGTAAGTTTCTTCACGAGAAAGTAAAACGTTCACTGCTTTATCTCCCTCGTCGACTCGCTCTACCAAATTGGGCAAATCGCGGTAAGCATCGGGTCCTACGACTATATCTACAATTTTTTCTTCTTCTAAAAACTTGGTTTTCAAACGCTCAGCCATGCACCCCAGCACCCCAATAATCAATTCTGGTTTTTTCTTTTTCAGGCTATTAAGGTGGTCAAGGCGAAAACGCACGGTCTGCTCCGCCTTTTCTCGAATAGAACAAGTATTCAAAAAGACCAAATCAGCCTCTTCCACATTGGAAGTAGTCCCAAAGCCATGCTTTTGCATCACCGAAGCCACTATCTCACTATCAGAGAAATTCATCTGACAACCATAACTTTCTATATATAATTTTCTCTGCCCTGCCTTGAAGTTATCGGGAAGGATTTTTGTATCGCACACCTCAACTTTCTCGTCTATGATGATGTCTATGTCTGAAATTAAGTCCATTTTATCTTTGTCGTAATTATTTGATTTTGAATAATTAAACTTCATTTGTTTCTTTTATAGTATAGGACTTGCTTTGTGGGTGAGAACACACCGCAAAGGCGACCATCATGTTGCACGTGTATCACGTGCAACATTAAGCTAAAGTCCTACTTCCTATTATATTCCTTATTCATCAATATTTCTTTGTAAAATCAATTCTTTTGTATCCATATTCAAACAGCACAGATTGCCAACTTGCTTGTAATCATATATCTTATGTGGTTTGGAATATACACACCCATTGTCCAAAGGAATAATATTTTTGTTTTCTTTTATAGCAATTTCTATCTCACTCAAATAGATGACTTGATGTCCATGAATTACTTTTTTGCCTTTTAGTTTTTCTTCATCATACTCAAATCTTCTTGTTTCTAACATAGCAAGAGTATCTGAAAACGTATCTTCTATGTTGGTATTAAAGCCTGCATGAACCAGCCAAAAATCTTCTAACTCTATGAAATAAGGTAAATTTAGTACAAAATCGATGTATTTAGTTTTTAACTTTCCTTCCTCATCAAGCAGATTTGCACTTTTATTAATGCGTTCTACAAACTTTTGAAACAACTTAGGTTCGTAGTTTTTATGTGCATCAATGAGATTTTCTTCGTGATTTCCTCTTAAAGTATAAACATCATAGTCTTGTTCTTTTAAATTCATGATAAAGTCAATCACTCCTGCACTATCTACACCTCTGTCTATATAATCTCCTAAAAAAGTAGATTTTATCTTGTTTATTTAATCCAATTTTATCTACTAATGCTTTTAATGTCTTTGAACAACCATGAATATCTGAAACAACGAATCTGCTCATAAATTTCATATTTAACGCCTAACGGAGTTGTGATTTTTTGTTTTACTCTTTTTTCTACTAATATAGAAGCCCTAACAGGATAAAATATATTTTTAAACTCATTATGTGCCGTTAGGCACTTTATATTGGTAGCACTATGAAACACCGCACCTACCCCAACTCTGTGGGGAGTTGAATATCTAATCATCTACAAGGGAAACCAAGTTTTTTATTCCGCAAAATTACAAAAAAAATTTCTGACCTAACGAAGTATAAGAGGCTTAAATGTAACAACTTCTCTTTATTCCAATATCCGCAACTCCACTCTGCGGTTGCGTTTTTTACTTTCTTCATCTCTGCTGCGGGTCAGGGGTTGGCTTTCTCCTAATGCCAAAGTGCTAATTCTTTGTGGTTCAACACCTTTGCTTATCAAGTAGGACTTGATGAAATCAACCCTATCTTGGGAAAGTTTCAAGTTATTCTGAGGTTTGCCCTCTATGTCTGTATGTCCTTCTAAGCGAATTTTCATGCTGGGGTTTTCTTTTAGCGTTCGCAACAAGCGTTCTAATTCAGGGTAAGACTGAGCAAGTAAAGTAGCTGAACTTTGCTCAAAAAATATGTTATTTAGCTTGACTGCTTGCCCTACTTCTATAGGAGTTAAAAATAAATCTTTGGTAAGCTCTTGATAACTATTGATTTCAGAGAGGTCTATGTTTTCACTCATTGGTAAAAAGCCTTTTGCTTTTGCCCAAAAACCATAGCTATTGCTGGCAGGAAGAATAATTTTGTACTCGCCTGTCGTTGGGTTAGCCAGAGCGTAGCCTGCTTCTATGCCTTTTTCTAAAAACTCATAAATGATTTCTGCACTCACAGGCTGATTGGTCTTGGTATTTAAGACTTTCCCAGAGATGAGGACAACAGGGTTAGGTCTAACCTCTTGAGGGAGTTTTGCCCTAAAAATATCTGCACTTCTGTTATTTGAGTTTTGGTAAGAAACGAAATACACGTACTCCCCTTTGGCATCTATGGTACAAGAGGCGTCCCAGTCTTTGGAATTGAGGAAACTACCCATATTGACAGGCTCAGTCCAATTTTGCCAAGTATCATCTAAGCGGCGGCTCATAAAAATATCTGTTTCTCCAAAACCACTAAACCCATTAGAAGAAAAATATAAAGTGCGGTCATCTGCCGCCAAAAAGGGAGTTAGCTCTATGCCCGCAGTATTGATGATGCTTCCCAAGTTTTTAGGACTTGTCCATGAGCCATTGGGCTTGGCAAAACTTACGTACAAATCTCTTTCTCCATAGCTGTCTTCTCGTTGGATAGCTAAAAGCAATGATTTTCTGTTATTTGCTAAGAAAAACTCTGCATATTTATTTAGGTTGTAATACTCGTCAATATTGACCGGCTCTGGGAAAGTCCATTCGTCTAAAGTGTTGATTCTATGACTAATAGAAATACCTCCAATTGATTTTCCTCCTTTAATGTATCTATTTGCCACTAAGAGTGTATTGCCGTCAGGAGTTACCGTACAAACATAATTATGACTATCGTTATTAAGTGGCTCTGGCAGGTGCTTGGCTCTGCTCCAAGTGCCATCAGGGGTCAATGTGGCGTACCAAATATCGTCATTGGGAAATATTTTTCCGCTATTATCTCTTTTGCTTGGTATGTTATCCTTGTGATTTTTGCGGTCTATGTAAAGAGTGCGTCCATCAGAGGAAATAACAGGCATGATTTCATCAAACTCTGAGTTGATGCTATCGCCTAAATGCTCTATATTTTTTTCACTGCTTTCGCAAGCCAAATTGATGCTTGCTTGAATCGGAACAGGTGAGGCTGAGATACCAATAGCGTCTATGTGATTCCAGCCTTTTACATCGGTGATATTTAGCACTACTTTCACTGCACAAACATTATAGGCGGTCAATGGGAAAAAAATATGAAACATGCGTCCTAAAGAATCTCTTGCTTTAGTGTCCATGTTTTCATAGATAAGATACTCCTTATTTTTTTCATCATACAGGTACACATGGGAAACTGCCCCTGCATTAAAACTTTCCCCAATACCTACTTGCCTGATTTGCATAGGACTGCTAAACCCTACTTTTATCCACTCATTTGCTCTTGCATTTTCATTGGCGGGCGACCAAGCACAAGGACTGCTCCCCATAGCTGGCAGCTTATTGGGCTTGCCTAAAATCTGAATTGCTCTGTATTGAGGAGAGGGAGGGTCAGTAAAATACTCAGAAGAAACCTCTATTACCTTTGATGCCCACTGTACCTCTTCTTTTTGTGCAAAAGATTTTTGTTTGATAATCAAACAACTATACAAAAAAATAAATACAAAAACTAAGGAATAACAACTAATTTTTTGCCGTAAAATGTCTATCATGCCGTATTAGGATTCGTGAATTGGGTAAGTTTCTATCTCAAAGTTTTGAAACTTACTTTTAACAAAAAAATAATCTAAAATTATTCCAAATTTTTAGAGGTGCATTTTTAATACAAAAAAAGCGACACAAAACTGTATCGCTCTACTGAACTTTAATATATGAAATTGTAAGTAAGGTTTTTAAAATTAAAACTACTTAGTAACCTCCTCCCATAGACTGACGGTCTTGTTTAGCTATTTCTAATAGTTTTTCGTACTGAGCAGGCGTTAAGTCATTAAAGAAATAGTTTACAGGGTCGACCTTGTTGCCGTTGTGCATTACTTCGTAGTGTAAGTGAGGCGAAACAGACACTCCACTGCTACCTACTGCACCTATTTTTTGCCCTCTTTTTACTTTCTGTCCCTTTTTTACGCTAAAAGCAGAAAGGTGTGCGTACTTAGTAATGTATCCAAACCCATGGTCTATCTCCACCTGATTGCCGTAACCACCTACCGACTCGGCGGAAATTACCACCCCATCACCCGTAGCATAGACGGGCGTACCATGAGGAGCAGTAAAATCACAACCTGTGTGCATTTTTAACACTTTATAAATAGGGTGCATACGCATTCCAAATCCAGAGGCAAATAAGGTAAGGTCTTGATTAGAGATTGGTTGGATAGCAGGAATAGAGGCGAGCATTTGAGCTTTTTCTTTGGCTTTTTCAAACAACTCATCGTAAGATTTTGTTTGAATATACATTTGCTTTTTTAGCTTATCTAAACGTTGTACAGTGCTTATTATCAGCTCTTCGCGTTTAAGTTTTTCATCTAACAAATCTCTGTACTTTTCTGTACCTCCTGTACCTGCGTTCCTGATTTCTAATGGAATAGGCTCTGCCTCAAAAACTACTCTGTAAACTTTGTCGTCTCTTTCTTGTAAGGTTTTGAGCATATCAGCTACACCAGCGATTTCTTTATTGAGAATGTTGTATTTTAAGAGCAACTGTTGGTTTTCTTTGGCTAATTCGGCTTCTTTTTCAGAAGGGAAGTAGTTGATATATAGAGAAACAAGTCCTAAAGAAATCACCAAAGAAAAAATCATGAAACCTGCAAAGTTGATAATAATGTCGGTAGTGGAAGTCTTAACAGGTTCAAACTTGCAAGTCTCAGTGTCGTAATAGTATTTAATCCTTGCCATAAAATATGGATTAGTTTATTAATATGGTTTATCAATCAGTAAGATGACTATGCAAATCGAAAAATTGCGTTGCAAGTAAAGAAAAAAAAACGCTTTTCCAAAAAAATTACCTCTTTTTTGTCTTTTTAAAAGCTAAAAATATAAATATACCCATAAAAAATTGAACTTTTTATCTTTCATGCAAATCTAAATAAGCGTAGGACTAATTGATATTTGTTAGAATAGGGTAGATAGATAATTTGACAACTCCAAAAATAGTTATCAAATAATCAATATATCATTCGTATCTGAACATTCAAGTATGTAATTTTGTTAATTCAAAAGTTATATGATGGTTTTATACCTAATGGCTAATAAACAAAAGTAATTTTTTAATCAGGTTTGAAAAACTAAAATATAAAAATTCAAAGGAATTATCATGGCAATAATGATTACTGAAGAGTGCATCAACTGTGGTGCATGTGAACCAGAGTGTCCCAACACAGCTATATACGAAGGGGGAGTAGAATGGACTTGGGCAGGAGGAACAAAGTTGAAAACCATAGAGTTAGAAGATGGCACCACGATAGACGGCAACAAAGCGATGCCTCCTTTTTCAGACGAATTTTATTACATAGTGAGCGATAAATGTACTGAATGTATTGGTTTTCACGAAGAACCTCAGTGTGCAGCGGTATGCCCTGTGGACTGTTGCGTGCCAGACCCAGAGGTGGAGGAAACAGAAGAAGAACTTCTTGCTAAGAAAGCATGGCTTCATGCTGAGTAGCTTACTTAATATGAGGGAAAGCTTTGTGTCTGTGATATTGACGAGAAATTTGAATAGGAAGTGGCTAATTTGATAAGCTAATCTAACCAACTGGATTCATGCGTTATTCCTTTGTCTTGCTTTTATTTTTTTTTCTCTCGTTTTCTTTGGTCTTTGCTCAAAGAACAAAGATTGATAGCTTGCATAATCAAATCCGCAACTATCCTGCACAAGATTCTGTCAAAGTAGATATGTTGATAGATTTGGCATATCGCTATTACCAATCCTATCCCGATTCTACTTTGTTTTTTGCACAAAAGGGCTTGACCTTGGCAGAGCGACTCAAATATAAAAAGGGTATTGGCAGGGCATACAATAGGATAGCTATTGCTTATTCAGTCAAAGGAAAATATGCGGAAGGATTGACTTTTTATTTTAATTCGCTCAAAATAGCCGAGCAGCTTGGCGATGAGGTAGGCACAGCCAGCGCACTCAATAACATAGGATATATACTTAGGCTACAAAAGCAATACAAACAGTCCCTTGATTATACCTTACAAGCACTTGCCATCTCTCAGCGTAATCAGAATATAGGAGCGATGGCGGTCAATCTGACAAACTTAGGATGGCTGTATTCCAATATAGGAGATTACCAAAAGGCGTTGGGATTTGCGGCGAGAGGAATGAAAATGGCTGATGCCATAGAGGATAATTACCATGCGTCTATCAGCAGACACATCGTTGCCAAAGTATATGCGAAGCAAGAAAGATTTGACTTAGCACTTGTGCATTACCAAGAGGGGCTAAAAAAAGCAGAAACAGCCCAAATCAAACAGCAGATTGCTTTTCACCTCTTAGGGATAGGCGAAATCTATTTTATAAAAAAACAACTAAATGAAGCACAACTATATTTAAGAAAAGCCTTAGAAATAGCCCAAGAAGTTAAATCTCCTGAAATTGTCCAAGAAGCAAGTTTAGCATTGGTCAATTTGCATAGAAGCAAAGGGGAGTATATCAAGGCTTTTGAATATAATGACATCTTTAACATTGCTAAAGACAGTATTTTTACTTTAGAGCAGCAAACTCAGATAAATAGGTTACAATATGAATTTGAGGTGGAAAAAAATAGGAGAGAAATCGCTTTATTAGAAAAAGACAATGAATATCAAAAAGCAAAAAAAGAACTATTTTTAAATTGGCTGTATGCGGCTTTGGGCTTAGTATTTTTAGTTTCTATTTTGACATTTAGCCTTTACAGGAGCAGGCAAAAACTATGGCAGGCAAACCGACTGTTGGCTTTTCAAAAAACAGAGTTAGAGCAGAAAAACGCAGAAATAGACGAGCAGAATAGGTCTATTTCTCTCCAATCTGCACAACTCCAAGAAATGAATAAGTTTAAAGATAAGCTTTTTTCTATTATTGCCCATGATTTAAGAAATCCAGTGGTGGCTCTCAAAAATACCATTGACATTTTAGAACCTGAGATACTACATGCCTCAGAACTGACCTTTATTAAGACCGAATTGTTAAAGCAGTTCAATAGCATGGACTTCACGCTGACTAATCTATTGGAATGGGCGCGTAGCCAAATGAAAGGAGAAACTTATCTCAAAGAAAATCTCAACCTTCACGAAATAGTAGAAAATACCATTAAGTTATTGTTGCCACTTGCTCGGTTAAAAGAAATTGCGATTTGTAATCAAATACCTGTCTCGACCATTGTTCATGCAGACTTAAACCATGTTCGCTTTATTATTCGCAACCTTCTCAATAATGCGATAAAGTTTACTGATAAACAAGGAAGTATCACGATTGCTGTAGATAAAAAAGACAAACAATGCGTCATTGCAGTCAAAGATACAGGAATAGGTATGAGTAAGGAAGAGCAAAACAAGTTGTTTGCTATGAGTACAAACATAAGCACACAGGGAACAGAAGGAGAAAAGGGAACGGGCTTAGGATTGATTCTTTGTAAAGAATTTGTAGAAAAGAATAACGGCAAAATTTGGGTAGAAAGCGAAAAAGGGCAAGGAAGTACTTTTTATTTTACCTTACCTGAAGTTGAGCTAAGCAAATAAGTACTTTTAGAAAAATACTTAATCAAACTTTTCTGCTACCATTTCATAAAATTCTTTTACTTCATCTTTTTCCAAGTCCCAGCTATATTTTCGGAAATAGCGGTCTTTGATGAACATAATAGCTTCGTGGTAATTGGGGCATCTGTCTATCATTTCTAAGGCTTCCTCGAACTCTCCTATATTACCATTGAAAAGCACTCTGGTAAAACCACTTCTCTTTTCAAAAGGAATAATCTCTTTAATGCTTTGATGCTTAGATTTTTCCATGATGCTCCGAGCAAGCTCAGGATTGCTTAGTGGAGAGAATTTTTCTTCTACTATGGGTTTTTCCTCTGCAATAGGTCGCGAGTAAGAGGATGTTACATTTGACTTACTTTCTTCTTTAAAATTCAGGTCAAATTTAAGTGGAGAAATATCAAAAGTCGTTTCCTCTAAATTATTGGCAAAAAATGGGTTTTCTTGCTCACTGACAAATAGTTGGCTGTAGTTTAAAGGAATCACCTTGTCAAAGGTTTGCAAAATCAATTCCTTGTTGTCTAACATAGATTTTTGATTGAGCAATATCGCCACTAAAGCAATAGCCCTATCCGTTTTTACTATACTTCCTTCTCTTTCCAATTGGGCTAAAATGTGGTCAAATAGGGTACGGTGTACTTTGAAATACTTAGCAATTGTTTTTACTTGTAGGGCTACGTCTATCTGCTTGCCCATAGCAGAAAATTCTTTGGTGTAATAGTCAAGTGGTGAAATAGTAAGCAAGAGCGTATCTACTACCGCATTTGCCAAAATAGGCTCAAAGGTTTCTCGCTTAATGCTAATGTAACGAGAAAGTACATTCATTAGAGCGGTCATAGCTTGCATCACCTCTGGGGCAGAGTAGTCAAAATAAGGACTTCGGATATTGTTTGCCTCTTCCTGCCATTTGATATAAATGGTCTTGATAACAAAGAGGTTTATCTGACGATTTTCACATAGTTCTACAATCTGCTTGCCGTTGATAGCGGCATTGAGCCTGAAAAACTTATCACATATCACTCTGGCAAACCTTCGTGAATAATCATTAATCTCGGAAATATTGACTTTTCGCATGACCTTTCTATTTTGATACGTTCTATTAGTTTGACTTTATAAAGCCTTGAAAATACGTGAG
Source organism: Thermoflexibacter ruber (assembly GCF_900113045.1). Taxonomy (GTDB): domain Bacteria; phylum Bacteroidota; class Bacteroidia; order Cytophagales; family Thermoflexibacteraceae; genus Thermoflexibacter; species Thermoflexibacter ruber. The sequence goes on from NZ_FONY01000018.1 coordinate 11,874, forward strand.
TTAAATGCAATTCTAAGTACTTTTGTAAGTGAAAATTTGGAGGAGGTACTGATATAACGAAAAATTCCCAACAAATTATTTGATAAATCTAATCATTTCTAAGAAAAATAAAAAAAATCGTACCAATTTCTTTATTTTTCATTATTTTCTTTCTCTATTTGGATAGTTGCCTTTACGCACCAAGTCGCTCACCTCTGCCAAAATATTGAGCTTGCCACCATAAGTTTCTTGCAAGAGAGCTGTAGTAAAAACATCTTCCGTTTTTCCACTCGCTACTAACCTCATGTTCAGCAAAATAATCCAGTCAAAGTACTCTATCGCAGACTGCAAGTCGTGGTGAACTACGATGACGGTCTTGTTTTGGGAGCGCATTTCCCTAAGTAAGTCCACAATAGCACTTTCTGTAGCCGCATCTACCCCTGTAAAAGGCTCGTCCATGAAGTACAAATCTGCTTTCTGTGCCAAAGCCCTTGCTAAGAAAACCCTTTGTTGTTGTCCGCCTGAGAGTTGTGCAATTTGTCGGTCTTTAAAACCTTCCATGCCTACCTTCCGCAAGCAGTCCAAAGCTATCTCTCTATCTGACTGCCTTATATTGCGGAAAAGCCCTAATTTGGCATACCTTCCCATGAGAACTACGTCTAAGACTGAAGCAGGAAAATCCCAATCAACGCTTTCTCGCTGAGGAACATAGCTTACTCTCTCCCTAACTTCGTTCAAAGATTTGTCAAAGAGTTTGACGTAGCCACTACTGAGGGGAATCAGTCCCATGATGCTTTTGATGAGGGTGGACTTGCCCGCCCCATTAGGACCGATAATACCGACCAAAGAACCTTGGGGAATACTCAAATCTACGTCCCAAAGCACAGGCTTGCGATTGTAGCTTACTGTCAAATCGTGAACTTCTAAAACAGGGTTACTGACTTGGACTATCATTTTGTTGATGTTTTTTTACAAATATAGTATTTTGGCTAAATTGGCGGCCCAAAAAATTAAATAAAACTCCTATGCGAAAACTTACGATGGACGAGCTGAATCGGATTTCTGCCGAGCAGTTCAAGGAAGAAGCCAACGAAAACTTAGTGCTTGTATTAGACAGTATCCGAAGCATGAACAATGTAGGTTCTGTTTTTCGTACTGCCGATGCCTTTAAAGTTGGGAAAATCTATCTTTGTGGTATCACTGCCGTCCCCCCGCATAGAGAGATTCATAAAACTGCCTTAGGAGCAACTGAGTCAGTGAGTTGGGAGTATGTAAAACAAGTCAGTGAAGCTATTTTATCGCTCAAAAATCAAGGCTACCAAATCGTAGCCGTAGAGCAAACTAACCAAAGCACTTATTTGCAAGATTTTCAGCCTAAGAAAGATGAAAAGTACACTTTTATTTTTGGAAATGAGGCATTTGGCGTAAGCGATGAGATATTGCCTCTATGCGATATTGGCTTAGAAATACCCCAATTTGGCACAAAACACTCTTTTAACATTGTGGTCAGTTTGGGCATTGTACTCTGGCATTACGCTTACTTAACGGCATTTACCAACCTCAAATAATCCAACATGGTTTTGCGAAATACCTCTCTTTCGTCTTCTATGTGCATGAACTCTTGCCATTTTCTGCCTACCTTGATTTGAAAATAGTGATTTTCTTGGAGACTATGGTACAATTTTACAGCAAAATAATAGTGCGTTTCCATGTCCCCAAAGTCAAAAAAGTAAGTTCCTTGCGCTTGATTGTTAGGGTCTTGCCATTGGACTTCTAAGCGGATTTCATTCGCTATCAGTTCATTAGGCTCTAACATAATGTAAGCCTTATCATTTCGCCAATGATGCACAATCGCCAAGTTGATAACAGGGTGGTCTTGGGCTGCTATTCTATCTTTGTTTCGGTAAATGTCTGCTTTGGCTTTGGTATTTTCTTGTTTTTCGTAGTAAAGCCCTCTCACGTTTTTAAAGAAAAGCACTGAACTTTCCGTAGTTTCAAAGGAAAAATCCCCCTCTTTTACTTTTTTATGCTTGTCGACATTGCAAGCAAACAGCAGGATTAGTAAAACGTAGAATTTAGACAAAGACATATAGTATTATAGCTATTTCCAGAAAAAGATATGAATAATAGATAAAACAACCACTACAATCAACATTCTGTACGTCCAAAGACTTGCAGAGGGGTGCCTCATCGCAAAATGAGCGGCTGACCATGCGCCTATGCTTTGCCCTATGGATAACAGAATTGCTAACCCCCACTCCACTTGTCCACTCCATATAAAAATAAACAAAGAAGGAATAGTAAATAAAAATACCAAGAAGGTTTTTAAACTGATAGAGTCTTTGATAGAGTATTTTGCCCCTAATACAAAGGCTACGTGCAACAATATTCCTACTCCTGCTTGCAGAAAACCCGCATAAAACCCTACAATAAAAAATATAATGACAGTAAATATCTTGCTATTGGGCTTTCCCTCGTTTTCTACTTTGAGCCAACGCTCTGGCTTTATTAAAATCACAAAAAGCATGACCACCATAATAACTCCTATGGCAGTGTCTATTACCTTTTCACTCACATTTACAGCAAGTTGAGTTCCGATAATCGCCCCTAACACTGAAGGAACAACAAACCAACCAGATGATTGATAATTTAGTTTTCCATTTTTGTAAAATGTAGCTACGGCTACAGTACTCTGGGTTAGCACTCCCAGTCTATTGGTGGCATTGGCATAGTTAGCGGGCAAACCTACAAACATGAGCATAGCCAAGGTAACTAACGAACCACTGCCGGTAAGCGTATTGATAAAACCTGCCAATGCCCCTGCCAAGATAGAAAGAAGATACACATACCACTCGTAGTTCATAAGCAAAATTTATTTAAATAGGTTTATTTTGTAGTCGTAGAGTCTGAGGGAATTTCTTTACGTGAATCTCCTATTAGCTTGATTTTGCCTTCATTCGTAAATTGGTAGCGTTTTTCAGAAAGTATCTGTTTCTTTAAACTCAAAGCGTCTTTCTCTTTACCAAATAGATAGTCAAGCAATAAATGACTTACTACCACAGAGCTATCAGTATCAATTATGGAATAACGCTTCAACTCAGTAGGAGGTAGGGTAGATACAGGTTTGTGGAACAGTATCTCATCTATTTTTTTGCCTTCCTTATCCATAGTAGCCAAGAAAATATAAATATCATCATTGGGGGGGAGGTTATTGCGAGCATACAATACCGCAGAATAATTGGCAGTTTCAAATACTTTACCGACAAAGTAGAATTTGCAACAGGTAGTTGCTGTATGATGCGAAACTGAGTCAGGGTGTTCTTCCTTTGTCAAGCTATCTAAAACAAATACATGCCTAAAAGTAGAATCGATGTGGCGATTCTCGTCCAATAAGGCAGTAAAGGTAGAATAGCTTGAATTGTCAGTGAGCATTTCATAAGGTAGAGTTAAAGGGGCGAAATGCTCATTGAATTTCTTGTATGCACCAAAATTGCTTTGATTGCTGGTTTGCTGACCGCTGCAAGCAGATAAAATACTCAAAACAGCAAATATGAATACAAAGTATAAATTTATTTTTTTTAGGTCTATATGAGTGTTCATGCTTAGCGAATTTTGAATTTAAAAATAGATTTCTTGAAAAAATTTTTAACTACATCAAAATATGATAAGGCAAAAATAAGAGATTCATTGTATTAAAAGAGGCTTTTAAGTAGATTTCTCAAATATTCTTTCTACTTGCGTTAAAAAATCATAAGTTTTATTGACATAAAGAGAATATCTACATAACTTTGCACCCTAAAAAATTTTTAGTGTATGGCAATTATTTCAAAAATCAGAGAAAGAGCAGGGATAGCCGTAGGTGCAATCGCTATTGGCTTAATTTTATTTATCGTAGGGGGGGATTTATTTTCCTCTAACTCTTGGATTATGCAAAGTCTTAACCAACCTACTGTTGGTACTATTGACGGCAATACCATATCTTTTCAAGAGTACAACAATGAACTTAATGATTTGAAAAACAAATATTCACTCCAAGTAGGAAGGGCTTTGAATGAGATAGAGTTAGAATACATCAGACCTGAAGCCTTTAATAACTTAGTGGATAAATTGGTCTTACAAAAAGAATTTGAAAAAATCGGTCTGGTAGTTACCAAAGAAGAACTGCAAGACATGATTCAGGGCAATAACCTGCACCCCGGCTGGGCGCAGAGTTTTACCAATCCACAAACAGGGGAAGTTGATAAAAACATGATTATCAACTTTTTGAAAAATATAGGGCAAGCAAGACCTGAACAGCAAGCACAATTTTATAACTTTGAGCAAGGGCTTACCCCAGAGCGTTTGAAAGAAAAATATCAAAAACTGTTCGACCTTTCTACCTATGTAACTAAAAAAGAGGCAGAAACATACTACAAAGACCAAAATTCCAGGGTAAGCGTAAAGTACGTAGCTATTCCTTTTTATTTAGTACCTGACTCGGTAGTCAAAGTTAATGATGACTTGCTGATAGCTCAATTTAATAAGATAAAAGACAAGTACAAAGATAAAGAAAATAGAGCAATAGAATACGTGCCTTTTTCGTTTAAACCTTCGTCTGCGGACTCTGCTTCTATCAAAAAGAGCCTTGAGGACTTAGTAGCACAGTTTGAAGCAACGACTGACAATGAGTCTTTTGCCAATGCCAACTCTGATGTAAATCAAAATATTGGGTCTTTGAAGCCCTCTGACTTGCCTAAAGATTTAGCCAGTATTTCTTTGGAGGAGGGCAAAGTGTACGGTCCTTTCTTGGATAAAGATAAAGGAGTTTATGCCTTGCATAAGTTTATCGCTACTGAGCAAGATTCCGTTTACTCTGCTAAAGCAAGCCATATCCTGTTCTCTACAAAAGAAAAATCTGACGCAGATAAAGCAGAAATAAAGAAGAAAGCACAAGACGTGTTGAATCAGTTGCAAAAAGGAACAGGAGATTTTGCTACTTTTGCAAGGATATACGGCGAGGATGGCACAAGAGAGAAAGGAGGAGATTTGGGCTGGTTCACTGAAAAGCAGATGGTTGCTCCTTTTGAAAAAGCAGTGATGGACGCAAACAAATTAGGTTTAATTCCTAATCTCGTAGAAACAGAGTTTGGTTATCACATCATAGAAGTTACTGGTTTAAAGAATAAAACCAAATACAAGTTAGCAACTATTGTCAAAGAAATTGCTCCAAGCGATGCTACCAGAGAAAAAGCATATAGAGATGCGTCTAATTTTGCATCGGCAAAGAATATTAAAGAATACGTGGATAAAGTAGCAGAAGCAAAACTTATTAGTTTACAAGCACTTAACATTGCCAAAGATGCTAAGTTCATCAATAACATCAACAGCCCGAAAGTAAGAGAAATTGTACGCTGGGCATATAACGATGCTAAGTTAGGTCAAGTATCACCTATTTTTGAATTAGACGACCAATACATTGTAGCAGTTTTGAGAGGTGCAGTAGATAAAGGAGAGGCGACTTGGGAAGACGTAAAAGACGAGTTAGCCATAGAAGTCCGAAAAGATTTAAAAGCCCAATACATTATGGACAAATTGAAAGCAGTGGCTAACAGCGACCTTACTTCTATTGCCAATGCTTACGGCACTAATGTAAGCGTAACCAATATGTCAGATATAACTATGCAAACCTCAGCATTAAATGGAGTAGGTTATTCTCCTATTGCAATAGGTAGAGCTTTTGGTATGAAAAAAGGAGAGAAAACTCCACTTTTTAGAGATGAAGAAGCTATTATCGCATTAGAAGTAACAGAGGTAAGCGAGGCGGCGGAGATTGCAGATTACAACTCTTACAAAGAGCAAATCGTAGGAAGAAGGACTGCACAGACGCTGGACAGGCTATACAAAGCGGCTAAGAAAATCACTAAGACAGAAAGTGATATTGCTAAGTACTACTAATAGAATACAATAGAGTTCTCACAAAAGTACCTATTTCCCCTCTCAGAAAGAGAGGGCAGGGGTGAGGCGATAAAAAAATACTTTTGCAAGAAGTCTAATATAAAATACACTAAAAATAAGGGAAGAGGGATGGCTTGTAAAGCTACCCCTCTTTTTCTTTTTTTATCGCTTCAATTATAGATAAATACATTTAAGTTTTATCCGTCAGTGATGTGCCTTGCCAATAAGTAGTCCTACCGATTTGCTTCATTTACCCAAATCCCTCCATGCAATAAAATTATACTTTTGGTTATAAAAATACCTTTTTGGCTTCAAATAATTGTGTTTTTATTAATTTTAAGTTGATTTCAAGACTAAAATTTTCAAAAAAATATACTTTTTATTAAAAATAAGCTAAAAAAGTAAGCTAAAAATTTGAAAATTTAAAATTTGTTATTAGCTTTACATTAAGTTTTGGAAAATCAATAGTTTTTTTGAAAAATAGCTATTTATTTTAACCTACTATGTTAGAAAAAATAGCTTTTTAAAATAAAATGGATATTTTTTTGACTACTTGAACCTATTTTATCTAAATCATAACTATTAAACCTTATCTAAAATCTAACGAACATGAGAAAAAACTTCTGTTGCATTTTGACTCTTTGTTTGGTGACTCTATTCGGTTTGTCAGCAAACGCACAGGTGGTAGAGGACTCTACTGCCAGCAAAAAAAGTAAACTTTCGTTTTCAGGCTACATCGATGCCTTCTACTTTGCCAATCTCAACAATCCTCTTTCAAGGAAAAATACGGGCAATGCAGGTGTAGAGCGAGCATTTGACCAACGAGCAGGTCAGTTCCAAGTGGGTTTAGTCCAAACTAAAATGACTTATTCTACGGATAAGTTAGAAGCAGTAGCCGATTTGACTTTTGGTAACAATGCAGACTTAGGAAACTATGGAAACTTGGTAGGACCTTTGGGACCAGGAAGTACAGCTTTGGCTATCAAACAAGCCTACCTCACGTACAAGCCTACTGAAAAATTAAGCTTTACAATGGGACAGTTCAACACACACATAGGCTATGAAGTCATAGAATCTTATGCGAACTACAATTACAGCCTTTCTAACCTATTCAATAACGGTCCCTTTTACCATGTAGGTATCAAAGCAAACTTGGCAGTAAGCGATAGATTTGGCTTGATGCTCGGTGCAGTAAACGGGGTGGACAATCTCTATGATAACAACAAAGCAAAAGGTATCATCGGACAGGTATTTGTTTCTCCTGCTGAGGGGTGGAATGTTTACTTGAACTGGATAGGGAGCAATGAGTCTTCTGCGGGCAAAGACAGCACAGGGTATTTCTCTTTGTTTGACTTGACTACTACCTACCAAGTTACTGAAAAGTTCTTTGTAGGTATGAATGCGGCGTATGGTACTCAAAAAGGTGATTACCAAGGGGCTACACCTTTTTATGACAAACCTCAGTCTTGGGGTGGGGTAGCTTTGTACTCTAATGTGGCGTTCACAGATTTTGCGGGCATAGGTATTAGAGCAGAGTATTTTGACAATACAAGTGGAGTGAGATTTTTGAGAAATAACTTAGCTGATACAGGCACAGATGTATTCTCTTTTACTATTACGCCTAACTTTACTTTGGCTGATGGATTGCTCATGCTCAAGCCAGAGTTGCGAATTGATAGCTTCAAGAAAATAGCAGGGGCAGGGAACGAAGGTTTGCAACAGTTTGAGGACAAAGATGGCAACTTTACTAAAAATTCGCAAACTACTATTGGCATGGCAGCTATTTTCAAGTTCTAACCCAAACAAAAACCAATAAGGAAAACATAATCTATTCATAATCAAACTTAATTTAAAAAAACTCATTATGGAACAAGCAGTATTTACAGTAAACAATGTGTGGATGATGGTGGCTACGGCTTTAGTTTTCATCATGCACCTCGGTTTTGCCGCTTTGGAGTCTGGTCTTACTCGGTCAAAAAACACGACCAACGTCTTATTCAAAAATACTTTAATTCCTGGTATCGGTCTTTTGACTTATGCTTTGGTAGGTTTTAACCTCATGTATCCCGGTTTTGCTTCTGGGACTTCTATGGATTTCTTTGGCTTTTCAGGATTTGGATTGACGCTTCCTGAGGGCGGTGAAACCAATGCTTACAATGCAGGTTATACCTATTGGACGGATTTCCTTTTCCAAGGAATGTTTGCGGCTACTTGTGCCACTATTGTATCTGGGGCAGTGGCAGAAAGAATAAAACTACATAGCTTTATGATTTTTTCAGTGCTTTTTGTAGCTATTACCTATCCTATCATAGGTAGCTGGAAATGGGGCTATGGTTGGTTAAATACTCTTGGCTTCTTAGATTTTGCAGGCTCTACTTTGGTACACTCTGTAGGAGGCTGGGGTGCCTTGGCAGGTATCTTATTGTTAGGTGCAAGGATAGGCAAATATGAAGGCAAGAAAGTAAATCCTATTGCTGGACACAGTATGCCTTTGGCGGTATTGGGAACGTTTATGCTTTGGTTAGGCTGGTTTGGATTTAATGGTGGATCAGTGTTGAGTGCTGACCCTGGAGCAGTATCAAGGGTATTGGTAACTACTTCTTTGGCTGCCGCCGCTGGTGGGTTAGCTGCCGCTTTTACTATTTTGTTCACTACAAAGAAATATGATTTAGGGATGGTGCTAAATGGTATTTTAGCAGGTTTAGTAGGTATTACCGCAGGGGCAGACGTAATGGGGGTTTTAGACGCAGTACTGATTGGTTTGATTTCAGGGGTAATTGTAGTATTTTCTGTATTGGCATTTGACAAGTTGAAAATAGATGACCCAGTAGGAGCACTTTCTGTTCACTTAGTTTGTGGTATCTTTGGAACGCTTGCAGTAGGTATTTTTGGCTCAAAAGCAGGTTTGAACCAATTAATGATTCAAGCACTGGGCGTAGCTGCCTGCGGTGCAGCCGCTTTTGGTACAGCTTTCTTGTTCTTCTTTGTTCTGAAGAAAACCATGGGCATCAGAGTAACACCAGAAGAAGAAATAGAGGGTTTAGACCACCACGAACATGGCATGAGTGCCTATGTATTGCATAACGCAGAGGTTTCAAGCAAAGTAGAGGTAACTGCCCATACAAACGGAGCTGTAACAAAGGAAAAACCTGTAGCAGTTCACTAAAAATTGAATAAATTAACTTCTTATCTTATTAAACCTTATTTATTTGACTAAACGCTATTGGTAATTACCGATAGCGTTTTTTATTATTTGTATTTCATAAAAGTAAACACATAGGCAAATGTAAATTAATCGTACTTATCTCATTTACATTTGCCTATGTGTTCATTAACTAATTGATTATAAGCAAATAAGCTCTGTTGCTATTTCTTCATCAAAAAGGTTTTAAAATCTTCAAAGTTAGCACTCATGGGGATACTCATTTTTTCCTTTTCCAAAAGGTATCTCATGCGCTCAGGAATGGCTACTTCTTCGCCTATTTGTGGACTCACTACTTCAGCAAACTTAACTGGGTGCGCTGTTTCCAAGACAATTCCGTTAATATTTTCACCAAATTCTCCCATATAACTTTTTAAAGCCAAATAGCCTACTGCTCCATGTGGGTCTATGATGTAATTGTATTTTTCTTTGACTTCGCTCATTGCTTGCTTGGTTTGCTCATCGCTAAAAGCATAACCTTTGATTTCATTTCTCATTTTATCTACTTCTTCAAACAAATCTGCCATACGAGCAAAATTACTTGGATTACCCACGTCCATGGCATTAGAAATAGTCTGGATAGAAGGGCGAGGCTGATAAGTTCCTGATGATAAATAGTAGGGAACAATGTCATTCGCATTGGTAGCCGCTACAAATTGGCTGATAGGCAAGCCCATGCGTTTTGCTAATAGCCCTGCGGTCAGGTTGCCAAAGTTGCCACTTGGCACAACAAAAACAGTGGGTTTCTGTTTGTTTTTTATTTGTTTATATGCCTCAAAGTAATAAAAAGCCTGCGGAATAAGGCGCGCAATATTGATAGAGTTAGCGGAAGAAAGTCTTAGCTTTTCGGTTAATTCTTTGTCTAAGAACGCCTGTTTAACAAGAGCTTGGCAGTCGTCAAAAGTGCCGTCTATTTCCAAAGCAGTAATATTATTCCCCAAAGTAGTGAACTGTTTTTCTTGGAAATTGCTTACTTTTCCTTTGGGGTACAAGACAGTTACGTTGATGCCAGGGACATTCAGGAATCCATGTGCTACTGCACTGCCCGTATCTCCCGAAGTTGCTACCAATATCTCCAAAGTATTTTTGTCATCTCTGACAAAATAGCCCATGAGCTGTGCCATGAACCTCGCTCCAAAGTCTTTGAAAGCTAAGGTATTTCCATGGAAAAGCTCTAAAATATGCACATTTTCGCTTAGGCTTACTAAGGGAGCAGGAAAGTTAATTGCTTCGTAAACTATTCTTTCCAAATCCTGAGCAGGTACGTCCTCCCCCAAAAGGTTGGCGGCTACTCTGTAAGCAATTTGCTGAAAACTAAGATTTTCTAAGTTTTTAAAAAAATCATGGGGAAGTGCTGGGATATATTCAGGCATAAAAAGTCCGTTGTCAGCAGGAAGCCCTTTCAATACAGCTTCTCTCAAACTGACGGGAGGTGTTTGTTGTTTAGTGCTATAAAATTTCATGAGTAAAAAAAAAATTTGATTGTTATTACACAGTAACCAATTCCATGAATTGTCTTGCTCTTGCTTCTATTTGTTGATGAGATAGGTTGATGATCCCGTCTGTACCAAACTTTTCCACGCAAAAAGAGCCTAAGGTAGAACCGTAAATCACAGCCCTTTTCATAGCCCCAAAGTTAATGATTTCGGACTTTGCAAGGTAGCCTACAAATCCACCCGCAAAGGTATCGCCCGCACCAGTAGGGTCAAAAACCTCCTCCAAAGGTAAGGCAGGAGCAAAAAATACTTGGTTTTCTCCAAATAACAAAGCACCATGCTCTCCTTTTTTGATAATCAAATATTTAGGACCCATCGCCATGATTTTTTTTGCCGCTTTTACCAAAGAATATTCCCCACTGAGCTGTCTTGCTTCTGCATCGTTGATGGAAAGTACATCGACTAACTTGAGCGTAATCATAAGCTCGTCCCAAGCTACATTCATCCAAAAGTTCATGGTGTCCATGACAATTAGCTGAGGTCGCCTTTCCAAACGCTCCACTACGGTACGCTGGATAGAAGGGGTCAAGTTTCCCAACATCAGTATTTTGCAGTCTTGGTATTTTTTAGGGATAATCGGGTCGAAGTCTGCCAATACGTTTAGTTCTGTAATGAGCGTATCTCTTGAATTGAGGTCTTCGTGGTACTTTCCTGCCCAGAAAAAAGACTTTTCGCCTTGTTTGATTTGCAATCCTTCTGTATTTACGCCATGATTTTCTAAAAGCTCTATGTATGATTTGGGAAAATCTTCTCCTACAACAGCGACAATGTTGATTTTTGGGGTAAAGTAAGAAGCCGCCAAAGAAATATAAGAAGCCGCTCCCCCAATGATTTTATCCGTCTTGCCAAAAGGTGTTTCTATGGCATCAAAAGCTACCGTACCGATTACTAATAAACTCATCTGCTTTTATTATTTTTTGAGTGAATATAGATTTTAGATGTTTGATATTGGATTTTAGTCGTTTTCAGTGCTTGGTATGTGGCTGAACCAAAAGTAGTAAGTAACAAACCAAGCAAGAGAAATGATACTCACTAAGATATACAACCAAGCTGTGGGAATAAAAATAGCTGTTTCATTTTCATCATACACATCTATCATACCGATAATTAGCACCAAATTAAAGCAAACTCCTAAGCCCTTTGTCCATGCTTTGAGGTTCAGATAGAGTTCTTTGCGTAGATAGCTGTCCCCCATCCAAAGATGGCGTTTAGGCACAGGCATCAAAAAAGAAGGAATAAAGCGAAAAGCTCCTCCTAATAAAAGGATTGCCCCATTGATAAATGTAGCTACGGCTACTGCACTGTAAAAATATTGTGATTTTTGCAAAAACCAACTCTCTGCTCCGCTTCCTTGCACTCTCACCAAATTAGGCAGATATACATTGCTGTAAACCAGCACTGTCAAGAAAATAAGCAGAGAAATCACCCAAAAAAAAGTAGCCAACCTTCGCATAGTATAGTATAATTTATGAATAGTCCAATTGTTTATTTGCCTCAAAATCAAATAAATAACCAATATTATATGAATTAGTTTTGCAAAAGTAGAATAAGTTTTGCATACTTAGGTGAGAAAAAGCAAGATTTTAGCAAATAGTGAAGGACTTTGATAGTAAAAGTAGGCAGTGAAAATATCATTTTTATTCTATTTCTAAATTATTTTCCATTACTCTATGTTCTTTTTGAGAAAGTTGGGCATACTTGTAGAAATTGGAAGGTGTAGCTCGATAAAAGGCAAGCACCATCACCGAAGACAAGTACCAGAGAGCATACATCTGATTACCTGTGAGAAAATAGGCTGCTATGGCAAATAAGCCCCCACTTTCAATCAAAGCCCACTGTATGAGCTTGCCCCTAAAATAAGTGGATAATTTTTCCTTTAAACTATCCATAGAAGGAATTTTTTTTGCCGTTAAATCAAATAAAAAAACAGCCAAGCCAAATTCCATGATACACACAAAGGGAACGATATAATTAAAAATACTCACCAATTCCGTTGCGGAGGCTTCTAACTGATTACTTTGGAAAGCCAAATAGGTGACAAGGAAAAATATCAGCCCCCCTGACATAAAACCATAAAATAAAATATTGAGTGCATTAAAAAACTGAGTAGCATTTTTAAAGTTGTCCATTGGGCAAGTATTTTAAGTAATGATGAAATTTTATTAAAAAGCGAAGATAATTAAAAAAATCCAATATTAAGCCAACTATACCCAAAACCTAATTGATTATGTAAAACTTTTAGAAATAAGTTAGAGTTATTTGCAGCAAGCAGGAGTGGTCTTGATAGAATCATGGCTCATTCTGATATAACCATTGCCAACCAAAAAGTTATTAATCCTACGCATACTAAATCCTGTTGTATCATACTTGACTATTAGGCTACTATCCGACTTATTATAGCTTACATAGTGGATACCAGACATCGTATAAAGAGTATCTACTAATATTTTTGCACATTTTGGACAGTTAATGTCCAATTTAATTTGCTTTTCTTGTAACTTTATACAAGCAGTAAGCATTATGGCTTTGCACAGTATAATTTTGAAAAAGATATGTTTTCTCATTTTTACAAGAGTTAAGTTTTCATCAATTTTATTGGTGCTAAATGCTAAATTTTAACTTTTAAAACAAAATAATTGCCAATAATTTTTCAAACTCATAGGTTTTAATCCATATTTTTGTGTTTTGATTCAAGAAATAAAATTAAGAATAAAATGAAATTTGGTGTAGTAGTTTTCCCGGGTTCTAATTGTGATGAAGATATGTTTTACACACTAAAACATCTTCTACATCAAGATACTGTCAAACTTTGGCACAAAGACCGTGACTTGCAAAATTGTGATTTTATCATTTTACCGGGAGGATTTTCTTATGGAGATTACTTGCGTTCAGGAGCTATTGCTCGCTTTTCTCCTATCATGGAGGCAGTCATTAACCATGCTCAGGCAGGCGGCTATGTATTAGGTATTTGCAATGGCTTTCAAATTCTTACAGAATCTCACTTACTTCCGGGAGCCTTGCTCAAAAATGAAAATCATCAATATATTTGCAAAAATGTATTTCTGAAAGTAATGACCAATCATAGCCTACTTACACAAACCTTGGACAGGGATAAGGCTTATAAGATTCCCATTGGGCATGGAGAGGGTAGGTTTTACGCTCCAGCCAACATATTAGCAGAGATGAAAGCCAACGACCAAATCCTTTTCAAATACTGCGACGAGCAGGGTAATATCTCCTTAGAAGCTAACCCGAACGGCTCTTTGGAAAACATTGCAGGGATATGTAATAAGGAGCGAAATGTCTTTGGCATGATGCCACACCCAGAGCGAGCCGCAGATACTATCTTAGGAAATACAGACGGAAAATTGATTTTAGAGAGTATATTAACGGAAATTCATGCAGAAATATTGGGCTAAAATAGAAATTTTGATAGGAATATTTTGATAATTGTAAAAATCGTTTTAATCTTGAAGTCAAAAATATGCCTATTTTGCTAAGTAAGGAAGCATTTTATTAGATATTTTTCAAAAAATAGGATTATTCCTGTATCAGCAAATAAATTTTGAGCAAATATTTGGATTAAGTTAATTTTATTGATTTATTTGTGCTTATTTGCTAATGAAAATCTCAGGAGAGATGGCCGAGTGGCTTAAGGTGCTCGCCTGGAAAGCGGGTGTACCCCAAAAGGGTACCGAGGGTTCGAATCCCTCTCTCTCCGCATTCAGTTTATAGCATCTACTTTTTTAGGAGTATTGCAAAAGTTGAATTCTAATCTAATTAATAAACTAATTTTCAGTCTATTTAAACTTAAAACTCTATTAATCAATTTTAAAGTCTATTTAATGTATTGACTATGAAAAAAGTTTTCAAACTACTCGTATTGATAGGTGTTATCACCTTTTCTCTCAACTTTAGTGCTTTAGCTCAGGATGATTCTACTAAGACAGAGGAAACTCCTGCAACTACCGTTACCGAAGCTACTGCTGAGACTACTCCTGCTGAGGAAAAGACTTTTCACCAAGTTTTAAAAGAAAAGTTTATCGAGGGCGACCCCATTTGGATGACTCCCGTATTGCTTTGCTTAATCTTAGGTTTAGCCATTGCAATTGAGAGAGTAATTACCTTAAATTTAGCAACAACTAATACCAGTAAGTTGTTGAAAAGCGTAGAAGAATCTCTGGAAAGCGGGGGCATTGAAGCGGCTCGTGAGGCTACTGCCGCAACCAAGGGACCGGTTGCATCTATTTTTACACAAGGACTAACGCGTTACTCTGAAGGGGTTGATATGGTAGAAAAATCGGTAGTTGCTTATGGCTCAGTAGAAATGGGCAAGTTGGAGAGAGGTTTGGTATGGATTTCATTGTTTATCGCACTTGCTCCTATGCTTGGTTTCTTGGGTACAGTTGTGGGTATGATTGGTGCGTTTGATGCGATTGAAGCAGCGGGTGATATCTCTCCTTCATTGGTTGCGGGTGGTATCAAAGTGGCTCTTTTAACTACGGTAGCAGGTTTGATTGTAGCGATTATCCTCCAAGTATTCTACAACTACTGCGTATCTAAAATTGATAGCATTGTAAACCAAATGGAAGATGCTTCTATTTCCTTGATTGATATTTTGGTAAAATACAAGGTAAAAAGAGGGTAAGTAATTTATTTTTAATTGATTAGATTTATTTCAAATAAAAAATATATATATCATGGATTTCATTAACCTTGGCTTATGGACGACCTACATACTGTTTTTCATAGCAGTAGGGGCGGCTGTTATCTTACCAATTATCTATTCCCTCAGCGACCCTAAAAGTTTGGTAGGCGTAGGGATTTCCGTGGCGGCTTTGTTGATACTGTTTTTCATCTCTTATGTATTGTCAAGTGATGAAATTACTAATCCTAAGGCTGCGGCGGTCTATAATGTAACTCCCGGTGGAGCAAAACTAATTGGTGGTTCATTAATCATGATGTACCTCCTGTTCTTTGGTGCAATCATAGGTGTAGCAGTAAATGAAGTTGTTAAATTCTTTAAATAAGGTAAAATTATGGCAAGAGGAAAAAGAGGTACACCCGAAGTGAATGCCAGTTCTATGGCTGACATTGCTTTTCTTTTGCTTATCTTTTTCTTAGTTACTACTACCATCGCTTCTGATAAGGGTCTGACCTTGCGTCTTCCACCCAAAAGACCACCAGATGCCATGGACGAAGTAAAGTTAAAAGATAGGAACGTATTTAATGTATTGGTAAACTCCAATAACCAACTTCTGGTCGAGGAGGAGTTGATGGACATCAAGCGATTGAAAGAAGAAGCTAAGAAGTTTATCATGAACAATGGTAGAGATGAAAGGTCTTCTGAAAGTCCAGACAAAGCCGTAATTTCTTTGAAGCATGACCGTGGTACCAAATATGAGGTATATATCAGCGTTATGGACGAATTGAAAAAGGCTTATAATGAGTTACGTGCTGAGTACATGGGAGTTACGGTAGCTGAATACTTAGAAATGGAAAATGATGAAAAGAAAAGTAAAGACCCTAAGTTAGAAGAAGCTAAACAGAAAATTCCTTATCAGTTATCTGAAGCAGAACCTACTAATGTTGGAGGAAATTAAAAAAAATTAAAAGCTATGTCAAAGTTTGCAAAAAAATCAAAATCAACTCCTGCAATTTCTACGGCTTCGCTACCAGATATTGTATTTATGTTATTGTTTTTCTTTATGGTAACTACTGTACTAAGAGAAACTACGCTATTGATTGAAAACAAAGTTCCAAGAGCCACGCAGTTGCAGAAATTGGAGAAAAAATCCTTAGTAAGTTTCATCTATGTAGGTAAGCCAAAAGAAACAAATAGGTACGGTACTGAACCAAGAATTCAGGTCAATGATGCCTTAATTGCACCGAGAGATATTCCTCGCTTTGTTTATCAAGAAAAAGATAAATTGGACGAGGCAGAAAGAGATAAACTGACTGTTTCTTTGAAGGTGGACGTAGAAACAAAAATGGGTATAGTATCTGACATTAAGCAACAACTTAGAGAAGCAGATGCACTCAAAATCAACTACTCCGCTGTCCAAGCATTGGCAAAAGATAATTAATGGTTTTTATCTCTATAGTTTGAAATTTTCAAGTAGAGCCTTTCTTTTGAGGAAGGCTCTTTTATTTTAATAAAAAGGCTTTTATGGCTTATATTGTCTTAGGATTTACCATACTCTATGCAATTTGCGTGTGGCTGCTCTACAGAGGCTGGCAGCAAACTCCTTGCTTTGTATCTCCCAAAGATTTTCCTTTGATTTCTGCCTCTGTTGTGATTCCTGTCCGAAATGAAGCAAAAAATATTTATTTACTTTTAACAGATTTATTTTTGCAAACTTATCCTAAATCGCATGTTGAGGTAATTGTAGTAAACGATAACTCAGAGGATAATACATTAGAACAAATAAAAAACTTCCAAGATACCTACCCTACGACAGGCTGGCTAAGAATAATTGATATGCAAGCTCCATTGATAGGGAAAAAAAAAGCACTTTATCAGGGCATACAGGTTGCCCAAGGCGTATTGATACTTACTACCGACGGCGATACGCGCATTGGGCAAAATTGGTTAAGTACCATAGTCAATTTTTACCAACAAAAACAAGCCAAGTTTATCAGCTCTCCTGTAGCTTTAGATTTCCCTCAAAGTTTTTTTGAGAAAATGCAAGTAATGGAGTTTGCAAGTTTAGTAGGGACAGGTGCGGGGACATTGCATTGGGGCAGACCAACGATGTGCAATGGTGCAAATATAGCCTTTGAAAAAGCAGTATTCGAGGAAGTAGGAGGCTATGAAGGGAATTGGCATATTGCTTCTGGCGATGATGAATTTTTAATGCAAAAAATTTTTAGACAGTATCCTAAGCAGGTTTTTTTCTTAAAAAATAAAGAAGCAATAGTGCGAACCGCTCCCCTGCCTTCTTGGAAAGTTTTTTTTCATCAAAGAAAACGCTGGGCAGGTAAGTGGAAAGTACACCATAGTATGACAGTAAAAGCGGTTGCTTTATTTGTCTTTTTTTACCATCTGTTAAATATTTTTTCCTTTTTTTTACTTATCACTGATTATGTAGTAATTTTGATTCATATTCTATTGAAATTTAGCATTGAGTTTATATTTTTGAGGCAGGTTCACTCTTTTCTTAATAAGAATAAATATAGCCTTTATTTTTTGCCTTTATTTGTAATATATTCATTTTATGCAGTTTATATAGGTATCATGGCAAATTTTAAGGGATATGAGTGGAAAAATAGAAAGTTAGCATAATTACAAGCCAACCATGTCAGCCAAAGAAATACATCACTACTCGCCTTCTGAAATTATCCGAAAGCGATTTATTAAAAACAAACCCGCCGTTTTTGGTTTGTATGTGATTATTTTTGCTCATCTTATGGCTCTTTTGGGTTATCTGATAATGCCTGACAGCACCCCCAATGCAGCAGATGGAGGAGCGGTATATATGAAAAGGCTCGCTCCTATGGAAACAATGATTATTCTTAAAGAAAATAAAAATGAACCCGTAGAACGGGTAAATATTTTTAAGAAAATGCTCTCAGGGCAGGAAAATGAATTTCAGAATATTAGTCCTGTCATCTTTTATGAAGTAAAAGATGATTCTTTATTTTACAAATTATATCCTAATCCCATAGTCAGAGGTACACCTACGGATACTATTCAGGTCTTTCTATTGGATTACCTTAAACCCTTATATGTGGGAAATAACTCCTTAGAGCAGTTCTTATTTACCATTAAAAAAGACGCAGTGTTTGCGGCTGATACTGTCGTTTATCAAGGAATAGACAAAAGTAAAAAAGGAATACTAAGACCAGATACGCTCATTTATAGGAAGATAGGAGATAGGCACTATTATAGAGGCGATACATTGGTCTATTTGGACAGTAGAGGTATGCTGCAATTTACTAGCCTCCCTCGCTTAGTCAAGGAATTTAATACGAGAAATGTAGAAGAAAGAACCTTCTACTTGGGGACTGACCAACTCGGAAGAGATGTGCTTAGTAGAGTTATTTTAGGAACGCGTATATCTCTTTCTATTGGTTTTGTAGCCGTACTTATTTCTTTGGTAGTAGGCATTACTTTGGGAGCAATAGCAGGATACTATGGCGGGGTAGTTGATACAATCATCTTGTGGCTAATGACGGTAGTATGGTCTGTACCAAGCATTATGTTAGTCATTGCTATCAGCTTAGTGCTTGGTAATAAGGGGATATGGGTAGTTTTTGTTTCTATCGGACTGACTACTTGGGTAGATATCGCAAGGGTAGTCAGAGGTGAGGTAATGAGCATCAAGCAAAAGCTATATATAGAATCCGCAAGAGCCTTTGGATTAAGTAATTACACCATTATTTATCGTCATATCTTACCAAACTTATTGGGTTCTATTATTGTAGTTTCATCTTCTAATTTTGCTTCGGCTATTTTAATGGAAGCGGGGTTAAGTTTTTTAGGCATAGGGGTTGAGTTACCTGTGCCTTCGTGGGGAAATATGCTTAAAGATGGTTTTAACGAAATGAGTCCAAGTAATTGGTTCTTAGTAGCTATTCCGAGTTTTTGTATTATCACCTTAGTATTATCTTTCAACTTATTGGGTAATGGATTAAGAGATGCCTACGACCCTAAGGAAAATATGAGTTAAAAAAACAAATGATTCAATGATGAATTTAGAGATGACCGAAGACTCCATAGAATACCGATTGCAGATGAAAGAGATGGAACTGAATACCCTCTTTGAAACTATCCAGGCAATCAATGACAATGCCCCAGAGGAGCATCTTTATAAGATATACAAGCTAACTTTGCGTTCTATACAACATATCAGTAAGTTAGCACTCTTTGTTTTCGAGGAAGAAGAAGAAAAATGGGAATGTAAAGCTCACTTCGGAGTAGAAAATAAGTGCAATAGTATAACTCTACCTCCAAGTATTACAAAAATTACTAAAACAACGGAAAGAATAATTAGTAATTTGCCTAAAAGTGGTGAAAAGGCAGACTTTTTTAACCAATTCCAAGCAATTATTCCTGTCAAACATAAAAAAGATATTTTAGCATACGTGCTTATTACCCCACTGGAAGGAAACAAACTACAAGACATTGATTTTATCGAAGCACTCAGTAACATCATTATCGTAGCGGTAGAGAATAAAAAATTAGCACGCAAACAAAGTAGGCAAGAAATTATTAGGAGGCAGTTAGAAATTGCCAAAGACGTGCAAACTTTGCTTTTTCCAAAAAAATTGCCTTATAATGAAAAAATCAAAGTCGTAGCAAGTTATCAACCTCACCATACCGTAGGGGGCGATTACTACGATTTTATAGAAATAGACAAAAATCGATTTATTCTTTGTATAGCAGATGTCTCGGGAAAGGGCGTGCCTGCTGCTATCCTCATGTCCAACTTCCAAGCCTCTTTGCGAACTCTAGTAAGAAAGAAAACTCCTCTAAGAGAAATAGTAGAGGAACTCAACTATCTTATCATGCAAAATGCGCAAGGAGAAAATTTTATTACTGCATTTTTTATGGAGTATGACTCTACCAGTCATGAACTTAACTATGTAAATGCGGGACATAACCCTCCTTTCTTATTTACTGACAAAGGCGTATTTTTCTTAGAAGAAGGCTCCACTATTTTAGGGGGATTTAATAAACTCCCTTCCCTGAACATTACTACACTCCAAGTGGATAGCTTTTTACTTTTCTGCTTCACCGACGGGTTTACAGAAACTTACAATGAGCAAGGCGAAGAGTTTGGCGTACAACTTTTAGGAGATTTTATAGAAAAAAACAAGTCCTTAGACCAAAAAGAGTTGCATATCAAGCTATTAGAGTATCTTAATACCTTCAAAGGTAACAATGCCTATGCAGATGATATTACTTTGCTTTCGTGTAAAGTATCTGCTTGAAATCATCTTTTTTTCCAAAAAAAACCTTACCTTTGCACCTCAAAAACTCAAAAGGGAAGTGAAAAAGGTCGCATTTTATACTTTGGGCTGTAAGCTGAATTACTCTGAAACCTCTACGATTGCTCGCCAATTCGAGCAGAAAGGGTATCAAAAAGTGGATTTTACAGAAACTCCTGATATTTTCATTATCAATACCTGTTCGGTTACGGAAAATGCAGACAAAAAGTGCAAAAAAATAGTCAAAGAAGCAAGGGCAATCTCGCCTAATGCTTATGTGGCTATCATTGGTTGCTATGCCCAGCTTAAACCCAAAGAAATTAGCGAGATAGAAGGAGTAGATGCAGTACTTGGTGCTGCGGAGAAGTTCCGCCTCATAGAACTTTTAGACGGCTTTGTCAGACCGCCACAAGCCCAAGTATTTGCCTCCAATATTGAGCAGGCTACAAATTTTCACCATTCTTTTTCCTACGGCGACCGTACCCGTACTTTCTTAAAAGTACAAGATGGTTGCAATTACAACTGTTCTTTTTGTACTATCCCCTTAGCCAGAGGCGAAAGCAGAAGCGATACCTTAGAAAATATCCTTGCCAAAGCCAAAGAAGTTGCCCAAACAGGAGAGGTCAAAGAAATAGTACTAACAGGCGTAAATACAGGAGATTATGGCATCATTAACGGGAAAAGAGTACATCGTTTTATAGATTTGATTAGAGCCTTAGACGAAGTAGAAGGAATTGAACGATTTAGGATTTCTTCTATCGAGCCTAATTTGCTTACCGATGAAATCATCGCTTTTGTTGCCCAATCCAAAAAATTTGTTCCTCATTTTCATATCCCTTTGCAATCGGGGAACAACAAAATCTTGCGTCTGATGTATCGCCGCTATCAAAAAGAACTTTATGCAGATAGGATTCGCCAAATCAAGACCTTGATGCCTCATTGCTGCATTGGGGTAGATGTCATTGTAGGCTTCCCCTCAGAAACTAATGAAGATTTTTTAGAAACCTATAATTTCCTCAATGAATTGGATATTTCTTATCTGCACGTATTTACTTACTCAGAGCGAGCCAATACAGATGCTCTCAAAATCAAGGAAATAGTACCTCACAAAGTACGTAACGAACGCTCTAAAATGTTGCATATCCTTTCTGACAAAAAAAGAAGATTTTTTTACGAGCAAAACATCGGCAAGATAGCGACCGTACTTTTTGAAAATGATGTAGAAAACGGCAGAATGCACGGATTTACACAAAATTACATCAGGGTAAGTGCCAAATACGACCCTCTGCTCATCAACGAAATAAAGACCGTTTTGCTAACAAATATCGATACTAATGGTTTTATGGAAGTAGAGGAAGTCGTGGAGTCCAATTTTCCAAATCGGATAATATCCAACAGTTTTACTGTAGCTTAGAGCTTAGGACTCCACGATAAAGTCCACTGATGCAATTTTTCAAAGCAAAATACTCATGTCCAAAAAATACCAACACCTCTTTTTTGACTTAGACCATACCCTTTGGGATTTTGAGAAAAATTCTGAGGAAACACTTAAAGAACTGTTTGATGAACTTGCTTTGCAAGAATTGCTAAAAGTAGATTTTCCTATCTTCATGCAGTGCTTTCGCAAGATAAATCATGCCCTATGGGACGCTTACAATCACCATCAAACAGATAGAAAAACCATTAGAACACAGCGTTTCGAACTCATCAGAAAAGAGTTAGACTGTCCGCCAAGCGAAGTTTTTGAGCAAATGAATCATGCTTACTTAGAGCGTTGCCCGCAAAAACCCCACTTAATCCCGCATAGCTTAGAAGTGTTGGAATATTTGCAATCGGATTACATACTGCATATCATCAGCAACGGCTTTGAGGAAGTGCAAAAGCAAAAAATGCAAAGTAGCGGAATCCTACACTTTTTTGCTGAGATTATAACCTCAGAAACTACTCAATACCGCAAGCCAAGCAAGGAAATTTTTGAATTTGCGCTTGGTAAAATTCAAACAACTAAGGCAGATACCCTAATGATAGGAGATAACTTGACTACTGACATCGCCGGAGCAAATAACGCAGGTATAGATGCCGTATTTTATAACCCTGAGAGGCTAATTCATAATGAACCAATTACTTTTGAAATCACAAGTTTAAAAGAAATAAAAACAATTTTATAACTTCACAAAAATAAAATTCGTGTAAATTCGTGAAATTCGTAGCAAAACAGACAAGATTTCGTGTAAATTCGTGAAATTCGTGGCAAAACTTCCCAAAGCACTTTGATTCTCACACTTCTTTCAAAAATTTTCAGTGGTGCAGTCGTAGGCTACATCACTAACGACTTAGCAATTCAGATGCTTTTTCGCAAGCGATTTGGCTTGGGCGGAATCGTTATCCGCACCAAAGATGAGTTCATCACCAATGTCAGTAAACTTGTTGAGAGAGAAATCATTAACCACCACACTATTGAAAAAGAAATCAACCAAAACCCTGAGCTATTATCCCGAGCAATAGCCCAAATCAGTGCTGACTTCTTTGAAAATCAGCTATATATCATTTTCCCTGACAACTTTACAGTAGCACAAATCAGAGGCATAGAAGAAAGCTATCGAATGCTTAAAAACTGTAAGGCATTCCAAGACTTCCAAGCTACCCCGATAGTAGATTTTATCTTCACTCATGCCCCTATCACTTCTTTATTGTCAGAAAACCAGCTTGATTTCGTTGTAAACTCATTTGCAAGTGAACTGAACCAAGTCTTAGATACGCCGCAAAGTTTGCATCAAATCTTTCAAAATGTGTATAAAGATATAAATGACAAAACATTATTTAGCTTGCTTACTGCCGATTTCAGTGGACAAGTAAGAAAGAACATTGTAAATACTTTTGACAATTTCCACCAAGACTTGCAGAATAACTTTGCACTTCCTATAGAGGAAAATATACAACAAATAAGCAACTTGTTAGAAGTAAATACTTTGATTAGTAGCATCAGTCAGCAAATTGCACAAAGAAAACTTTACGATATTTTTGGAGAAAATAGTACTGATTATATTGCTTCAGAGCTTAATCACCGGCTTTTGGAAATTGTAAACTCAGATGAAGGCAGGAAAATGATAACTTCATTTACTGATTTTTTACTCAAAGTGCTTGAAAATGAGAAGACTACTATTTTTGAACTGCTTTCTGATGATTTGGCAAAAAACTTTGATAATTTTCTTCACGCCAAACTTCCTATTGTTCTTAAAAGTCTAATTACTTGGTTAGAAGAACGAAAAGAAAAATTAGAACTGCTCATAGACTCTACATTCAAAAAAAATGTCAAGTCCCGTTTCCAAGACCTTATTTTGCGATTTTTCATAGGTAGCGTAAGCCAATATGCCAACATTGTAAAAAAAATGACCGAAATCATAGACCAGCATCGCCAAAATCCTGAGGAAACAGCTAATCGCTTAACAGAACAACTTATTAACTTCTTGAAAAACAATACTATAGGTGATATTATTGCCCAATTAAAAAGCAACCCTACTTTTAACCAGAAAGTCGACCTTGGCAATTTACTGTTAGAAAATCTCGTGCATACTTTAGAGTCTGATGCCTCTAATCAGGAAGAAACAACCGATACCTTACCTAAAAAATCAAGCACTTTATTCAATCTCTCTGCGTTTTTCAATCGTACCTTAGGGGAGTTGGTAAGCGTAGAGGAAATAGAAAAATTCTTGCATAGCCTTATTCATCAGCTTACAGAAGTGCAGTTAAAAAATCAGTTCCTTTACCATGAGCGTTTTAGCAAGCTATTAATGGAAAAACTGGAAAATGAACTTACTAAGCTATTCAATCAAAAACTTAATGAGGTATTACCTTTGACTACTTTTGATAAATTCAGTGAGTTGATAGCCAAAAATCTACACGATTTACTGCAAAGTAAGCAAAACCAAATAGTACAGTTTTTCAAAGAAGTCATTGCCAAACAACTCAAAGACAAAACTTTTTCGGACTACATTACACCAAAGCAGATTGAAAAGTGGAATCCTTTTATCATACAAGCCACTGAAAATCTGTTAGATAAAGAGTTTGATAAATTGAAACAAAGAGAAGTGAGAACGCTCATACAACTCTTTAATCAGACCGATTTGAAAACACAAGTGCCTATTTTTCTGGAAAATACACTTATCCAAAATCTACCCAACCTCCTTACAGGCAAGGTAGAAATGGCTGTCAGTAGCAGTATGCAAAAAATGAATGCAGACAAGCTACGCGACTTAGTAGAAAAGTTCATGGGTAAAGAGCTCAAACCTATTACCGTTTTTGGTGCATTTTTAGGAGCCTTAGCAGGGGGAGTTCTCTATACGCTACCATCTGACAATCTCTTGAATCTGATGAACTTAGGCATTGCCTCTTTGGCTTATGGCATTACAGGCTACAGCACTAATTGGCTGGCTCTGAAGATGATTTTTAGACCATACCAAAAAAAGTATTTTCCTCTGACCAAACTTCCTGTGCCTTTTACGCCAGGAGTAGCAGCAAAAAATCAGACTCGTTTTGCTCAAAACATGGGTAAGTTTGTCGTCAATGGCTTGCTTAATAAAGCTCATTTGACAGATACTTTCCTTAAAAACAAGGAAAATCTGAACAATAGAATCATCGAGTTTTTTTCTGCCAATGATTTTGAGTTTTTGCGAAAGCAGGTAGAAAAAAATAAGCAACATTGGGGGCAGAGAGGTGGGGAAGCAATATTTGAAGCGATTAATAAAAACCAAGATTTTGTTAATCAGCAAATTAATAAGCTCGTCATAGCCAATGAAAGCAAAAGTGTAGAGGATTTTGCACAAGCAGAGCAGTTGGTATGCCTACTTGAAAAACAGCTCATTGAATATACTGAAAGCGAGCGTTTTCAAAAGCAAGCACAAAACTTCCTTTACGATACGCTGAAAAAATTAGGAGAAAATACCAACACTTTGGACACCCTGCTCTCTGCCAAAGTGAAGGACAATACTTATCCTAAAATCAGTGAATTTATTGAAAATCAACTTGTTCAGCTTTTTAAAAATCTCAGTAAGATACTTAAAGAAGACCTTTTCACCAAAGAGATTATTCCTTTTGAGAAGTATAGCAAAAGAATATTGAACTCCTACATCAATACTACTCAAAAAGAAAATTTGAAAGAAAAAATCTCTTTCAATTTACGCAATAAGCTAATAGATAAGGAGATAAAGCAAGTAATTTTCAAATTTATAGACGATAGACTTAGCCAAGAACTTGACCCACAAAAAAAGATTAGTGAGTTATTTGCTGGGAACTTGATTAGGATTATCCAAGAAAATATGGACACTGTAGTGGACAACCTCATCAAGTTCGGCATGGAATGGTTGAGCAAGAATAAAGACAACTTAGCAGACTTAGTTTATGAAAAAGCCTACAAAGAAAACAAGGCAACAGCCCTTTACAAAGAGCCTATTAAAAACACTGTTAAGGAGTTAGCCGAGGAGGGAATACCCTTTTTCTTTAAAAAAGAAAGTACGAGCCTCAAAGAATTGGTGGCAAATGGTGTACATCAGATAGGAGAAAGTCCCATGTCCCAACTTAAACTCAACATAGATAATGACTACCTCAAAAAGAAAGTTGATGAGTTTTTGGCTCGTGAGGAAATCTTAGAAGCTATCCAACGCCTGTTAGATTTGTTATTGGAGGAGATTTTCAAACTGCCCATGACTGTTTTTTTAAAGATTCTTTCTATTCACGAAGTTACTGATTTACAAAGAATTTTACACAAAGAAATAGACACACTTGCTACACATCTTAGCGAAAATGGGCTTCGTAAAAGTAAAGGAATCAGTGAAATAGCCTCTACACTCATGTTGAATATTGCTGAAAAGCATTTGGCACGGGTTCCCGTCCAGCAATTATTTGATGGAATAAGTGCAGAGAGTTTCCAAGAAGTAGCCCAAAGGTGGACAGCCCTGCTCTTTGAGGGGAAAGCCATCCAGCAGGTCAGAAACGAAATGATAGCTGATTTCCTCAACCAAGTTCGCCATAAAAAATTTGGTCAGATACTAAACCCTGCTCTTTTTAAAGAAGAGGTAAATCTTTGGATAAAAAATCTACTTTTGAAAGAAAACACCAAAGCATTTTTCTCTACCCAGTTTGCTACTTTAATTGATGCCAACTTGACAAACTTAGTGGAAAATATCTCTACTGAAACAAAACATTTCCTTATCGATGCTTTGACAGAGGCAGCACTAAAAGCTTTAGAAAATAATTTAGATGGTCTTTTAGCTGGCATAGACCTGAAGAAAATCGTAGAAAATGAGGTAAGCAATATGCAACCCAAAGAAATAGAAAGCCTTTTTTACAGCTTTGCAGACAAGTATTTTACCCAACTTATCAATTATGGATTTGGCTTTGGGATTATTTTTGGCTTATTAGTAGATTTTATATTTACTTTTGCTATGCTATTGTCAGATGAAATACGCCCGTAAGATTTTGTCAAATCATACAGGCATACAAGGTTGCTAAGACTATTTTACTCTGTGCGGATGCTTAGGCAAAGAAAAAAATAAACCTTCCTATTAAATTTTTGAATAGCTGAATAAACTTATTAGCTTTGTAAAAAAGGGATAAAGACTTTTTTGCATGGATAAAAACAAAATCATTTTTATCGTATTTTTTGTTTATTTTATAGTAGCTATGCTCATGCACAGCACACTCATCACTATTGAGCAAGCAATTTACACCTATGCCTTAGACAAAAGCAAGTCCTCTATACTGCTTGTCATAGAATATATAGCGGTGATTTTGGCTGCTTTTTTGATGAGTGAGCTGATTCGCACTATTTCTTATAGGAAGTTACTTGTTCCTTGCTTAATTTTTATTTTATCGTTAGGCATCATTATTCCATTTTCCAATCATTTCCTTTTCCCACAGCTTTTGTTTCTCGGGACAGGCGTTATTTTCGTCATAGCAAGAACAGTAGGATATATGCTGATTAGAGAGGTAGCTAAACAAGATAAAGTTTTTGCAAGCCTCTTGAATCGCTTTGAGGCAATGTTTGTGCTTGCTTTTATCATCAGTTGGGCGATAGCAGGAGGTTTTGCCAATACGAGATTTTCATGGACTTACTTGTTTTGGGTAATAGGCGGCTTAAGTTTGCTTGCACTTGGGCTGATTTTCACCACTGATTTCAAGAAAAAAGAAGAAGTGCGTGAATTGCATTTAGAAGAAAAAAAATCTCTGTGGCATGATGTATTTTTGCACTTATTTTCTCGATTATATCATCTTATATTTTCTTTATTTTCAAAATCTAAAAAAGGGGCATGGTCTTTTTTTGAAATTTTCCGCTACTCTATGGTACTAATGCTTGCCCTTAACTTAGCATTTTTGTCGATGGCACAAGTCCACTTTATGCAGTGGATTCCTTCTTTGAGCAAACAGTACATTGCTAACCTCAACGCAGACATTTACTTAGTGATGTTGGCTTTTGCAGGTTTGTTTTTTGGGAGGATTTTTGCAAGTTTTATCTTACACATTTTCAATGTTTTTTATGTACTTATTGGCTCAATGGCATTATGTATTGTATGTATTTTTATGACTTCCTACTACGCAAATGTAAATTCAGAGCCTATTCAAATTTCTGCTTTATCTGACTTGCCTTCTTTCTTTTGGGCTATTCCTCTCTTGGGTTTTGTTTGGGGGCCTGTGATGCCTACCCTTTCCGCTATCATTCTCAGCAGTGTGAGCAAAGAAAAAATCCCTGTGATTACTTCTCTCATCATTGCTGTTATTTTTATTATCGAAGCGATTTGTACAGGGGTGAGTGCCTTTATTTTTGAAAGCCTTAGTGTAAATGTAGCTTTTCTTTTGGGAATGTTACCCATGATAATGTTATTGATTATCACTCTCTTATTTATCAATGACATCAAAAATACAGAGAATAAAAATATAGAAAAAATCAATCCTACCATTTGAATTTATCAATATGTCAAAAAGAAAACCACTTATTGTCGTTTCCAATGATGACGGAATCACCGCCAAAGGTTTAAGAGTATTAGTGGAAGTAATGCAGGAAATTGGGGAGGTACTGGTAGTAGCCCCCAATAGTCCGCAGTCAGGCATGGGACACGCCATTACGATTCACTCTCCATTAAAAATCTATAAATCGGAAGTGTTTGAGGGAGTAGAGGCTTACGAATGTTCAGGAACGCCTGCTGACTGCATCAAACTTGCCAAGTATTACGTACTAAAAGGTACGCCTCCAGACTTAGTGGTGAGTGGAGTAAATCACGGAAGCAATACCTCTATCAGTATTTTGTACTCAGGCACAATGTCCGCTGCTATTGAGGGAGCGATAGAGGGAATGCCCGCTATAGGTTTTTCTTTGGAAGACTACGGGTCCAATGCAGATTTTTCTCATACAAAACCCTACATTAAAAAAATAGCCGAGCAGGCTCTAAAAACAGGTTTGCCCAAAGGAACAGCCCTCAATGTCAATTTTCCGAGAAAGCAGTCTCAAGAAATACAAGGCATTAGGATTTGTAGGCAAGCAAGAGCAAAGTGGCAAGAAATTTTTGATGAGCGAACTGACCCGTATGGGCGCAAGTACCTTTGGCTGGCAGGCAATTTTGTGAACCACGACCACGGGGACGATACTGACGAATGGGCAGTGAACAATAACTATGTTTCTGTTGTGCCTTGTGTTTTTGATTTAACTGCTCACCATGCCATTCCCTTGCTCAACGACGAGTGGGAAATTTTGTAAACATTTAAAATACAGTTGAAAAAAATTTGATAAACAGCGATTTAAAAATGTCTTTCTCTATCAAACTTCCGCTTTTTGAGGGACCTTTTGACTTATTACTGTTCTTTATAGAACGCGATGAGTTGGATATTTACGATATTCCCATAGCTAAGATTACTCAAGATTTCTTGGACTACATTCACCACTTGGAGCAGATGAACATAGAGGTTGCCAGCGAGTTTATTTTGGTAGCAGCAACGCTAATGCGTATTAAAGCAAAAATGCTGCTCCCGCGTATGCCAAAAGACGAAGCAGGCGTAGAGATAGACCCCAGAGAGGAATTGGTCAAGCATCTCTTAGAATATAAAAAATACAAGTCAGTAGTAGGCATCTTGGCGGAAATGGAAGAGCGTCGCTTGGCTATGGAAAAGCGCGGGAATGTAGTGGAAGAAGTGAAAAAAATAGCAGAAATGGCTCACGCAGAAGCAGAATTGGAGGATTTAGACCTCTATAAACTGCTTACTGCTTACCAAAATGTGCTAAAACGCTTAGAAGCTGATAAAAATAGACCTGTTCATCAGATTATTCCTTATCCCTACACCATAGAAGGACAAAAGCAAGTCTTAAAGCATCTTTTAAGCCAACGAACAATGCTTTCCTTTGAGGAAATTATTGCAGAGAACCCCAGCAAAATTGCCGTAGTGTTTAACTTTTTAGCTGTATTGGAAATGCTCCAATTGGGGGAGATACGCCTCATTTATAGCGATGAGGAGGCGAGGTATAATAATTTTGTGATTGCGGAGGCTAAAGCAGCAGTGCTTAGAGAAGTCATATAATAACCAGTCAAATCATAATTCAAAAAAGCAATAAAAATTTTTCCCCAGACATTTCGTCTATGATTGTTTCTTTCACTAAGGATTGTAAGGCTTCGCTGATTTGAGCATTTTTAGAAACAATAAGAAATCGGACTTGGTATTTTTGAATAAAAGCAATTTGGCTACTATCTATGTCTTTAAACTCTCCTCTCTTTTTCTGCTCCTCTACAAAATAGAAAAAGGGGAGTTTGATAAGGTAGTGTTCCCTTATTAATTTATTGTCAGGGAGGTCTAAATCATTGAGCGAAACCGTATAGCAGTCATTACTCATCAATCCTAAGTATTCCCCCAAGCGCATGATGTGAGGCAGTATCGCATAAGGAGAATTTTCGTAGTCTGCCTTTGCAATGAGTGAGCCTCCTAAACCTTTGATTGTTTCTTTTTTTATCATAGAGGAGAGTTGTGTTAAATATTTCTCGCTGTAGCCAGCATACAGATTCAGGGGTGATTGACGTTGAGGATATTGGAATTTTTGTCGCTCTATTTGCTGATAGACATTATAAATCAGTACCACACACAAAGTAAAATTAATCGCCCATTGCTTCCAACTTGAAAAAGAAAAGATTTTTACATAGCTGATAATCAAATATATGATTATTACATTCAAAACAGAAAGTGTAACAAGAAAAAGTTGGAACATATCTTCTATTTGATTAAGGACTGCCCAAGTCATCAATCCTGCCAATAAACAAGTCAAAGAAAAAATAAAGGCAATTGAGTGTTCTTTCCAAATCAAAACTAACTGTTGTGGCTTTACCGAAACTAAAATCAATAAGACAAAAGGACTTAGCAGTAAGCCAACTTGCATACCTGTTCCTACAATTAATTTTATTTTTGTCCACCATTCTCCCAAATTATTTTTTAAAAAGCCCGATAAAGCGTAGGTAGGTGTCATTACTGCATTGGTATCTCGCAACAATAAGTAGATACCCAAGTAACTTACTACGAAAACAAATAAAAATAGAGCTAATACATAAACCTCTTTTCGCTCTAAAATCTTAAAAATAAATGAGATAAATAGCATCAACCCTGTGCCTCCCACTAAGAAAGGGAAAGCAGTTACTGTCATTATAGGTAAGCAAAAAAGAGTGCTAAATGCGATAATTCTCTGTTTTTGATGAAGCAAAAGCACAAAAGCAAGCAGCAATACGTAATAAATTCCTGTTTTTTTGGCGATATGACTCAAAAAGTTAAAAAAGATAATATCTGCGTATTTTAAAAATTCTATCTTTCCATAAAATTGGAAATAAACTGCGCTGACGAATAGTAATAAGAAAGCGATAATAAGTTGAAAAATACTGAATTGAGGATAAAAATGCTCTATCAAAGCTAATACACCTATAAAACCAATGCAGTGAAAAGTCGGCTGCGCTACGAGCAGAAAAGTAGGTAAGGTAAGCAGTCCAAAAAGTCGACTGAGCAAACTGCCCAGCCACATCTCATAAAAATGATACAAGGCAATACCTTCTGCATCTTTGCCAAGTACATAGTCTTCCATACACCAATAGTTTTCTTGCCCTGTAACTCCCAAAAAATGAGCAAGTTTGCTGTAATAAACATTGTCTATAAAGGTAAGTGTAAAAGGGAAACCATCAGCTCGCAAGAAAAAAACGGCTTCCCAAAGAAAACAAATCAGTACTACCGCCAAAATAGCCAATAGCTTTGGGTAGCAGGTATTTCTTGAAAGGGCAACTTTCTGATTTTTATTGAGTTTTCTCATGATAAAAAAGGCAGGGACAAGAAAAACCCATTGGATAGTTTGCCCTTTGGAGCAGAAAATAGTGTAGAGAAATACACTCACTATTTGTCCAACCAATAGACTAAAGAAAATATCTGAGAAAAAATTTTTTGGAATAAAACTCCTTACCCAATACCACCTCACTGCTTTCCCTATGCAATAAAATAAGGTAAGTGAAGCAAGTAAGCTAAAAAAATAAGTAGTCCCTACGGCCAATCCTGTCATGCTGTATCAAATTTTTGAAAATGCAATAATAGGAGAAAGCAAGCAAAAAAATTTACCTTTGCCTTACTAAATTCAAAAAAACAAATGGCAAGAATAGAAAATACTTGGTTTTGGCTTTTGTTGGCTCTACTTCTTAAAACGCTGGTTATCTTATTCCTTATTTATAATCTCCACTTACTCAATGGAGATGGATTGATAGGAATATGTAGTGGCGATTGTCCTGACTATCTGCACACTGCCCAAAATGTAGCTAAATATTTCACTTTTGGAAGAATCTACGAGGGTGTACTTAGTCCTTATGCAGGACGAATGCCCGGGTACGATTTGGTACTTGCTCCCTTAAGTTTATTTTTTGATGAACTTACTGCACAAAATTTAACTTTTTTATTACAAATCATTCTTTCCATGATTTCCACTTATCTTTTGGCAAGAATAGCCTACTTTATTTTCCCTTCAAAGAAGGTATTTTATTTCACTTTCTTTGTCTATGGAATTAACTCATTCGTAACCTTTTATGATTTATTCATTCTCACGGAAAGTTTTTTTGTATCTGCCTTTATTATCAGTTTTTACTTTTTTATCTCAGCGAAAAATACTTGGCATTATGTACTGTCAGGGGCTTTTTTGACTTGGGCTATCCTAATGCGTCCTTATATCCTGCCTATTTGGGTATTACTCAATTTGTACTTAATTTATCTTTTTTTTAAAAAAATATTTTCTTTCCCTGTACTTGCCAAAGTCATATTGAGTTTTAACTTAGTCTTAGGAGTTACCGAAGCTATATGGATTACAAGGAATTACGTACATTTTGGTAAATTTATTCCTGTAGTTACAGATGTACATGCAGGTTTGAAAGAAGGCAAATTTTTGGCTTTGATGGAATTTGTGCAGTCTTGGGGAGGGGACATGGTTTCGTGGAATCCTGATTCTGAAATGGTTTTGTTTTATAAAATGCCACAAATCAATCATTTACCCAATAAGTACCAATCTTTCAAAGACTTACCAGAGTACGTATTTACATCTGCTTACAATGCAGACTCTCTGGAAAAAGTAAAGAAAATCTATGCAATTACCGATGATTCTACCTTCTCAGGCTCAGAAAGAATGGAGGCGGATAGACAAGTAACGGCTCTCCTTCGCAAGTATCGTCAGTCTTTCATAGAGGAGAAACCTTTTTATTTTTATATAGTAGCTCCACTTAGGTTATTGCCTAAGTTTCTTTTCCACAGTGGTTCATATTATTTAAGCAATTTGCCTTTTGCCGAGCAGAATTTTTTTCAAAAAACAGTAAAAATTATTTATTCAGGGCTTTACTATTTTACGTTACTTGTAGGGCTATCTTTTGTCTTTTATAGTATTGCTAATTTTAAGCAAATTGCTGTTAATCAATGGCTTATTTTGCTTATTCCACTTTATATCATTGCCCTTTGCCCTTTGGTACTTCGCCGTATAGAGTATAGATATTTTATTTTAGCCTACCCTTTTCTGTCTATTTTGGCTTGCTATATGCTAAATCTATTGCTGTTGTATTTTTCTAACCCCAAATTATTAAAAGATTGAGTGATAATTTGAAGTTTGTATTTATTATTCCTTGTTTTAATGAGGAAAAAAGATTAAACGCCGAAGCATTTTTAGAATTTTGTCAAACGTATCCTTTTGTGCATTTTTGCTTCGTAGATGACGGAAGCAGAGACGGAACTGCCCAGCTATTAGAAAACTTGCATAAGGCGAACAGTATGCAGATTCAGTTTTTACAATTACCTAAAAATCAGGGAAAAGCAGAAGCAGTAAGGCAGGGAATCCTGCACACAGCAAAACAAAGGCAGTTTGCCTATATCGGTTATTTAGATGCAGACCTTGCCACACCTCTCTCTGAAATTCCTTTTTTTATCGACTTAGTTGTGCAAAAACCACATCTAATTTTAGTGGCTGGCTCGCGTATCAGTCGCATGGGAGCATCAATAGAGCGTTACTTATTTAGGCACTATTTTGGGCGCGTGTTTGCTACGATAGTCAGTGCTATGCTCAATCTTCGTTTTTACGATACGCAGTGCGGCGCAAAGCTCATAAAGAGCGAAATCGTAGAGGAAATCTTTAAGGAATCTTTTATTTCTCCTTGGCTCTTTGATGTAGAGATAGTTTTTAGAATAATGAAAATGAAAGACTTAGAAAATCCTGTCACACTTATCTACGAACTCCCACTCAATCAGTGGGAGGAAAAAGGTGCAAGCAAAATAAAGCTAATAGACCTTATTAGAATCCCGATTGAGCTTTGGAGAATAGGACGCAAATACAGATAAAAAATATTCTGTCAATTAATCTCCTCTACAATCTCGGCATCTTTGAGTAGATAAACGAGATGGTTTACGTCAGTGGCATTCAGTTCCAATTTACCTTTTACCCTGATTTGCATAGCTTTCACTGTTTTTTTCTTTTTGAGATAGACCTCCATGACTGATTCTACCCCTGCCCCTCCACAGTAAAAGCAACTTTGGTAAGGGAAAGCAGAAATGACGATATAATCTCCCTCTACTTCTACAGGCAACAAATAACCTTTAATAATTACCTCTTTCTTGTCAAAAGGCTTCACTATGTTGCCAAACTTAGGGTAGTTGATGTGTTCATCATATTCTTTATTGTACTTACGTTCCCAACTTACGTCAGCCAAGATTTTCCAAGTAAGTTCCTGACCAAAAGAAGCCACAGAGGCAAGCATAAATAAAGCAAAAACAGGGAAAAACTTTTTCATGGTGTATAAAAGTACTTAAACAATAAATAAATATTCAAACGGTAAAAGCTCGTGTGTCAAGAAAATCCTGCACAAGGATAGCTTACAAAGAACAAATGCTTTGCAAAAATAGCATTTCAAAAACTGAAATTCTCTAAAAACCATAGCTTTTTTATAACTTTGCTTTTGCAAATTTTGTTTTGGTTTTATCATTAAACAGAACCCATAAAACCTCATTAGATTGGAAACAGAAATACAAGACTCAAATGCCTCTGCCAGAAAGCAAGACCACATTAGTTTAGCTTTCAAATCTCAAATTGCTCATAGCAAAATAGATAGTAGATTTTATTACGAGCCTATCTTAGCCGCACACCCCAAAAAAGAAACAACCTCTTTTTCTTTCTTAGGCAAAACAATGAAAGTCCCTATTTGGGTATCGAGCATGACGGGAGGGACAGCTTGGGCAAGAAAAATTAACTACCATCTGGCGCGAGCCTGCGGCGAATACGGCATGGGCATGGGTTTAGGGTCTTGCAGGCAGTTGTTATATTCCAATGAGTATTTTGAGGATTTCAATGTAAGGAAACTCATAGGAAACCAACCTTTATTTGCCAACTTGGGTATTGCTCAAGTGGAAAAAATGCTCTTTGAAGGAGCAGTACACCAAGTAGA
This sequence comes from Thermoflexibacter ruber, assembly GCF_900113045.1. GTDB lineage: Bacteria > Bacteroidota > Bacteroidia > Cytophagales > Thermoflexibacteraceae > Thermoflexibacter > Thermoflexibacter ruber. The sequence goes on from NZ_FONY01000018.1 coordinate 47,381, forward strand.
AGAATTGGTCAAACGCTTAGAAGCAGATGGACTGATTATCCACGTCAATCCTTTGCAAGAATGGCTACAGCCAGAGGGCGATTTGATTACTCGTCCACCTATAGACACTATCAGCGAGCTATTGCAACTTACTGATTTAAAACTGATTGTCAAAGAAGTGGGGCAGGGAATGGGCTATGAGAGCCTCAAAGCACTTTTCCAACTTCCCTTAGAAGCCATAGACTTTGCGGCAAGCGGAGGCACAAACTTCGCCCAATTAGAACTGCTCAGAAGCAATGCCCAAAAACAAATGATATACGAAAATCTGGCTAAGATAGGACATAGTGCTGAGGAAATGATACAGTTCACTAACTTGCTTATCCATGAGTTAGGAGATAAGATGAAGTGTAAGCAAGTCATTATCTCTGGTGGAGTAAAAAACTACTTGGACGGGTACTATTACATCAACAAAATCCAACTTCCTGCTATCTACGGTCAGGCTTCTGCCTTTCTTAAGCATGCTCAAGAAAGCTATGAAGACTTACAAACCTACATAGAGGCTCAGGTACATGGCTTGGCTTTGGCAAAGTGCTTTTTGCGTGTAAGATAATTGTGCGTATTATATTTTTTGACTTATCTAATCAGGTGGAAAATGTCAAGTTTTTTGCTTGAAATTAGTCTAACAATACATATATTTAGTATTAAAAGTTTATGCATGTAAAACCTTATTTGTATGAGCTAAATGAAAAAATAGCTTATGGACTTATTTCATTTATAATAATTGTTTCCTCTATTTATACCATTTTTGATATTTTTCAACAACATTTTTTATCAGCCGCAGTGAGTGCTGCTTTGGCAGTAATATGTATGCTGAGTTATTACCTGATTAAGTACAAATATGCTTACAAAACCATTATTTTATTAGTAACTCTTCTTATATTTTCCTTGTGTATCACAGAGTTTTTTCTCAACAAAGGTTTTTTTGATGAGAACAAAATCAATTTTCTACTTACAGGTTTGCTTTGGTCGCTTATTTTCACTTCCTATACCCGCTCAGTTCTCTTGATTTTTTATATCATAGTTACCTCTTGTCTTTTCTATATCCAGTACAAATACCCACAGTTTATCCCTAATCTCTACGTAGTACAGCCCTTGTCCGAGAAATTGTTTGATTTTGTTATCTATGCCTCAATGATGGTCTATTTAGGCTTTCTTATTCAAAAAGAGTATTTGAAAGAAAAAAGTAGAGCAGTAGCACAACAGGAAAAATTGGAACAGCAAGTACAGAAGATTAAGGAAAAAAAACAAGAGATATTAGCCCAGCGCGAGGAATTAAGCATCTTGTATGAGCAATTAGAAGATAAAGTAGCCCTACGCACCGCTCAGTTAGCTAAGCAAAACCAGCAAATCAATAGCTATGCTAATTTTAACAACTCAAAAATCCAGCAACCCTTGCAGCAACTTACTGCTCTGTCAGAGCATATCTCTGCTCTTTTGTTACAAAATCGCTTAGCAAATGCTCAGGATACCCTTCCTCAAATACAAGACCTAAGCAATGAGTTGGATATGCTTACCAAAGAAGTCAATCAAATTCTAACCACTACTCAAGAGCTAAACCTATGAAAATACTATCAGATAGAAATGATATGCTGGCTCTGGGCATATTGATAGTAACTCGTTTTTTGCTGACTGTTTGGGCGATTACTTTGGGATATGTCTTATATAATCTCTGGCGGGGTAGTTATCTATTTGCAGCTATCAATAGCGTTGCTTTTCTTATCAATTTTTGGGGCTTCTATCTGATCAAGTTCAAAAAAAAACACCGCCCTATCATCTTACCTTTAATCATATTCAACTTTTTTTTGATAATGCTCAGTATTGTGCTTACTTACGGCTTGTACAGTTATAGCATGGTCAATATATATCTCCTTTTTTTTATTACTACCTTGATTTTTCCTACTCCCCAGCGATATTATCTTCTGGGATTTTATAGCCTTTCCTTGCTAAGCATTGCCTATGCACAGGCTACCTGCCCAGAGTGCTTCAAGCCTTATATTCCTGAACAACTATATCCTACTAATCTACTCATCACCTTTGCCACAGACAACTTTTTATATATTTCTATTGGATTGATTATCAGTCAAGAATACATCAGAGAGCAGAAACTAATTTTGAGAAGGGAGCGCATATTAGCCAAGCAAAATGAAGATATTATGGTTCAAAACCAAGAAATTGAATCGTATAACGAAGGTATTACCTATCTCAACCAAAAATTAGAGATATTGGTAGAGGAGCGCACCAAGCAGTTAGAGATACAAAACCAACAACTTGTCCATTATGCTTTTTACAATGCCCACAAAGTTCGCGCTCCTTTAGCAAGGATTTTGGGACTGATTCAATTATTAGCTATGGAATACCAACCTTCCGAAGATACGACTAAGTTTTACCTGCAAAGCATTAACGACAACATCAAGGAGCTAAACGAAGTAGTTAAAAATATTCATCAGGAAACTATATAGCTGTAGCACTGATTTCCCAAATCGGTCATCTCCAATTTTGGAAAATCGAACTCCTAAGCAGGAAAGAATATTTGTTGAAACTTGATAAGATTAACAGAAATTACTTATTTTTGAATATGCTCACTAAAGAAGAAATTATAGAACTTGCTGATAATGAGTTGATAAAAAAAGAAATATCAACTTTGCAAAAAGATTTTAGCCAAATAAAACAATGTTTTGCAGAAATAGAAGCAGATGATTTTGCCGCTTTTATGCTACTCACGCCTTCGGTAAGTATAGCTTTAGCAAATCGTGAAATTACTTTTTTTGAGGAAATGATGCTCAACAAAAAAGCTCGCCAACTCTCCCAAGATGCTTACTTTATCAAGCGCGACCCGATAGTCCATGCCTTGCAATCTTTGGTCATTCACTTTGAGGAGTGGGAAGATAGATTTTTAGAAGTCATTAGATTAATGGTAGAAAGCCTATTAGAAAAAAATCAACTCAGTAAGGAGGTGATGTGTATGCAACAGCACTTAGACAGGGAAAGTTTGCTTGCCCTTACTCCGCCGCTTTTCACCAAACTGCTTGCCTTTTTATTTTTAGACAGAGAAGAACCCTTTTTTACTCCAAGAAAAGTGTCTGCCTTTGACTACAAGAAAATCTTGGAAATCAGCAAAAAATTAGGAATCAATGAGTTTACTATCTTTCAAAGATTTTATGAAACCTTTTCTTTACTATGATAATCTCAGCAATTGTAGCAAAATCTCTCAATAACGTCATTGGTAAAAACAACCAACTGCCTTGGCACTTGCCCGCCGACTTGCGACATTTTAAAGCACTCACCCTGAACCACCATATCTTGATGGGGAGAAAAACTTTTGAGTCTATCGGCAAGCCTCTACCCCAGCGAGTTTGTATAGTTTTGAGCAGAGGAGCGGACGCTTTGAAGGAACAGGTAGAAAGTTTGGTGTGGGTCAGTGCTTTGGAAATGGGCATTGCTTATGCTAAAGAACAAGGTGAGAAAGAGCTTTTTATCATAGGAGGAGCAGAGATTTATCGCTTGGCAATGCCCTTGCTTCATCGATTGTATGTTACAGAGGTGCATACTTACCTTGAGGGCGATGCTTTTTTCCCAGAAATAGACAAAAAAATATGGATAGAAAAAAGTAGAAAATCGCATATCAAAGATGAAAAAAATCCCTTTGATTATGATTTTATAGTCTATGAAAAGTCGTTAGAATAGAGTAAATTAACGACAAATTATTATATTTGTACGATTAAGAAGACAAAATAAAATCTACTACACTATGCGTTACCCCTTGTTAAAAATTACTTGTGTAGTGCTCTTGCTTGCTTGTACCCCTTTTAAACCATTAAAAGCACAGCAAAGAGGAACTATTCCTGAAAATCAGCTAATGGCTATAGCTGAGTCAAAAAACATGGCAGAGAAATATCAAGCCTCTGACCCCAATCAAGCTACTCAATTTCTCAATAAAATTGCCTTTATCTACTGGGAACATGGTTACAACAAAGAAGCCATAGACTATTTCAAACGCTCCCTCTCTATCAATGAAAGCATAGGCAATAACAACGCTATCACGATGATTAATCATAATATTGGCTCTCTATACTCTGACATGGGCTACTTTGATGAAGCATTGAATTATTATTATAAAACCTTAGAAATTAGAAAGTTTAAAAAAGATAAAGAGGGCATTGCCTCTGCATGGCTTACTATTGCAGATACCTACTCAAAACTTAAGCAATATGACAAAGCCGTACAGATATTGGAAAACGATGCCTTGAAAGCAGTAAAAGAACTCGACAACGAAGAACTCATTAGGAACTGTTATGGTCGTTTGGCAGAAAACTATGAAAAAATGGGCAATGCCGAGAAATCTATACAGTATTTTAGGTTTTTTACCATGTTGGACGACAACCTAAGAAGAAAAACAGAAGAAGAAAACAAGAGAAAAGTTTTGGAAGCCCAGCTCAAAGCAAAATTAGCGGAAGCTGAGAAAATAGCCCAAGAAGGAAAAATCCTCAACCAAGAGCGAAAACTCCTCGCCGCAGAGAGCGAAAAGGAAAAAATGAACCGACAAACCAAAGAGCAACAAAAACAACTACTTATCCTCCAACAACGTCAAGAAAACGCTAAACTTTTGGAGGAAAAACTCAAAAAAGAACTTGAATTTGACAAACTGGTGCAAAGGTCGCTCATAGGCGGGCTGGGTTTAGTATTTATTTTGGGTTTCGTAGTCTTTTATGCTTACCAGCAAAAGAAAAAGGCAGGAGTGAAACTTGCCTTACAAAATATGGAAATTTTGAAGCAAAAAGAAGAAATCCTTTCCCAAAGAGATAACATCGAGAAGCAAAGTCAAGAACTCCAAAAAACCTATCACGAAGTCAAAGAAGCTAATGCAAAAATTACAGGAAGCATCAACTATGCCCGCCGTATCCAAGATTCTATGCTTCCTGACGAGGCTACTTTGCAAACTTTACTGCCAGAAAGTTTTATTTTATTTAAGCCCCGAGATATAGTAAGTGGTGATTATTATTGGTTTACGCATACTGAATACCCTGATAATCAGCACAAAGACACCCCTATTCATAAAATTCTCATTACAGCGGCAGACTGTACAGGACACGGCGTACCCGGTGCTTTACTTACTATGATGGGTTTTAATTTATTGAATGAAATCGTGCAAAATCGACATATTACAGAAGCTGATTTAATACTTAATGAACTGCACAAAGGCGTGAGAAAAGCCCTCAAGCAAGAAGAAACAGAAAATAGAGACGGCATGGACTTAGCAATGTGTGTTTGGAGGCAGGAGGATAAAATCTTAGAGTATGCAGGTGCAAACAATCCGCTCATTATCATTCAAAATAATGAGTTACAATATTTTAAAGCTGACAAGCACGCTATTGGTGGATTACAAAAAGAGGCGAATAGAACATTTACAAAGCACGAAATTTCTATTCAGCAGCCTACAGCTGTCTATATGTTTTCAGATGGCTATGCCGACCAATTTGGGGGTGAGCATGGACGAAAATTTACTATCAAAGCCTTGAAGGAACTTTTGCTTGCGATTCATCACAAACCTATGCAAGAGCAAAAAGAAATCTTAGACGTAGAAATTACCAAATGGAAGGGCTTGCATCACAAGCAGATAGACGATATTTTAATGTTAGGATTTAGGTTAGGCTGAGCGTATTTTTTACACCAATAGTATCTCTGCCTACTCTGTATGCTTTGAAGCCTTGTTTTCTTAAAAGGAGTAAGATTTTTTTATAAGAGCTAAAACTCAAAAAAATATGCTCAAAAATAACTATTTCTGTGTTAAGTGCTTGTAAATCTATGCTTTGTAAAATCTCAGCATCTTGCCCTTCGGTATCTATCAAGATGAGTTGTGCTTGTGAAAATTGATATTTGTTTTTTAAATCATTAAAAGACAAGCAGTTGATTTCTTCTTCTATGATATAGTCCTTCAAATTGGGAGTGCCGGCTCCGTGTTGTAGCAAAAAATGTTTGTTCAGCGTTCCCATTCTTTCATAGTAATCAGGAAGTGCTAAGGAAGGAGCAGTGCGATAAAATTTTTGCTTGCCTGTTTGCTTAGCGATGGCTGAGTTTTCAAATGCAATAGAAAACCCTTGATAATTTTGCTTTAACCTCTCAAACAAGTAGCCAACAGGTTCTACCATAATGCCTTTCCATTGATGTTTTTTGACATACTCGGCAATGGGGTCTTCTGTGATGCCATCATTTGCCCCGATATTGATAAAAAAAACATTGCTTTCTCTCAGGGCGGCATATTGCCTAAGTATATCGTCTAAATCAGTGATATAAACGGGTCGCCAAGATGCTCCTAAGCGATAATAGCTATTTTTTAGCCATTGATATAGCCCTGACTGTGGTGAGAGTATCTTTTTGATAATGTATTTGAGAAATTCCATTAGTACTGATAAGCATAGATTTGTGATAGCTATTTCCTCAGTTTTTTGAAAAAATCCTTTAAGAGCATACTTGCTTCTTCTGCAAGTAAACCATTGACTACTTGTGTTTTAGGGTGAAACAAAGAAACGCCTACTTTGGTACAGCCATTTTTCTCATCGCCTGCTCCATACACTACTTTTTTGAGCATCGCCCAGTAGCAAGCCCCAGCACACATGACACAAGGCTCTAAAGTGGCATAAAGCGTACATTCGCTCAAATAGCGAGAGCCTATGGCGTGAGTAGCGGCAGTAATCGCAATCATCTCGGCATGGGCAGTAGGGTCGTTGAGTGTAACTGTCTGATTATAACCACGTCCAATAATTTTATCTTCATAAACTATTACTGCCCCCACAGGAATCTCTCCCTGCTGTGCCGCTTGCTGAGCCAAACGCAAGGCTTCGTGCATAAAATATTCCTCTCTTTTTTCTGACATGGACAATGAATTATGATAAAATAGATTTGAAAGTGTTATAATACTTTTACCCCGATAACCAGAATATCGTCAGTTTGGCTTTCATTTCCTTCTTCTATCCAAGTTTTTAGCTTCTGTTCTATGTATTGCTTTTGAAAGTCGGCAGGTGCTTGATAAATCTCTAAAAATACTTGTTTCATTTGAGAAAGCATAAACTTCCTTTGTATTTTCCCACCGAATTGGTCTTGGTAGCCATCGGAAAAGATATAAAAAGTAGTAGGCAAAGATAGGTCAATGAGGTGTTTATTGAACAAATGCTCCTGCTCCTGTCGCTCCCCGCCAATGGAAATCCTATCTCCCTTCAAGTGATGCAATTTGCCTTCTTGGAGATAAATAATTGGATTTTTTGCCCCTGCAAATTCCATTTTTCTATTGATTTTGTCTATTACTACTAAAGACAAATCCATGCCTTCTCTACTGCTTGTTTCCTCTTGACGCATTACTCTACGGACAGCTCTATGCAAGGAATTGAGGATTTGGTCGGCTTCGGTAATTTTTTTCTCTATGACTATTTCATCTAAAAGCTGATGACTAATCATAGTCATAAAAGCACCGGGAACGCCATGACCTGTGCAATCAATGGCGGCAAGCACGATTTTGGCTTGCTCTGGAATTTCTGCAAACCAATAAAAGTCCCCACTTACTATATCGCGAGGGCGAAAAAATACAAAAGACTCGGGCAATACTCTTTGCATCAGACTGATATTTGGCAAAATGGATTGTTGGATTCTTTGGGCATAGTTCAGGCTGGAGGTAATCTCTCTATTAGTTTCTGCTAACTTGGCTCTTTGTTCATTGACAATCTCTAAGGTTTGCTGTGTTTCTTCCAAGACTTGGTTCAGTTTTTCATTGGTTATGGCTAATTCACTATTGGCACTGCCCAGCTCATCGGTGCGTTGTTTTACTATATCTTCTAAGTTGTTATTGATTTGACGCATTTCCTCACTCAAATCCTCAACTTTCTGAAAAGCCTTTGAAAATAAGGAAGATAGCAATAAAGTTTGAGAAAAAATAAACGCCAATAATCCCAAAGGAATAGCGATGAATGTATTGATTACCTCGTTGGCATGGAGCAAATCATTGACCGTTGCTGCTATGATGCAAACTACTCCGACCAAAAATGTGATGCTTCCCTCTCGCCTCAAAAAGACAATTCTTACTGTAAAATAGAGCGTATAAGCAAGAAAAACAAGGGTAAAAACTTGAAAGCCTGTTAAGAACTTAGAGTAAAAAACAATTTCCCTAGACAAAGTTACTATGGAGTAAGCAAATGCTACCCACTTGACTACTTGGCAAACTTTGAGGGAAAAGTCTTGTGGATAGACTGCATGAAAAAAGTAGGCGGCACAAAGAAGTCCCAAATAAAACGTAAGATAGGAAATTTTGCTTGAGAGTTGGAAAGAGGTATCTTCATAAAAATCAGTAATGACAAACTCATCAGTTACCAACATTCTCAAAGAAATCGTAAAACACAGCAAGCCGAAATACAAAGCGGCTTTATTTTTCTTCCTAAAAAAATACAAACTCAGGTGATAAAGCCCCATCACTACTAAAATTCCTAAAACAAAAAACAAGTAATTAGTTTTTGCTTGATGCTGCCCAATAATTTGATTTTCAAGCCCTATTTTGAATGTACCTGTAAGTCCTCCGTAACGGTCTTGGTAATTGGCTACCTGAATCAGCAAGTCTAAGGTATCTTGCCTAACCTCAAAAGCATAAAACTGCGGATTGATGTTGGGAATATGGTTTTCTTCTTGGGTTGCTACTTTACCTACACCTCCAAGTTTTTCATTTTGCAAAAAAAAGTTATACGCCGTATTGATGTAGCCTATTTTGAAGGCTAATCTCTTGTTTTTATACTTAGGGTTGAGGTAGATGTGCAAACGATAAGTAGCATAGCCCTTTGCCTCTAAGATAGCATCTTTCCAGCGTAGTCCATTCCATTTGCTTGGAATTGTATGAAAAACAAAGTCTTCACTTTCTTGGTTGGGCATAAGCAAGTGTTGCCAATACAACCTACATTCCCCATTGATGTCTATGATGCCTCCTTGTTCAAATTCCCATTGGCTAAGGTCTAAAACACCTTTTATTGCTTTGGGCTTTGAGAGTAGCACAGGCTGGCAGGAAGAGAAACCTACAAGAATGAACAGTCCAATAAAAAATAAACTCTGAGATAAAGACATTTGATTGAGCGGATAAGCTAAGTAGCAATGTTAGTGAATTTATTTTACTTTTGAGAGATATGAAGGAATTTTATGTGTGTGTAATAGTAAACTTAAAATGTGAATCCTGATACTATAAACTATCAAGGCAATTTTTTTAATAAGTTTAGAAAAATGAAACCTACAATAAATTTTATGGATTTTAATTTTTTATCTAACTTTGTACTATCAATTAAGCACCCATAGTTCAACTGGATAGAATATCAGATTTCGGCTCTGAGGGTTGAGGGTTCGAATCCTTCTGGGTGCATTTTTTTTTAATTTAACAAATTGAATAGCAAACCATTTAGAAAACAAAAAACTGCTTGATATTTTTGTATCAAGCAGTTTTCTTTATCTCGCTGCTTGTGATTTTAGGTAGCTGGAACAAACTCGAAAGTGTATTCAGGCTCGGTTTTGTTGATGCTGGGAGGAATCTTAAAGCGAATAGTAAGTTTGCTTTCGGTTTTTTCTACCAAAGTAACAGCAAACTCATTAGCCGTTCCCTTGTCAAAAATGATTTGGGTTTCTCCACTGCCAATTTCCCACTTTCCGTTGTTGCTGGGATTGATGACTACGCTCACAGGTGCGCCTCCTACCGTAACAGCATACGTACCATTTTGCTGTAACAAGAGTCGGAAATTGTTGTAATTTCCTGCATTGTCCACCTGCCCATTGATGAGTACTCGTGATACTTTCCAATTTTTAGACAGGATTTCTAGCAAAGTTTTGGGCGTTGTAACTTTTTTAGGGCAGGCAGTAAGCAAGCCAATTGCCACAAATAAGGCAAGGAAATGAATGGTTTTATTTAGAATTTTCATGTCATTGATATTTTAAAACTTTGTATTTTAAAAAACTTGTTTTACTTGGTTGATTTACCACAAGTTCACAAGAAAATACAGGACTTGTAGTGTTTGTGTTCTTGTGGTAAATAATTGCTATTTTTGGCTTTTAATGAATCACCAATTTTTTTACTACTCTGTACTGTCCGTTTTGCATCTCTAAGAGGTAAACTCCTTTAGGAAGTACAGACAAATCCAACTGATACTCTGCTCCTTGGATTTCTGACAAACTCCATGTTTTACCCATCAAGTCCGTAATTTTTACTGCGAATGCCCCATTGCCAAGCGTATGTTTCAAAGTAAAATTGCCATTTTCCGAAGGATTAGGATAGACGTTTACTCTACTGGCGTATGGGTTATCGTTGGCACTTGCTACGGTGATATTGACATTTTTCTCTACTTTGGGTACGGTGCCGCAGTACTTACTTTTGACAGTGAGCGACACTTTGAAAATACCCACCTCTTGGAAAATATGCGTAGGGTTCTTTTGTGTACTTGTTTTTCCATCGCCAAAATCCCACAAATATTCATCACTTGCCTCACCTATGGTGTTGTTGGTAAAGACTACAGAGCCTCCTTGCGAAGAGCTGATTTGATACGTCCAATCTACTTTGGGAGCTTTATAGAAAAAGACTTGTACCGTATCACTCAATACTTCTCCACAAGCAGTTCGCACACTGAGCCAATATTTTCCTGCTTTTGTTACTTTGAGTTTTGGCAAAGTAGAACCATCAGACCAAGTGAAAGTAGCAGTTCCTTGCTTGATTTTGCTATCCAAAATCACAGAATCTTGGCAGGAGTGAATCGTATCAGGGAAAGCAAGCGTAGGTTTTGCAAAAGTTACATATACTCTATTGACTAACTGATTTTTGCAAAAATCTTCCATAGTTACGGTATAAAGCCCGTCTTTGTCTATGCTCAACGTTTGGGTTTTGCTGCCATCATTCCACAAGTAAGAAGCGGCGATGCCTCTGTTGCCAGCATCTAAGATGTAAGGAGTTTGGCAAGCTAAAATCGTATCTTGGGTAATGTTTGCTTTGAGGCGGTTAAAAGTAACCCGAATAGTATCTCGCCCCACTGCGCCGCAAGTATCTGTTACGGTTACGCTGTAAATACCTGATTGAGTAACTTTTAATGTGCGAGTGGTGCTTTTTAAATCATCATTCCACAGGTATTTTGCGCCAGGGTTTCCTGCATTTAGTACGATTTCTTTTTCACAAGTAACGATGTCTTTGCCCAAATCTACTCTGAAGAAGCTCACGTAAATACTATCCCTAAGCGTCAATTTACAATCTTTGCGGTTCATAGTGATTTTGTACCAACCCTCTTTATTTACTTTCAAGATTTGGTTTTTGCTACCGTCAGACCACAAAAATTCTACTTCGGGCACACCTGCCGCTGGTAAGCCATTCAAGGCATCTAAGACCACTTCGGGCTTGCAAGAACGCATAGAATCGCGACCATTGCCTATGTTAAGCTCGGGCAAATAAACTATTGTGCTATCTGTCAGGGTTTTATTGCAGTCTTGTAAAGTAACGCTCACCTTGTATTTTCCTGATTTAGTAACTTTTAAAGTTTGTCCTGTGCTTCCGTCAGACCATAGGTATTTTGCATTTGGAATTTTGGTGTCTAAGACCACTTCTTTGTTGCAACTCACAGTGTATTTTCCCAGATTTAAACTTACAAAATTTACTTTTACAGAATCTATCAGTACGTCTTTGCAAGTTTCAGTTGTAACTTGAACTTTATAAGTCCCTGATTTTCTGACTCTTAAATTCTTATCTATGCTTCCGTCAGACCACAAATATTTGGCATTGGCTATTTTGGTATCCAAGACTACTACTGTATCACAAGTAGTTATCTCCTCGCCTAAGTTTAGTGCAGGTTTGGGAAGAACAGTAATCGTTACCTCTGCGATAGCTGGCGGGCAAGCATCAAAACCTCCGCTTGATACGGAAACGGTGTAAGTGGTAGTGCTTTTAGGGCTGGCAATGGGGTTGCGAATATTAGGATTAGAAAGACCCTCAGCGGGTTTCCAAACATACACTTGCCCACCACTCGCTTTTAGTTCTATGCTTTCTCCTTCGCAAATGGTTGCTTTACTTGGGGTAATGGTTGCAGTAATTTCTTTTACAAATTTTACCACAGTAGTATCTCTTACTACGCAACCTCCTCTACCTGTGGCTGTTATCCAATATTTTCCTTCTCTATTAATGAATATGTTTGGCGTAGTTTCGCCTGTATTCCATTGGTAAGTTACGCCCTCCTGCTGTCCACCATTCCAAGAAATGCTATCTGCGACTAAGGGGAAACCTCTGCCAACACCACAAAAAATAGTCGTATCTGCCAAAAAGAGTTTAGGACGTGGAGTTACCGTTACCAGCAAAGAATCTTTGATTATGCCACAAGCCCCTCCTGTATGAATTTCTACGTAATAAACTCTTGTTTTTGTAGCAGTTACAACAGGGTTAGGAATATTGACATTGGAAAGTCCTTCCGCAGGCGACCACTTATAGGCTATACCTCCTGTGGCGTTGAGCTTAGCAGTTTCCCCTTCGCATACAAAAATATTTGCTCCTGCATCAGCTGGCGTATTGGCAAAAGTTACTCTGGCACTGCCTTTTACCGAACAACCATTTTTAGTAACTACTACCGTATAAGTATTCGCATTGCGAACTTCTATGGTTTGGGTCGTTGCTCCATTTGACCAAAGATAGCTTACACCTGCCCCCGCATTGCCCGCATCTAATTTGACTACTGTCCCTTGGCAAACTACGGTATCTTTCAAGTTGAGTTGTAATTCACCTGATTTTCCAACTATGATATAGCCTCTTTTGGTTTCTGTATGTGTCCCCATAGGATTGGTTGCTACCATAGTTACATCGTAAGTTCCTGCATTTGAATAAGTTACTATTGGATTTTTCTCAGTAGAAGTTGCAGGTGTACCACCTGTAAATGTCCACTGAACAGTAACCGCATTGCGGCTTTCATCTTTGAAGGTAATTTCTCCCTTATCGCAAAGGGCAGTTTGGTCAGCAGAAAAGCGAGCAATTGGGGCTTGTATGGTGTTTCTACATGCGTCTGCCCCTACTGCTTGCATAGGCTGGGGTCCGCAATCTTTTGGGGTACTACTTTGATTAAGTACAAAAGCAGTAACTTGCTTATTTCTATCGCTAATGGTTTTCTTTTCTCCCGGATTGAGTTTGTAGTACATCAAATCGGAGGGAACATTGACATAACCTAACTGACTTACCCTGCCTAAGAGGTGCAAAAATTGGGTTTCTATGTCAATATTTTGTTTTTTCAAAGCGTTTAAGTTCATCACGATTTGAAACTCGTCCAATCTCCAATTTTCCCCACTGCCTATATCACAATTGTCATAATAAAAATACACCTCAGAGAGCAGTGTCCCTAAATAATCTCCTGTGATAATCAGGGAGCTTACCCCTCTGAAGCCAAAATCTATATCGCTTTGATATTCTGCTAATTCTATGTTTACTCCTGTATTGCATCGCCAAGTACTGAGAGCATTGCTAAAAACGGTCAAATCATTTCTGTCCTCAAAAAGCGTAGGAGAGGTAAAAATGGTATAGCCTCCTTTGTTATTTTTGTTTACCAAATTGGCGTTAGCGGCAGGGGTGCGATTGGGGCGTGGAGGGAAAAGCCAGCCCGTAGGGGTAGTCAGTACAGAATAATTTACTGTCAGAGGAGCAATCGTTCTTGCTTCTGCTTTTTCATCATTGATGACAGCAATCGTTCCTGTTCCTGCAAAGGCGGGTACATAAACCTCGATTTTAGTATCTGACCAGCTAATCAACTCTGACTCGTTCACATTCCACCCAAAATCCTCAATCAGAGGTTTTAACGTGCTTCCACCTGTTTCTGCATTGGAAAAGTACACATTCCCATTTCTACCTCTCTGCTCACCAAAACCACTCCCGTTGATAGTAAGTTTGGTACGAGTTCCCCCTGTAACAGTAGCAGGGACAAACGACTCTATCTCAATAGACTCCGTCCTCGCATTACTCTTGCGCGGCTTAGGCTCAAGAAAAAAGGAAGTACTTTTTTTGGTTTGGAAACTATGCCCTGTTTGTTGTTTTAAAACACCATACAAGTCATTTTCTACGCTTTCAAATAAAAAGCCTGTAGCGGAGAAGGCTTTTTTCTGCAACACATCGTACAAAACAAAACCTTGCGTAAGCATTTCATTTTGTTTTTGCTTTTGTTTTACTAAAAACAAGCCTATTTCTCCCTGCTGTGGCATAAGGCTGGCGGTAGTCATCATTTTATCTCCGACTTTCCCGCCTATGCTAACGATGTCGATGTTCTCTGAGGAAACATTGCCTTTGAATACTTTGTAAACTTCTACGGTATTTTTGGTGTAAATAAGTGTGCGGTCAGGATTCCAAAAAGAAGACTGAGCGATGATTTTGCCTTCTACTATCAAATCTGATTGCTGGACTTGCTCGGTAAGCAAACTCGACTGTGCATACACAGCCAAGTGAAAGGCAAGAAAGGCTAAGAAGCCAAGTAGTACCTTTTTCATGGTAGTAAATAAATTAAGTTTAAGTTTGCGAAAAAGTAAAGACATTTCGTTTTGCAGTTTTCCCACGTGGTTAGAAAGCTGCTAAACAAATTTTCTCTTTACCCTGTTGCGCGCGGGAGGGCAAAGCAAAAATTGGAATAAAAAATTCTTAGTACTAAAAAACTTTAAACCCTTGACGGTGATAAAAGGAGGGTGGTTGCAATTAAGAGAAATTTAACTTAACTTTTTTGAATAGTAATGTTAATTTTTAAAGCCTTACTACTTCCCCTGTCCTTACTGACTCATCGCAGGCAAAGGCAATTTTTAGGCTATTCACTGCATCTTCTAAGTGTTCGCTGAGGTCTAAGTTTTCTTTAATTGCTTTTAAAAAATACGCTTGTTCACGATTACAGAGTTCTTGGTGGTCAGGTTCATCTTTCAAATCTATCCACTGGTCAGGTCTTATAAACTTATTTTGAGTATCTATGTCTGCGTAGTGTACTTTCAGAGATTCTGTTTTAGTGTGGGCATCTACGTTGTCAGACTTACCACTACCTCCAGCTTCTTTGGCTACAATCGACACACAGCCCCTTGGACCGATGACATCTTTGACGAAAAAGGCGGTTTCGCTCATCATCGGTCCCCAACCTGCCTCATACCAGCCTACCGAGCTATCCTCAAAGCGAATTTGCAACTGCCCGTAATTATAATTGCCTTCGGGAATATCCTCTGTTAGCCTTGCTCCTATGGCACTTACCTGCACAGGTTTAGAGCGGGTCATTTGGCACATCACATCTATATAATGCACCCCGCAATCTACAATAGGGCTAAGGCTTTTCATCAAGTTTCTATGTACGTCCCACATCGTTCCTTGACTTTGTTGGTTTAGGTTCATTCTCATTACCAAAGGTTTACCTAAGGTTTGAGCAATTTCTATGAATTTTGCCCAAGAAGGGTGATGCCGCAGAATGTACCCTACGACCACCTTTTTATTCGCCTTTTTTGCTGCTTCCACGACCCTTTCTGCTCCAGCTACTGTGTCTGCTAAGGGTTTTTCTATAAAAACATGACAGCCTGCTTCCAATGCCTTGATAGCAAAGTCTTCGTGGGTATCTGGGTAGGTAGAAATGCAGACAGCATCAGGTTTAGTAACGGCTAAAGCTTGGTAATAGTCTGAAAATAAATCATAACCACCCCCCAGCTTTTCATTAAGCACTTCTTTACTTTTTCCTGTCGAAACAATACCACAAATGTCAAAACCTTCTATATTTTTATAGGCAGTAGCATGAGATGCTCCCATGTTTCCACAACCGACTACTAACACACGAATAGAAGAAGTAAGATTTTTCATGTTTTCTAAGAAATTAATTTATAAATTTAGCCAATTTAACTTTGCTTGAGAAGCCAATTTTACATGCAGGCTTTCAATTTGAGCAAAAATAGAAAAATAAACTATGTTGAAATATCAAAATGCAGATTATTAATTTCATTTGGCAGGAAATCTCTAATAAATATGCCCTTTCACAAAGCGAAAGTAAGCAGATATTAAGTCAAATTCAAACGGCTTATAGCCAAAAACAGCGGCATTACCACAATTTGCATCACATTGCTGACTTGCTTTCTCAGGCAAAAACACATCAAGAACATTTGCAAGATGCGGAGAGTGTTTACTTGGCTATTTTTTTTCATGACATCGTCTATCATGCTTCTAAAAGTAACAATGAGGAAAAAAGTGCTTTGCTTGCTGAGAAAATATTGAAAGAAATGAAAGTAGAGCAAAGTAAAATAGAGAAAGTAAGTAGCTATATTTTAGCTACAAAAAAACACTTACCAGCACCAGAAGCTGGTGATTTACAGTTCTTTTTAGACGCTGACCTCTCTATCTTAGCCAGTGAATCAGCCCGCTATGAGCAGTACACTGCCCAAATTCGCCAAGAATACAGTATCTATCCTGATTTTCTATACAAAGCAGGACGGAAAAAAGCCTTACAATCTTTCTTGGAAAGAGAGAAAATTTTTTACTTTTATGGTCAAGATTATGAGCAGAAAGCAAGGAAAAATATTGAAAATGAGATATATACGCTTAGCAGATAATAATGACTTTGTTTGTATCTTTGAATAAAAAGGTTTTACGGGAATCTATTGTGGCTATTGTAGGTTAGTAAAAAAGGATTATCTATAAAAAGGTAAAAGTTAGTCTTGGAAATGAAAATAAATTGTTTATATTTGTAGATAGAATTTAGTAACGATTAGACTAATTGAGTTTGCTGTAAATCAATTATTTAAGTACTAATAAAATCAAATTAGCATCATGAAATTCGTACCTCCTAAATGTGAAAACTGTAGCATAAAAAATGACTCTCTATTCTGTTTATGCCAGCAAGAAGAAGTGCAACATGTTAGTCAGGTGAAAACCTGCAATATATACAGGAAAGGGCAAATAGTTTTTCATGAAAATGCAATGCCTATTGGCTTGTATTGTATTTATGAAGGTAGTGTAAAAATCAGCAAACTCAATAGCAATGGGAGGGAACAGATTATGAGAATAGCTGCGCCAGGTGATTTCTTAGGTTATCGCTCCTTGGTAGCACACCGTCCTTACAGCGATACAGCCATTGCCATAGAAGATACTACTATTTGCTTAGTACCTAAGTCTGAGTTTTTTAACCTGATGCAAAACAACAAAAAGTTTTATGAGGCTTTGTTGCAAAAGATTTGTAGAGATGCAGATGAAATGGAAAATAAACTAAGCAATATTGCTTATAAACCTGTAAGAGGACGCATTGCAGAAGCTCTACTGATTTTGGCAGGTAAAAACGCTCACGAGGGCAAGGAAGCAAAACTACAGCCCTATATCAATCTCACCCGAGAAGATTTGGCGAGTCTGGTTGGCACGGTGAAAGAAACAGCTATACGCACTATTTCTGAGTTTAAGGACGAGAACCTTATCGCTATAGATAAAAGAAGAATTAGGATTCTTAATTTTGATAAGTTAATGCATATCAGCAACTTGTATGACTAATGATAGCTAAGCCAAACCTTCTTGGTCGCTTTTCCTGAGAGGTGCTTGGGGTTTCTTTTTCCAGAAATAGTAAAGCCCAAATAAGCCAACTATGACGCTTGCTATCAAAAGTATATAATCGTCCTCTTCCTCTTTATCAAAAGCCAAATTGTCATTGCCATCTATTTTGTCTGCTTCTGTCGTTTCTGTAAACTCATCAAGTGCTGGGTTGGCTGCATAGTTCTCAGCAACATCAGTATTTTCTTCTGTAACAGTTTGTTCCACAAAAGAAGGAGTAACTACATCATTTTTAACAACAGTTTCTTCTTTCGCTTTTTTGGGATTTTCTTGTTTTTTGGAAGAGATATTTTTAGGTGTTTCTACAATCGCAATCGCCTGCTGTCCTAAAATATTAGCACTAATTTTAGCTTCCCTCAACAAGGCTTGGCTTTGGGCTAAAGTGGCAAAATCTTCGCCTAAATCATTTTTGGTGGCATTATCGGTAACAGCCCATACGGCATACTGCCCTATTTTATTTTGAGCATCTTTTTTCTCAATCAAGCGAGCCAAACGAAGTAGAGGCTCGTCAGCTAACTCACCCACATCATATCTTATATAAATATCTGGAGAATTTTTATGAAGTTGCCCACACATGGCATACACTCTATCTGTAATCTTTTCTTTGGGACGCAAGGTGTAAAAGAGAGTTTTCGTAACCACCATATTTTGCGAGCTACTATCTCTGGAAAGCAACATGGTTCCACATCTTAAAACTACATTGATAATAGAGTCAGACATATTTTTCATCTTGATGTCTATACATTGACCAAAGTGAGCACTTGTTAGGTCTGGCTGTAGTTTGTTAGGATTATAAGCTCCTCTAATGCTTACAGATAGCTTTCTACTCAACTTTGCGTCTAAAATAGAGAGTGTATCTTTGGGAATACGTTGTTGGTAAGGTTCTGCCCAAGACAAAGTAAGGACGGAAACCATACAAAAACTCAAAGCTACATTTAAGAAATACTTCATAAGTTTAACCAATAGATTATCAGTAAAATACAACTTAGCATATTGTATATTAGAGGTAGCATGAAATTTTAACTTGTAAATTTAGTAAATTATACCTACAAAACAATTAGAATGTGTTTGATTTTTTTATTAACATAATGTGAAAGCACATTTGCATTTCTTTGCTACCCTTCCTATTATTCGTTAAAAATCAAATTTGGTTACATTACTCAAGCAAAATTTCTCGATTTAATTATAGCTATCCATCATCTTTAGCGTACGGACTCATGTTTTTACAGTCTGAATAGTTCTCATTCACAAAAAATTCAACTCTTTGAAACTTAGAGTTTACATCAAAAATATCTTAATCCTTCCCTTTTGAAATAATTTTGCAGGTATTTAATAAACCTAAAATTTTTTACGCAATGAACAAGATAATACCTTTTCTTTTGTTTTTGATAATCACCGCACAGGCTTGCACACCTGAGAAGGTTGCGACTACGCTTGCTTCTATTCTTACACAAGGCAGTGGCAAGTGGAAAGTAACTTTTGCTAAGTTCGGCGATGAGGAACCTCCAAGAGGCATGTATGACCGATTTTTGATTGAGTTTAGGGGGGGAGATGTCTATGTAACTACTAATCCAGACGGGGCGATTTCACCTGCTACCTTGCCACGAGGTACTTGGAAAGAAAGCAATGGCAAAATTACTTTTGATGGGACAGTAGTCGTCAGGGAGATTACTCAACAACGCACTTCCAATAAAATTGTATTGGAGTGGGAAGTAAGTATCCCCGGAAAAGTTACCACTACTTACAGAATAGAATTGATGAAAGCTAACTAACCTCATTATTTTTTTTAATCTAAATTTCAAAACAATATGAATTTCAAAAATATACTCATTGTCATCACTTTTTCGCTTTTAAGCTTTGCGAAAAATGCTTTAGCGCAAACAATTCCGCCTGCACCGCAAGCTACGGAAGCACTGAAACTGAACTTTGTAAGCAGTTTTGCCATAGGCGGAGGTACAGCTGAGATTACTGACTATGACCCTGTTACCAAGCGTCTTTTTGTTATCAACTCTACGGCAGACAGATTAGAGATTTTGGACTTCTCCAATCCTGCCAATATCCAATCTTTTAGAACGATTAATATGACTGCTTACGGCAATGGTTGCCAAAGTGTAGCTGTAAGAGATGGCATGGTAACAGTAGCCGTAGATGTAAACGTACCGCATGGAAGCAATGGGAAAGCCGTTTTCTTTAATACCAATGGAGATTTCTTAGCTCAGGTAGAGGTAGGTAATCTTCCTGACATGATCATGTTTACCCCTGATGGAAAAACGGTACTTACTGCTAACGAAGGTGAACCTAATGACGCTTATACTATTGACCCAGAGGGTTCTGTATCTATCATAGATATTTCAAGAGGTGCAAGAAACTTAACCCAAAGCGATGTTACTACTTTGCGTTTTAATGCCTTTAATAGCCAAATTAATCAGTTGAGAGCCAAAGGAATACGTATCTTTGGACCTGGTGCCACAGTTGCCCAAGACTTAGAGCCAGAGTATATCGCAGTATCTAATGACTCTCGCAAGGCGTGGGTTACATTGCAAGAGAACAATGCACTCGCCGTAATAGATTTGGCTACTAAAACTATCACAGACCTTTTGCCACTTGGCTTGAAAGACCATAGCTTACCAGCCAATTCCTTAGATGCTTCTGACAATGGTGCTATCAATATTAGGACTTGGAAAGTCAAAGGAATGTATCAACCTGATGCCATTGCCTACTATGAGGTAGGAGGCGTACCTTATTTAGTTACTGCTAATGAGGGTGATGCAAGGGAATATGCTGGCTTAACAGAAATATTACGCGTAAGTGCAGGGGCTTATGTGCTTGACCCTACAGTTTTTCCTGATGCCGTCGCCTTAAAGCAACCTTTAAACTTAGGAAGACTCAATGTTACTAATAGGTCTGGAGATTTGGACAGCGATGGGGATTTTGATGAAATCCACGTATTTGGAGCGCGTTCCTTCAGTATTTGGAATGGTAATACAGGCGAATTGGTATATGATAGCGGCAATGATTTTGAAACTATTACAGCCAACCACCCCATTTGGAGAAATTTGTTTAATGCAAGTAATGCCAACAACACACTTAAAAATAGAAGCGACGACAAAGGACCTGAGCCAGAGGGAGTAGCTATTTTTAAGTCTTTGGACAAAGTCTATGCTTTCATTGCTTTGGAAAGAATAGGCGGTTTTATGGTCTACGATATAACCAATCCACGAAACCCTGTTTACGTAAACTATATCAACAGCCGTACTGTAGGGGCGCTTGGTGGGGACAGAGGAGCAGAGGGCATCATTTTTATCCCTGCGGAGAAAAGCCCTAACCAACAAGACTTGGTTGTGGTTTCTAATGAAACGAGCGGCACGGTGAGCGTTTACAGCATCAGTGGCATAAATAGATTCCTTGTTTCTCCTATTTTGACGGCAAAGGCAGGAAGCGGTAAAGTTATGCTTGCTTGGCAGTCAGTTCCATTTGCAGATAGATATGAAATTTTTGTGTATAGTGAAGGTAGCCCCCAACGCTCTTTGGGTATCACTAATGATATTAAATTTGAAGTAACAGGGCTAAGCAATGGCATCACTTACTTTTTTAGAATCAAATCTATCAGCAGCGGTACAGGCATAGAAAGTGATTTTTCTAATACAGTTTCTGCTAAACCTTCTGTTATCTTAGGAGTAGAGGAGGAAACTACTAACAATATTTTCCAAGTATATCCTAATCCAAGCAGTGGCGTATTTTCTTTGAAAATAGAGGATATTAAAGGCAAAGAGGCAGGAATCAAGATATTAGACATGGGAGGCAGAGTAGTTTTCCAAAAAAATATCCAAATCAATGGAAAATTGGAAGAAAATTTGTCTTTGGACTTAGCTAAAGGAATGTATTTGTTGCAAGTGAATACAGAAACAGACAGTTTCAAAAGGAAATTGGTGATAGAATAGGGAAAAAATTAGGCATAAAAAACAGGCTACTTAAAAAATTAAATAGCCTGTTTTTTTTGTTATTCAGTGAATCATCTATCAAACATTCAAATTTTTTAAACTTTCTTGTGTTAAGGGTTTATTGATATACTTCTTCACATAGGTATAATCTTTAGACTTATTTACATCTTGGGGATTAATAGAAGAAGTAAGCATTACTATTCGGCAAAGATTTTTTGTTTCTGCACTCAGCTTGTCAAATTGGTCTAAAAACTGAAAACCATCCATCAAAGGCATATCAATATCCAAAAAGATGATTTCAGGAATAACCACTGGTGCAATTCCAGCGATACGTTCCATATTTTTCAAAAACTTAATTGCACTCTTTGCTCCTGAATAGGTAAAAATGTGTTCGCTAATATTCGCCGCTTCTATCATCTTTTGATTAATGAGGTTATCTATCTCATTATCATCTATTAGCATTACTGACTTGTATTTTTTGGTAGTGGTAGCCATATTTGGTCTTGATTGTTAAGATATTTTTTGCAAATTAAAAACAATTTTTTGTATTCTGTCAATATCTATACGGTAAAAGTATAAAAGATATTTTAAAACTTTTGGTAAGATTGTAAATTAATTTGTTTTTTGCAAGTGAAACAGCCTTAAATGTTTAAGTAGTTTGATATTTTTTATGGTTGAGGGCTATTTAGAGATGCTAAGTAGCCATTATAAGGCTTGTAAACCTTATAATGGCTGGGTAAAAAGCAAGAAAATACTTGTTTGCTTACATCTGCAAAAGTTCCATAATTTTCTCTTCCAATGCCTTTCCTCTCAAATTTTTGGCAATGATAATTCCATTTTTGTCCAAAAGATAAGTCATAGGAATAGCTGTAACGTTGTAATCCATAGAGATAGTATGATTGGCTGATAAGTCAGGAATGTGATTCCATGTCATTTTATCAGAAGTAATAGCACTTTTCCATGCTTGCTCATCTCGGTCTGAGGAAATACTCAAAATCTCAAAACCCTTGTCTTTGTACTTGTTATATACTCTCACTACATTGGGATTTTCCATGCGGCAAGGTCTGCACCAAGAAGCCCAGAAGTCCAAAAGTAGGTATTTCCCTCTAAAACTTGCCAGAGAAACCTCTTTACCTTCTTGATTTTGAAAACGAATCTCTGGGGCGGGCTGTCCTATAGCAGTCTTTTTAATGCCTTCCAACTCTTTCCCAAGCTGTTTAATTTGTTCTGAGGCAGGGTATTTTTTGGCTAAATTGGTGTGAATCTTCTCTATCAAATCCAAGTCATTCTCTATGTCTAACAAAGAAAACATTTGTATTGCAGCAAAAGAGTTTTGTGCTTTCTCTAATATTACTTTAGTTTTATTCGTTGCTTCTTTGGTAATTTCCTCGTATTTTGCTTGGAGTTGGGCTTCTTCTTCATCGCTTACTTCCCTGCCGTAGAAAGATTTTTGCAGTTCCCCTACCTGTTGGGAATAACCTTCTCGCAAAGTCATAAACTCTTGCAGGTATTGGTTGTCCTCTGAACCACTGACCTCAAACTTGCCATTTTGCGTGCCGTCAGCCATAATTTTTATGGGAGAGTTGTGGAGCAGAAGGAGTTTATTTTGCATTCTGTAAATATCAATTACGTAGAAATCAGGCTCTTGTAAGCTAAGATTGAAGGCAAAATTTCCTTCTGAATTAGCAAATGCAGAATCTATGACTTTGGCACTCTGTCCTTCTATCTTTACAAGGTAAATAGGTTTTCCCTCTTGTGGAAAATTAATTTTACCTGAAACAAGTGCTTGGTTTTGATTTTCCTGAGAACAGGCGGCAATACCTATAAGGAGGAGAAGATAAATTAATTTTTTCATGTATTTAAAATGTTTATGATAATGATATTGAATAGCAAACTTAGTTTTTAAAGTAGGGCATCAGCGTATCTAATAAATACTTAGGAGGGCGACAGATTTTGCGGGTTTCTTTGTTCATGAAAACCAAGACGGATTCGCCCTTATGAAGTTCCTGCCCCGCTTCGTTGTAAATTTCATAATAGAAAACAATCTTAGCGGCTGGAAGTTCCTTAATCATTACTCTGATAGTAAGCAAGTCATCAAATTGTGCAGGCTGTAGAAAATAGGAATGATTCTCCCACACGGGCATCATAATTCCCTGTGCCTCCATGTCTTTGTAGCTTACTCCCACGCCTCGTAAGGCTTCTACTCTGGCGATTTCGTAGAAATAGGCATATCTTCCATAATAAACATAACCCATTTGGTCGGTATCTCCGTAGCGTACTCTGTATTGTATTTCGCTGATAAACATTTCTTTAAGTATATTTTTCAGTAAATCAAATACAAAGGTACACTCTTTTGACTTATTCTGACTTATTTCAAACTTTTTAAAAACTTTACGCTTTGAGGAATCTGTTGCATAGAGCGCGAAGATTCATCTTCTATGTACAACATTCTACCGTTTACTTGGCTTATTTCCCGCATAATTTCCTCCATAGGTAGCTGCCCTGTGCCGATCGTTACATCTGACTCTACAGGGGCTGAGCCTGTAAGCAAACCTATCGGCTCGCCGATTTTCATGTCTTTAAGGTGAAAACACAGAAAACGATTAGGGTATTTTCTCAACAGTAAAGCAGGATTTTGCCCACCATGAAAAGTCCAATAAATATCCATTTCAAAATTGCAAAAATCGGGATTGGTTTTTTGCACCATAAGGTCAAAGAGCGTTCCCTCTGGCGAAGGCACAAACTCGTAGCCATGAATATGGTAAAAGAATTTGATACCTTCTTTTTTGAGCATTTCCCCTGCTGTATTGAACACTTGAATCGCTTTCTCAGCATCTTCTCTTGTAAAATCAGTGCCTTTGTGTGGAATCCATGCACAACCGACTTCTGTAACTCCCATGAGTTTGGCATCTCTGATGATTGATTTTACATCATCTCTAAACTTTTCATAACCAAACAGAAAGCCCTTGCACTGCAAACCTGCTTTTTTTACTTCTTTGGCAAAATCTTCAGGGCTAAGTCCGTAGAGATTATGCCCTTCTATATGATTGATACCCCAAGACTTTACCAATTGGAGCATCTCAGGTAGGTTATCCTTAGTAATTTGGTTTCGGAGGCTATAAAGTTGTAAGCCAAGATGTTGCTCCACATATTGACTAATGGTGGGCTTGGGTTTGCCTGTATCGTTTTGTAGCCAAATATCTAAACGAGGAGTTTTCCAATTGTAAGGTTTATTGAGTATATCCATGTCGCCGTCCCCGTCCAAGTCTGCTACTTTGGCTTCGTGAAAACCCATGCCTTTTTGAAAGTTGGTTGCTTTAAAATTTCCCACGCCGTCCCCATACAAAATCAAGGCTTCTGCTTTGGGGTGGTCGGGTTTGCTTTCCTTCTCTGACCACTTTGCCATCTCTGCCACAAAAATATCTAAATTCCCATCGCCGTTCACATCTGCCAAATCCAAAGAATGTGCATGAATTAACTGCCTGTCTATCAGTTTCCTTCCTTTCCAATTTGCACTTTCCATAGGATTTTCTGCACACTCATATAGCATCACATCTCCATTGGTGTCCCCCGAAGCGATTACGACTTGCGGGTATCTCCCTGCTTTGAACTTCCCTACCGCTACTCGTCCACCTTGTTGGGCAATAGGCACGGCTTTGAAGGAATCATTGCCTTGGTACTTAAACCAATAGCTTCCTGCCAATAGGTCTGTGATGCCGTCATTGTCTATATCTGCCTTTGCCAGCCCCTCGTTTTGGCTGCCCGCTTCTCCAGTGAACAGTAGCTTCAAATTCCAAGCTGCTTGACTTTTCGGATTTTCAGGAATATCGGCAATGAATAGCGTTTTTTCTCCTTGGTTCCAAAATACCAACTGTGCTTTCCCTGTCCCTTTAAAATCTCCAAAAATTTGGTCATGGTGCTGATTCTTACCACTTTTTTTGATAGCATATCTTTTCCATGAGTTTTCATAATTGGGGTAGGGGTTTTCCCACCACCATACTTCGTTGCTTTGCCAATCCCCCCCGAAAACTATGTCTTGGTCGCCGTCATTGTCAATATCGTAGCATGCGCCGCCTGCTTCTATGTTAAGCATTTCTTTTTCTATCACTTGCCTCTGCCAACCTTTTTGGGTGCGTTGATACCAAATTAGTGCAGGAGCAGACTGACGACAAGCCACTACGAAATCGTTTACTCCGTCCTTATCAATATCTAAGATAAGTGAAGCAGTTTGCTGAGTGCTTGTCCAAGGTTTTTCTATTTTCCTATTGGAAGTAGAATAGAACTTCCAGTTTTGAGCAAAAGATAGGTTAGCGAGATGTATGCAAATCCATAGGCTAACAGTGAGAGCAATGCTATTTTTCATTTTCATTGATGTTTAAATAATAAATATCAGTCTGACTTAGAAAATCAGACTACTTTTAAGAAGAGATATTTCACAAAACCTAATGCAAGTACCTAAGCAAATATAAATATATTTATGAGATTTTGCCTCTGTATAAGAAGCTCTTTACTTCTTAACTTTGCAAAAATTCTCTGTTTGATACTTTGGGGGTAATGAAAAAGCGGTGATGATTTCAATTGTATGATGGTATTTTATCTACTGTTATCAATTTGATGAGAAAAGTGTTTTTTGAATAAAAATCTGTGTTTATCAGCCCAATCCGTATTATCGGTGTTCTATTTTGGAACACTGATGACACAGATTGTACCGATGAGAACGGATTTTTTTAAACACATAAAATTATCATACATTTGAAAGCACCACCGAAAAAGCAATGAGCAAACCCAATAAAAAAACAAAAGTTCCAATTTTTTGAGAAATGGAACTTTTGTTTTGAAAAAATCTATAAAGCTAATTGACTAAATTTGGGAGCATTTGCTCACTAATTTTAAGCGGTTACTTCTCTCTTTTCTTTGATTCTTGCTCCTTTGCCTGACTTACCTCTGAGGTAGTATAGTCTTGCTCTGCGAACATCACCGCGCTTCAACACTTCTATTTTAGCAAGATTGGGAGAAATAATTGGGAAAATTCTTTCTACGCCTATGCCATCAGATACTTTGCGAACTGTAAAAGTTTCGCCGTTGCCTGTACCTTTGCGTTGGATAACTACACCTTGGAACTGCTGGATTCTCTCTTTGTTACCTTCAATAATTTTTACGTGGACATTGACGGTATCCCCAGCCTTAAATGAAGGAAAAGCGGCTCTTGCTTGAGCATATTCCCTCTCTACTAATTTAATTAACTCGCTCATGATATAAGTTAAATTTGGAATATCTTGAAAAAGGACTGCAAATATAGAAATAAATCTTAGCTTTTGCTAATTTCTCGATATTTTTATTTTGAGAAATAGTTTTTTCAAGAAAATAGTATTAAATTTGAATTGAATAATTCAAACACCAAATCCACTCCCTTAGCACATTCATTTTAACCAATAAATGGTTTCATGTAAAAAAATCTTAGGAACTCATGCACGACGAACATTATTTGAGTATCAAACAAAAAGCCTTGAAAATCAATTTAGATGACCGCATCTATGGTTCTTTTGCCGAGATAGGAGCGGGGCAGGAAGTTGCTGCTATCTTTTTCAAGGCAGGAGGTGCCTCTGGTACGGTAGCTAAAACGATGTCTGCCTACGATATGACTTTCAGCAATGCAATTTATGGAGAAGAGGAAAGTGGTAGGTATGTGGTAGAATCACGTCTTAACAAGATGTGTTCTCATGAGTATAGATTATTAGAAGAACGTTTAGGTAGCTCCAGAGGCGATAATACGCTTTTTTTTGCTTTCGCCAATACAGTAGCGACCATTAACTTTAAAAAAACCAACCAAGGACATGGCTGGGTGGGCTTACGCTTTCAGCTTGCCCCCAAAGCCCCAACTAATGATGCAGTAATACATGTAAAACTATATGATAAAGATGCCGTAGAACAACAGCAAGCCATGGGTATTATCGGCGTGAATCTCATTTATGCCTGTTTTTACTTGCATCAAAATCCAGAAAAAATGCTATGTTCTTTGATGGACAGCCTCTCGAGAGATAGGGTAGAGATAGATATGTTCCGCTTGACGGGGCATGATTTTAGGCATGTGGACAACCGCTTGCTTAGCTTGCAGTTAGTAAAAAATGGCTTAGCTGATGCCTCTCTGTTCGGTCCTGATGGCAACGTACAACAAGCCTCTGAGATATTTTACAAAAAAGATGTATTGATACTGAGAGGACGGTTCAGACCTGTAACTCATGTAAACTTAGATATGCTCAAATGTGGCTATGAAATGTTTAGCCAAGAAAAAGACGTAGATAAAAGTAAAATAGTTACCGTAGCCGAGCTTACGCTTCACGACCTCAAAGCGGGGAATGCAGAAATAGATGAAAAAGATTTTTTAGACCGAGTCGATATTCTTTGCTCTATGGGGCAGACGGTAATGATTTCTAACTACCATGAATATCACAATCTGGTAGATTACATGTCCAAGCAAACAAGAAAGAAAATAGGCATAGTGCTGGGAATCTACAACTTACAAAGCATATTTGACGAAAAATACTATACAAACTTGCATGGAGGTATCTTAGAGTCATTCAGCAAACTTTTTGCTCAAAATGTAAAACTCTACGTATATCCTTTCTTTTTAAAGGAACTCAATACTTTTTATTGTTGCAAAAATTTCCGCTTGTCAGAGAAACTGCATCATTTATTCCAATTCTTGCTTTTTAATGATAAAATCCAAGACATCACCACCAATGATGTGCATATTTCACACATTATTTCCGATAACGTGTTGGCAATGATTAAGGCAGGGCAAGACGGCTGGGAGAAAATGGTGCCTAAGATAGTAGAAGAAAAAATCAAAGACAACTGTCTTTTTGGCTATCCTTGCGAACCCGCAAGAAAAGCGGAAATTGATAAGCAAATCCAGCAAATTTCGCATTGGGGAGATACTGTTGTTTCTGAACCTGTGCAGTAAAAGTTGTATTACTTATTTGTAAAGAAGTCAATAGCATATTATCTGATGCGTTATTATTTATTGCTTGTCTTTTTTGTTTGCAAAAGTTTATTCTTGCAAGCTCAAGACTCCACACAAATCATTTTTAAACCCGATGTGCAGGAGCTACTCAATGCTAAAGTAGAAGTAAATCAAGAGCAAACTATCTCTACGGGTTCTTTTAAAACCACTGCCCTGCGAGAAGCAGCAGGAATTGTGTCGGTCATTACTGCCGATATGATAAAGAACTCAGGCGCAAGAGATATTGTAGAGCTTTTGCGTTTTGCTCCCGGTATTGATTTTGGCATGGACCCTGATGGGACTACAAGTGTTACTGTAAGAGGCAACTATGCCATGGAAGGCAAGCTATTAGTATTAGTAGATGGAGTGCAGATGAACGAGGTGGCTTATGGTGGTTTCTTTTTCTATCCAAGAGTACCTTTGGAAAATATAGATAGAATAGAAATTATTAGAGGACCTGGGTCGGCAATCTATGGGGGGTTTGCGGCTTTGGCAGTTATTAATATCATCAGTAAGAACTATTTACAAGGTATAGGCAATACGGCTTCCTTGCAAGCTGGCATTTCACAAAATGGCTTTTCTCGAGGCAATATTCAGTTCACTACTGCACAAAAATATGCTAACGAAACAGAGGTGTATTTCTCTGGTTATGTAGGCGAAACCAACCGCAATAATACCATTTTTACTCACCCTAACGAGATGACTATTAGCTACAAAGACAGTTCTTGGGTGCGTCCTGTCAATATGAACATTGGGATTAAGCACAAGCGGTTCAATATGCGCGTGATTTACGACCAAGTACGAGCAAAAACCATTCATAACTTGGGCGAACACGTAAATAATGGCTTATACACGACCCTCAGCTATAATTTTCAAATCAATAAGCAACTTACTCTTACGCCACGCTTCCAATCTAAAAGACAAACGCCTTGGGATTTCCAAGATGGCAGTATTTACTACCAAGACCTGACCAATATGAGAATCATTCGCACTTCGTTTGATGCTGTACTGCTTTACCAGCCCTCAGACAAGCTATCTTGGGCAACAGGCGTAGAATACTTCATAGATGATGCTAACTATGCCAGAAAAACAACAACTTTTTATAATGGGAAAAATGCCTTGTCTTTTAGTAATATAGGAGCTTTTACTGAGTTCGTTTTTAGTTCTAAGTATGGAAATATTGTCGCTGGTGCAAGATTTGACAAATATGGTATTTCACGCCCCGCTTTTGTGCCACGCATTGCCTATACGAAAGCCTTTGAAAACTTCCATGTCAAATATTTATACAGCTATGCGTTTAAAAACCCTACCCTGATGAATATAAGTGTTTCAGGCGGGCAGATTTTCCCTGAATATGTAAGAAGTTCTGAATTGGAAATCGGTTATCATTGGAGAAATAAGTTTTTCCTCAACGCCAATATTTTTCACATTAAAATCTTTGAATTTATTAGCTATGAATACGAACCTATTTCTCAGGTAGATATTTATACCAATGCAGGAACCACAGGCTCAAATGGGGCAGAAGTAGAACTCAGATATGTGCATAAAAAAGGGTATTTTAATATAAACTTCTCAAGCTATGTGCCTGAATATGTCAGCAATTCTCCTTTGAACTTTGCCTCTTTGCAAATCACCAAAATCACCAATGAAAACCAAGTACAAAAACTTATAGTCGAGGGGCAGGAAAGGGTATTTGCGGGTTTAGCTCCTCAGCGATTGACCGCCCAAGTGCATCAAAGGCTTTCTAAGAAAATAGGGGTAAACCTGACGGCTCAATGGTTTAGTCAAAAATATGCTTACTTAGCCAATGCAGATTATTCTGAAAGAGAGGTCATTACCTACCCTTCTACTGCAATACTTAATCTCAATCTTACTTTCGACGATGTATTTACCAAAGGTTTAGACCTGAGTGCAGGCATATTTAACCTATTGAATGAGAGGCAGTTTTTAACTGTTTATCAAAGACTTGGCTCTATGCCTTTCTTAGAACAGGGGCGAGAATTGGTAGTAAAGGTAAAGTATAGGTTGTAGAAGATTGGAAGCGTAGAGTTCTATTTTTGAGATTTTAATATCGTTAATACCAAATAAAATCTTAAAAAAGCATATTTTTGCATCAAAATATTGCAAACTTATGCTTATCAAGTCTGCCAAATTTCTTATCAGTGCCACAGATTATAAGAAGTGTCCTAAGCAACCCCTTCCTGAATATGCCTTTATTGGCAGGTCAAATGTGGGCAAGTCTTCCCTTATCAATATGCTCACCAATCATTCCCACTTGGCAAAAACATCAGGTAAACCGGGAAAAACACAGACCATCAATCACTTTATTATCAATGAAAATTGGTACTTAGTCGATTTACCCGGATACGGTTACGCCAAAACAAGCAAAAGTAAAAAAGTAGAATTGGGGACTATCATTGAAACTTACCTCAAATTTCGTGAAAACTTGACTTGTGTGTTTGTTTTAATTGACATTCGCCATGAAGCTCTTTACAATGACTTACAGTTTATGGAGTGGCTCGGTGAAAACGAAATTCCTTTTATTATCATCTTCACCAAAGCAGACAAACTCTCACCAAGTCAGATTCATATTGCTGTAGAAAAATACAAAAGCACCTTGCTTGAATCTTGGGAAGAGTTGCCCCAATATTTTGTTACCTCTTCGGAAACCAGGCAAGGGCGCGAGGAGGTGCTAAATTTCATAGAGCGGACAAATACGTCCTTGTAAAAAGTGATACAAAGGGAAAGGTTGATTTGATTAAAAATCCTATCTTTGCAAAAAAATAGTATTTTACTTGCGTACTAAAAAATACAAATCACATATAATTAATTACTTAACCATTTATCATACGAAATGACTTTAAAAGACATCGCTTCAGTAGCAGGAAAATCAGGATTGTATAAAGTGTTAAAACCTTCCAGAACGGGGGTTTTATTGGAAGCTATTGATGAAAAAAAGGCTAAAATCATAGCCAATGCCCAGCAAAGAGTATCTATTTTGAAAGAAGTTTCTATTTATGCTACCAATGCAGAAGGCTCTGTTCCTTTGAATGAGGTATTTTTGAAAATCCAAGAAAAGTATGGAGCAAAAGTAGAAATAGACACCTCTAATCATAAGAACTTATTTTCATTCATAGCAGAGGTAGTGCCTGACTATGACTCAGAAAAAGTTTACCCTTCTGATATTAAAAAACTGATTACTTGGTATAATATCTTATCCCAATACTATCCAGAGGTATTTACTGCTAAAGAAGAACAAGAGCAAGCAAGCGAAGAAGAAAAGTTAGATATTTAACCTACGAAATAAAAAAAGTAAAAGTCATAGCAATCCTGTTTGATTGTAGAAACAGTGTAGCTATGACTTTTTAGCTAATATTTTTGCTTTCTCACGCCCAAGAAGTCAAGCAAATTCTTGATAGCTTCTTGGAAAAGTTTAGGAGCTTTGATGCCTAAAATGAGTTCTCCGTGGTCGTTGAGCAAAAAGCTGATTTCTATTTCTGCGATTTGCTGTTCTGTGCTACCGTATCACATTTATTCCTTTTTGGCATAACTTGATTACAGCCTTAATATTGCAAAATGGAATAAAGCAATGGCAAAGACAATCTACTCAAAAAGACGCAATTTTTTATCGGCTCGCCTCATTCAGGCAAGAGAAACCGCAGGACTTACCCAAACACAATTCGCTGAAGCGGGTATTATTTCTCAAACCGAGCTTTCCAAAATAGAAAATGGACAACGTAGAGTGGAATTTTTGTTACTTTTAGATTTGGCTGAACTCTATGCCCAACCTATTGAGTTTTTTATCCCACCCCAAGAGTAATATGGAAGAAAACAATCGTAAAAACCACCCAAACTTTGCTCAATA
The DNA here is from genome assembly GCF_900113045.1 of Thermoflexibacter ruber. GTDB lineage: Bacteria > Bacteroidota > Bacteroidia > Cytophagales > Thermoflexibacteraceae > Thermoflexibacter > Thermoflexibacter ruber. The sequence continues at coordinate 79,786 of NZ_FONY01000018.1, forward strand.
TCAAGAATTTATCGTTTCACACCCCAATTATGCAGGCTTGACTTTCAAGCGAAAAGAAAGTGGTGAAATCGTTTGGGTTGCTCCAAAAGTTAGCACAGATGGAAAACTAAGAGATATTTGGTGGCAAAATCAAGCAAAAAAATTAGGCATAACTATCCAAGCAGGTTTTTATGTGAAAGTTGCGGTGGCTATTCACCCAACTAAACAGCACACTTGCCAAATTTGCGGAAAAAGTTTGAGTATTTTGTATGTGTATCCCAATTCAAACACTCTCAAAAAGATAAATCAGCCTTTTGAGCAAGATATTTTTGAAATAATTGATGCCTTGCCTAACGAATTAGATAGATGGAAATCAATTTTTAACCTTAGCAAAAACACAGAAATAACAGATTATCCATCACTTAAGAATTGGTTGCAAACTACACAAGTTGCAGTAAGTTCTAAATCTTTCTTTTCACCTGTGGTAATGAGTAATGCCCCTGATAGGTTTGACGGCTTTCATTCTGACGGGAATTGTTGTCGTTCAAAATCTGATAAAGGAAGGCATAAAAGCAATTTGCAACGCTACAGATAAGTTAGCAGGTAATATTAAAAATACTGTTGCTTATCTCACTACTTCGATACAACATCACGTTCTTAATTAAACCAAAATTCAACGCATTTCCAAAGATAAATCTTATTTTTTGCTTATCTTTGCGGCAAAATTTGGAAGTTTTACTAACTCACTATGGTTTACGTTTGTAGGAAAGAGCATTTTAATGCGGCACACAGGTTATACAATCCCAGATGGTCAGATGAGAAAAATACCGAAGTCTTTGGCGCATGTGCGAATAAATATTTTCATGGGCATAACTTTGAACTGATTGTGAAAGTCAAAGGTATGCCAGACCCTGATACTGCCTGTGTGATAGATTTGAAAGTACTAAGCAAAATTATCAAAGAACACATCATCGCCAAGGTGGACCACAAAAACTTGAACATTGAAGTAGATTTTTTACAAGATAAAATGCCAAGTTGTGAAACTCTTGTAGTGGAGTTTTGGAAGATTTTAGAAAGAGAAATCGCCAAGGTTTCCCAAGCAAGGTTACACTCTATTACGCTTTATGAAACCCATAACAATTTTGTAGAATACTTTGGAGAGTAAGATTTTTTCTCTAATTTACACAATTTCAGAAATTTTTGATATATATTTTTAATATTAAATATACTGTACTAATTTTGTAATTAGATGATAGCTAATTTTGGACATTCCAACCTTTATCCTAACTTATAAAAGCATGACAACAGAAATAAAAAAGATAGGTATCTTGCATGGTAAAGAAAATACCTTTCCGCAAGCATTTGTAGAAGCAGTCAATAAAAAAGCCCCAAAAAATATTATTGCTGAACCTGTGCAGATAGAGCGAGTAGCACAAGGCGAGTCCTCTGGATATGCAGTAATCATTGACCGCATTTCCCAAGACGTTCCTTTTTATAAAGCATATTTGAAAAATGCCGCCCTTTGCGATACAGCAGTCATTAACAATCCTTTTTGGTGGAGTGCCGATGAGAAGTTTTTTAACAATGCCTTAGCTACTCAGATAGGTGTCCCTGTGCCTAAGACTATCCTACTACCCTCTCACGTATTCCCACCAGATACCAATGAAAACTCCTTCCGCAATCTTTTTGGCTATTTCAAATGGGAAGCAAATATAGAAACTATTGGTTTCCCAGCCTTTATGAAACCTCATGCAGGCGGCGGTTGGAAAAGCGTATATAAACTCAATCACATGGGCGACTTTTATGCAAAACACCCACAAACAGGACAGTTGGTAATGCTATTCCAAGAAGCTATAGAGTTTACCGACTATTTCCGTTGTTACTGCCTTGACCGCCAATACGTAAGAATCATGGCATACGAACCTCGCAATCCTCACCATTTGCGTTATGTCAAAGAAAATGCAGGACAAGCCAACAAGAAACTCATGGAAACTATTAAAGATTACGTCTTGCGTTTGAATCATGCACTTGGCTATGATTTCAATACGGTGGAGTTTGCAGTGAGAGATGGTGTGCCTTATGCCATAGATTTTTGCAATCCAGCTCCCGATGCAGACGTTCACTCCGTAGGTCAAGAAAATTTTGATTGGGTAGTGGAAACAGCCGCAAAGATGGCAATAGATAGGGCAAAATCTCATAAAGCAGGACAGTCTAACCTTACTTGGGGAACATATATACAAAACTCTGTAGCTGGAATGGGAATGAGCGTTCCTCAAGAAACTCCAGCCCCTAAAACAAAGAAAACTACTGCTAAACCCAAAGAAGAAACTACTGAAAAAAAGACCCCTGCCAAAAGGACAACTACCAAAAAAGCAGAGTAGATTTAAAAACCTATGGAGTTAAAAGTTGAAAATCACGCATTGGCATCTTTAAAGACTTCATAGGTTTTTCAAAAAAAACTACCTAATAACACTTTAAAATAAAATTTAAAAATGATGAACAAAAAATTTTTAGTACTCGCTTTATTGCTGACTATCGCCACAGCTACCTTTGGGCAAGTAGATAAGGAATATACTCAAACACTCAAGAAAATGTTTGAAGTATCAGGCTCAGAAGAATCCTATCAGTCTGCCATCAAGCAGATGATAAATATGTACAAACAGCAGTATTCTAATGTAAAAGCAGAGGTATGGGAGGAGTTGGAAAAGGAGTTTTTGAAAACCTCTTTAGACAATTTGACGGAGATGTTAGCTCCTGTCTATCACAAGTATATGAACTTAGAAGACTTGCGCGAACTAATCAAATTTTACCAAACACCTACCGGAAAAAAGTTTGCCCAAAATACTCCTCTCATCGTTCAAGAATCTATGCAAGTAGGGCAGGAATGGGGCAGAAAAGTAGGGCAGGACTTTGCACAAAAGATAAAGGAAAAAGGCTACTAAAAGATTTGCACGCCTATCGATAAATCTATCTTTTGCTTTGTTGCCTATGAAGCTGAAAGTTGAAAGACACTCCAGTAAAAATCTGATTCTCAGGCAATAGCATAGTCTTAGGCTGTATCTTCAGGGAAAGGTCATCTGAAATGTCGAATGATTTGAGGTGAGCTGTTGCAGCCGCCTCAGCGATATTGAGCATATACACTGCAAAAGTCAGAATAACATTGAAATCACGCTCTCTGCGAAAAGCATCTCTGCGTGTTCTTAGTCCTTGGTTGTCAAAAGTAGCATAGACAGGGTCTGGTACAGTGAGCGGGTTTTCGTCTTCTCTATACAAAAGAGCATCTCTGAGCAAGATATGCTGTTTGTGATAAATGCTCGTCTGATAGATAGTAAAGCCAAACAAGCCATAAATCACAGGGATTTTCAAATACCAAAGGCTTCTATTGAAGTATTGACCTAAACCCGGTAGAGCCGCAGAAAGTAGGGCGGCACGCGTAGGGAGCGACATTTTCCCCTCTCCATATCCGTAAAGCGTATCCAGCATCATTCTGGCTATCAGTGCCAAAGAATCTGCTTTGAACTTCTTATTCCGCTCCAAAGAATCTTTCCATACGTTCAAAGTTGAATCTTTTAAGATGCGATTTTTTGCTTTAAACAACCAAAAAATATTTTTCTTCTTCTTTGCCTCCTTTTTCAAACTATCTAAGTTTATCTCTCTTACACCAAGAGTTTCATCAGTTTTACTTTGTTTTTTCAAGGTATCTATTTGAGCAAAAACCAACTGAAAGCTCATAGTAAAAAACAAAAAAAGAGATACAAAACAACTATCTATAAAAAATTGGGAGCTTCTATTCATTCGTAAATATACTTTTAAGCACTGAATCACGGTTCAAAGCTATTTAAACTTTTCTCTTTGAGGGAGAATTTTAAAATTTTTAACGCAGGTTTGTCTATGCAAACAATTCATTAGACTTTTAATTTTTCCTCATTTTTCAAATAATTTTACGGTTTTACTAACATTATTGCTAACAAAGCGTTAAAATTGCAGGTCAAAAAAATTGAAAAGCTATTTTTGAGAATAGCGAGTAAGCCTTATATTTGTGAACTTGTTTGAAATAAGCCTATATTAAAATTAAAAAGTTTTATAATGGAACTCACAGTTATTATATCTTCTATTGTTGCTTTTACAGTAATCATTGCCTTGTTGGTGCTGTTGCTTCTTTTTGCTCAGGCAAAACTGGTGCAGTCAGGCAATGTAAAAATTGTCATTAATGGCGATGAGGCAAACCCACTCATAGTACCCGCAGGGGGAACTTTGCTTTCTACACTCTCCAGCCAGAAACTGTTTTTGCCTTCTGCTTGCGGTGGTGGCGGGACTTGTGCGATGTGCAAATGCCAAGTCCTTGAAGGAGGTGGCGATGTACTTCCTACGGAAGTAGGACACCTAAGTCGTACAGAGCAAAAAGAAAAAGTGCGTCTGGGTTGCCAAGTGAAAGTAAAGCAAGACATGAAAATTCATATTCCCGAGGAGATTTTTGGTATCAAGAAATGGGAATGTGAGGTAGTTTCTAATTATAATGTTGCTTCCTTTATTAAAGAGTTTGTGGTAAAGCTACCTGAAGGAGAAATCTTACATTTTCAATCAGGAGGGTATATTCAGATAGACGTACCCCCTTGCGAGGTAGATTTCAAAACTATAGATATTTCTCCACACCCAGAAGACCCTGCTGGCAAAGATAAGTTCAAAACAGAGTGGGATAAATTTAAGTTATGGGACTTGAAAATGAAGAATGATGAGCCTATTTTCCGTGCTTACTCGATGGCAAACCACCCTGCGGAAGGAAATATCATCATGTTGAATATTCGTATTGCTACACCGCCTTGGGACAAAGCTAACAATAGATGGATGCCTGTGAATCCGGGTATTTGTTCTTCTTATGTATTCTCTCGCAAGCCGGGCGACAAGGTAACTATTTCAGGACCTTATGGAGAGTTCTTTATCAAAAATACAAAACGAGAGATGATTTATGTAGGGGGCGGGGCAGGTATGGCACCTCTGCGTTCTCATATTTTCCACCTGTTCCATACATTAAAGACTACAGACAGGAAAGTAAGTTATTGGTACGGAGGGCGTTCTCGCAGAGAGTTGTTCTATACAGAGCATTTCAGAAAAATTGAGAAAGAGTTTCCCAATTTCAAATACTATATCGCTTTGTCTGAGCCACTGCCAGAGGATAACTGGAAGGTGAAGAAAGACATCAATGATGAAGAAGGCGAAGGTTTCAAAGGCTTCATTCATCAAGTATTGATAGACAACTATCTGTCTAAGCACCCTGAACCAGAAGAAATCGAGTTTTATTTCTGTGGACCTCCAATGATGAATGCCGCAGTAGTGAAAATGTGCGACGACTTTGGCGTACCTCCAGAAAATGTAGCATTTGACGACTTCGGAGGTTAAATCGTAGAAAATCCAAACATTATACTCAGACCTATAGGGTTTTCTATGCCTTGTAGGTCTGCTTTATTTAAAACTGTATCAGCCTTTTTTAATTTTTTACCCAAAATTTTTTACCGCCTAATGTGGTTATTTTTCTCTTTAAAAAAAATAGAAAGGCTGTGTTGCATTTTTAGTGTTATCTTTCTTTTAGTATGTCCCAATTCTCTGCTGGCTCAAAATTCTTTGAAAAGCCAGAAAGAATACAGTTTATTGGTACATCAAACAGAAGAGCATATACAGTTAGATGGTATCCTTTCAGAACTAACGTGGCAGAAAGCAGAAGTTGCTAAAGATTTTTTCTTGAACTACCCTAATGACACCACTTTTGCCACTTTGCAAACAGAGGTGAGGTTAGCCTATAATTCACATTTCTTTTTGATAGCTGTAGTTTGCCAAGATAACCATACTAAGCCATTTACTATCAGTTCCTTGCGTAGAGATTTTGATTGGGACGCTAATGACAATATTAGCATTTACTTAGACCCTTTTGGTGATGGTATCAATGGTTTTGCTTTTACGTTCAATCCTATGGGCATACAAAGAGAAGGGCTACTTTTTAATGGCGAGAACGTGGCTTCCGAATGGGACAATAAGTGGGACTTATTTGTTAGACGCTACAAAGATAAGTGGATAGCTGAGATAGCTATTCCTTTTAAAACTTTGCGTTACAAAAATGGCACAAAAAGTTGGAAAATGAATTTTGCTCGCAATGATTTGAAAAACAATGAACGCTCCTCTTGGGTACCTGTACCTATTGCCTACTGGGTTTCTTCTTTGGCTTTTACAGGAGAAATCAACTTTGAGAACCTGCTGCCACACCCAGGAGCGAATCTTTCTGTGATTCCGTATTTGGCAGGAAATCTGTCCAAAAATCATACAGAGCATCAAGCTACCATCAGTAAGGTCAATGCAGGATTTGATACCAAAATTGCAGTTACTCCTTCGCTGAACTTGGATTTGACCGTCAACCCTGATTTCTCACAAGTGGAAGTCGACCAGCAAGTAACTAATTTAGAGCGTTTTGAAATATTTTTCCCTGAACGAAGGCAATTTTTTTTGGAAAATAATGACCTTTTTGGCGAATTTGGCTTTGAGTCGGTGCGTCCATTTTTTTCTCGTAGGATTGGCATTGGGCGAGATACCTTGACCAAACTCATCGTACAAAACCCCATCCTTTACGGTGCAAGATTAAGCGGTAAATTGGACAAAAACTGGCGAGTAGGGCTACTCAATATGCAAACGGCTAAAGATGATGTGGCAGGTATTAAAGCCCAAAATTTTACTGTGGCTACCTTCCAACGTAGAGTATTTTCTCGCTCCAATATAGCAGGTATTTTCATCAATCGTCATCGCTTCCAAGACGATTCTGAGCAAAGATACACGCGCTTGTTTGGCTTAGATTATAACTTGCAAAGTGTGGACAATAAATGGAGTGGAAAACTCTTTTTTCATAAGACACTTACTCCCAAAAACTTAGGAGATAGCCACGCTCACGGTTCTTTGATTCAGTATCAATCTCGAAATATAACACTTTCTTGGAATCACGAATACGTAGGGGCAAATTTTGACATCAACGATATTGGTTTTGTTAGAAGAAATGCACATTGGAGGTTCAAACCCTCCATAGAAGTTACTTTTTACACAGAAAAATCTAAGACTTTGGTCAGTCATGGGATAGGTTCAGAACCAGATATTTACACTGATTTGAACTATCAGCTCAATGATCGCAATATAGATATTTACTACTTTTTTAATTTTTTGAATACAGTCAATATATTTGTAGGCTACTACAATATGTACACTCGCCTATTTTTCTCTTTTGACCCTACCAACTCTGGTGGTTTGGAACTGCCCGTAAGTAGCCAATACCAGATACAAGGCATGTTTGCAGGCTATACCTCTGATACGCGTAAACGCTTTACTTATGGCTTTGAAGGATGGACAGGCGGGTACTTTAATGGAACAAACAAAAGCCTTTCTCCTTTTGTGAGCTACCGTTTCCAACCCTACGGAGCGTTTAGGATAGGGGCGGAGTATAATGATATTCGCTTACCCGAGCCTTACAATAGTGCCAAATTTTGGCTTATCAGCCCTCGCTTAGACCTATCTTTTACCAAAAGCATATTTCTGACTACCTTTTTGCAGTACAACGAGCAGACCGAGAATGTCAATATCAATGCACGTTTCCAATGGAGATTTAAGCCTGTTTCTGACCTTTTTATTGTCTATTCGGATAATTATTCTCCTGAGTTTAAAGTCAAAAGCAGAGCTTTAGTGCTGAAGCTTTCTTATTGGCTAAACATCTAATTTTTTCTTCTCTTTGTCCTCAGCACTATTTAGTACGTGTTTTCTGATGTACTTGTCATACACATAAAAGCAAGCAATGACAAGACCACCCCACATCGCTACTTTGAGGATAAATATTATTATTAAGAAAAATACTTCCATTAATCCCATGATTATCAAGAAGTTAGGGTAAAATAATAAAATAGAGAGAGATTAGCACACTAGGATAAGCAAAAAGTAAACAAAACTAATGAGCAAAGGAGCATTTTAATAACAATTTATTTACTACCTGTCTTATTCATTTGCACAAAAATTTGATGAAATTTGCATTGCTTATTTAGTTTGAGCAAATATTTTTAGCAAAAACTTAATAATCAAATCATTAATTTTTAGCTTTAATCATTTTACATTCATGTTACATATTGGAATTATCAGGGAAGGCAAGATTCCCACAGACAAACGTACCCCTCTTTCGCCAGTTCAATGTCAGTCAGTGATGCAAAAATTTCCCCATACAAAAATCTCAGTTCAGCCGAGTCCTGTTCGCTGTTTCAAAGACGAGGAGTATGAATCGGTGGGCATAGAAATAAGAGAAGACCTAAGCGAGTGTGATATCCTACTTGGCATCAAAGAAGTACCTATAAATATGCTTATTCCTAACAAAACGTATCTTTTCTTTTCTCACACTATTAAGAAACAAGCTCATAATCGCAAATTACTTCAAAGTATTTTAAAAAAAAATATTAAGTTAGTGGACTACGAAACGCTGACCAATGCGAAAGGAGAAAGACTGATTGCCTTTGGGTGGTATGCTGGATGGGTAGGAGCGTACAATGCTCTATTGATGTGCGGAAAACGCTATGGACTTTTTGAGCTTAAGCGAGCTTTTCAGTGTTTTGATAAGGCAGAGATGTTGAAAGAATTGGAAAAAGTAAAACTTCCTCCTATCAAAATTGCACTGACGGGTGGCGGTAGGGTAGCCACAGGAGCAGTGGAATTGTTAGAAAAGGCAAAAGTTAAGCGAGTAAGCGTGCAGGAATATTTGCAAAACGGCGATTTTCAGGAGGCAGTCTATGTACAGTTGCGTTCAGCAGACTATCATACGCACAAAGAAGGTAAAACATTTATTCAAGAGGAGTTTTACCAGCACCCAGAGCGATTTGTTAGTACATTTTCACGGTTTTATGCTATAACAGATTTGCTGATTGCTTGTGCTTATTGGAATCCCAACGCTCCTTTGCTTTTCACTAAGCAAGAGATGCGTCAGCCCAATTTCCGAATAAGCATGGTGGCTGACATTACTTGCGATATAGACGGCTCTATCCCTTGCACGCAGCAAAGTGCCAATATTTTAGACCCTGTGTATGACTATAATAAGGAAAGCGAAACAGTATGTGCCTCATTCTCAGACTTTTCTCATATCAACGTTATGGCAGTAGATAACCTACCGACCGAGCTGCCCAGAGATGCGTCTGAGTATTTTGGTGGAGTGTTGATAGAAAATATTTTCCCTCATCTGCTATGCGGAGATAAAGAAAAAGTAATCCAAAGAGCTACCATTGCCGAGAATGGGAAGTTGATGCCTAATTTTGCTTACTTGGAAGAGTATGTAAGCGAACCTCAAACGGTTGATTTATAAGACATCAAATAATGTTTTAACCCCAATTTTTTTACTTGATGTAAAGCCCTCTCCGTACTTGACGCGAATAGCTTGCCCAAACTCTCTGGCTCTGCCCTCTAAAAAGTGCATGAATTCGGGAGTAGAAATAAAAGTTTGCTCGCCTTGACTACTTTGTGGAGTGGTATGAAATTGGGTTTTATAGGCACGTATAGCTTGTAGTTTGTTTTCCCAAAATGCAGATATATCTACAATAAAATCAGGCTCTACATAGTCACTTTGAATAAAGTGAAACACATTTTTAGGTCGCCAAGCTGCTTGCACCTGCCCGTTTAGCATAGTTTCTATGCGTTTTAAGCCAGAAAGAAAGCAAGAGGTTTCTACTAAACTGGCGGCTTTGGCGTGGTCAGGGTGGCGGTCTTTGATAGCGTTGGTCAGTACTATGTCTGGCTGGTACTTGCGAATGGCTTTGATGACTTCTAACTGATGCTGTTCGTCATTAGCAAAAAAACCATCTCGCAGTTGCAAATTTTCTCTAATAGTCAAGTTCATAATGCGGCTTGCTTCTTCTGCCTCTTGTTTGCGAATTTCTGCTGAGCCTCGTGTGCCGAGTTCGCCTTGGGTAAGGTCGACAATGCCTACTTTTTTGCCTTGAGCAATCTCAGAAAAGATAGTCCCTGCACAGGAGAGTTCGGCATCATCGGGGTGTGCTGCAATAACTAAAATGTCTAATTTCATTAGTTTTGATGTTTTATCAATAAAATTTGGCGTGCAAAATAGCTAATTCATGGTTTATCTGTGTGGGTTTTTAGAACTTTTTGCTTTACATGAAAAAAGTGGTGATTTCTATATGAAGAAACCACCACTAAAATTTTTTTGAAAAATAGATTTATAGCATAAAAATCTATCGCTAAAAATCCTCGTCCAAACTAAACTTATGCTCTGATTTATCACTCATTACTCCTGCTTTTTGATACTCGGCTACCCTTTTTTCAAAGAAATTGGTTTTGCCCTGGAGCGAAATCATCTCCATAAAATCAAAAGGATTGGTAGCATGATAGTATTTGGAACAGCCTAATTCTACTAAAAGTCTATCTGCCACAAATTCAATATATTGCTTCATTAAGTCGGCATTCATACCTATCAGGCTTACCGGCAGTGCATCGGAGATAAACTCTTGCTCTATGGCAACTGCATCGGTGATGATAGAAAGTACCTGTTCCTCTGGCAATCTATTGACCAGGTACTTGGTGTAGAGCAGGCAGGCAAAATCGCAGTGCAAGCCTTCATCTCTGGAAATCAACTCATTAGAAAAGCTCAATCCGGGCATCAATCCTCTCTTTTTCAACCAGAAAATAGAGCAGAAACTTCCTGAAAAGAAAATGCCCTCTACGGCGGCAAAGGCAACCAAACGCTCAGCAAAACTCCCTTTGCTTATCCAACGCAAAGCCCACTCCGCTTTTTTAGTTACGCAAGGTACAGTTTCTATGGCGTTAAAAAGATAGTTTTTCTCTGCACTGTCTTTGATATAGGTATCTATCAAAAGAGAATATGTTTCCGAGTGAATGTTCTCCATCATGATTTGGAATCCATAAAAACACCTTGCCTCTGGGAACTGCACTTCGTTAGTAAAATTAATAGCTAAGTTCTCATTGACGATGCCATCACTTGCAGCAAAGAACGCCAAGACGTGCTTGATAAAATGTTGCTCATCTTTGGTCATATTTTCCCAGTCTTTGAGGTCTTGAGAGAGGTCTATCTCTTCTGCTGTCCAAAAACTTGCTTCTGCTTTTTTGTACATTTGCCAAATGTCAGGATAGTGAATAGGCAAAAGCACAAAACGATTTTTATTTTCTTTTAATAGTGGCTCCTCGAGCATTTCTGAAATTTCTGCTACTGCACTCATAATTAAGTATTTATATAATATCTTTATTGATTAGAGCAAACTTATTTTTAGCGTCTTTTACAAATTTATGCTAAGTAAAGTGATAGTTAGGCTTATTTGTTTAAAATTTTATTAATTTTTTTTTAATTTTTTTCCAAAGTCTTCTTATTCAATTCGCTATCAAAAATTGCTTCTATTGGGACTTCAAAACCATTGATAGCAAAACTTTTTAGCAAGCCATGATTAGTTTTTAAAATCATTTCGTACTCATATTTCTCAAAATGATACTGCTCTACAAAGCCTCTATCTGCATCTACAATCCAGTACTCTGAGATACGATGTGCCTCATAATCAGCAAATTTTATCATCTTATCGATGCGTTCTGAGAAACGAGAAAGTACCTCTATGACTAAATCTGGAGCAGGAAACTTCTCTTGCTTAGGGGTAAAGTGTTTAGCTTTTTCTGCACTAAAAAAGCATATATCAGGAATGTAAGTATTACGAGTTAAAAATACATGAGCATTAGAAACAAAGAGCGTACCGACTGGGTGCTTGTCCAAAAAATTTTGTAAGAGTTTGCCAAGTTGTTGAATGACGAGGTTGTGCTTTTCCGAGTCAAAAAAAGGAGTGGTTATTTCTCCATTGATGAATTCTACTCTTTTGTGTGCGTCCATTAGCTCATAGTATTTGGCTCGTGCCTCTTGCTCTTTAGCTAAGGATTCTTCCAATTCTCTCATAAACAAGTATATATGAGGCATTTGTAATACTTGATGTAATAATGTCTGTGTGTGCATACAATTTGATAAGTTAATAAAGTTTAAAATTTTCTTTGAATGGTAGCCCTATTTTCAACATTAAAAAGTTGAGTTGTAAAAAAATTTAGTTAAGTACTTTATAATCAAGTATATAAAACCAAAAAGCTTATATAAATTTCACAATTTTAAATATAAATTTAATCAAAATGTTTTTTTGGAAACGATTTATAATTGTATTTATTGATTTTGTCTGAGGTTTTTTGGGCTATTTCTTTGGTTTTAAAGTTACCTACTAATATTCTGTACATTTTTTTCCCATTTGCCCAACCTGCTTGGATATAGACCTGTCCCATTTTTAGCTTTTCTATGTTAGGGACTTCTTTGAGAGCCTTGTTAATATCATCATAAGAGGCTACTTGCACACCAAAGCCATCGAGTTTGACCTTATCTCCCTCAGAAGTATAGGTATTTACTGGTTCAAAATTGACCTTGTCTTTATTTCTACTTTTAGTATTGGGGTTACTTGTACCAGAGAGTACGCCTTTGGGATTTTCTACTGTCTTTTTCTTGCTGTCAGCTACCTTATTTTTTTCATTCTTGTTATTAGCAACCGTAGAGGTGTTTTTATTTTCACTTTCTGAAGTTTTGTTTTTTGCTCCACCCTCATATTTTGCGGAGATTTCTTCTTCTTTGGTAATTTCCTCTGCATCTTCTATAGGTTTGGTCGCTACTCTTCGGTAGGCATCAGCCACAATCTCTTTGGCATTATTTCGGGGTACACCTAATTGGATAAGTTCTATTTTTACCTCTATCACTGTTTTTTTATCTGTCATTCCTAAGGCATCGGCGGCGGCTCTGGTCATGTCTATGATTCTGTCCTTGCCTATGAGGGGTCGGTCGTTGATACGCACAATCGTTTGCTTTCCATTTTCTAAATTAGTGATTTTCACCAAACTATTGAAGGCAATACGCGCATGAGCGGCTTCCAATACGTTGGGGTCGTACTTTTCTCCACTCTGCGTAATAGCCCCGTTGCGGTCGTCAGAGTAATATGAAGCCTTGCCTATTTGCGTATAGCCAATCTGTGTAATTTCCTGTGCCATGCTTGCTGATGACAAGATGGACAGCCCTAAAAGCACAGAACAAAGGGATAAATACAGTGATTTCATATCTATAAGCCAATTTGGTTTAATCTTGATTTTTTGTAATTACTCGGCAGTGTAAACTTAAATAAAAGATGATAACTCTCAGGAGTTTGCTGATACATACGATTCCCACAATTTTTTATCATTGTTCATCGCAATTATCATGCTTTGTACGCTTAGCAACAAAATTATAAAAAAGTATGCGAAAGTTTTATTGCACTCAAAGAAAATCCAATAGAGTTCTTGCGAAAGTACCTAAAAGTATGCAAAGGGTGGCAAAAAGTAAGTAATCAAAAATAAAAAGCAGTAAATTATCATAAGAATACAGGCTTTAATCCAACCATTTCTATTAAATTTGTGGCTGTGCTATAAAAGCCAATGAGGACGTGAGTCCCAAGCAAAAATTCTATCCTAAATACGTCATTTTCAATAGTTACTATTAATATTTATTTTCTCTATGCAAATCTTACTGAAAGTTTTTGCGCTATTTATTGTGTTAGCCTGTGGAAGTAGCAAAAACAACTCCTCTTCCAACCAATCAGAAAATCAGTCAGGTAAAAAGTTCCCCTTGCATAAAATCAAACTCCCCGAGGGCTTCAAAATAGAAGTCTATGCAGAAGTAGATAATGCGCGTTCTATGGCTCTTAGCCCTAATGGGACACTGTTTGTGGGCAATCGTAGAGGGGATAAAGTTTATGCCGTTATAGACAAAAATGGTGATTTCAAGGCAGATGAAGTCAAAATCATTGCTTCTGACTTAACGATGCCCTGTGGAGTAGCTTTTAGAAATGGAAGCCTTTATGTGGCAGAAGTAAACCGCATCTTGCGATTTGACAACATAGAACAAAATCTAAACAACCCTCCTAAGCCTGTGATAGTTAATGACAAACTTCCGTCTGACAGGCATCATGGGTGGAAATTTATTGCTTTCGGACCTGATGACAAACTGTACGTTCCCGTCGGGGCACCCTGCAATATTTGTGAAAAGGACAACCCTATTTACGCATCTATTGCCCGCATGAATCCTGACGGCTCAAATTTGGAGGTATTTGCAAGCGGGGTTCGCAATAGTGTAGGTTTTGATTTTCACCCTGATACTAAGGAATTGTGGTTTACTGACAACGGCAGGGATATGCTTGGAGATGACCTTCCCTCTGATGAACTTGGGCGGGCTTACAAAGCAGGCTTGCATTTTGGCTACCCTTATTGTCACCAAGGCGATGTGCCTGACCCCGAGTTTGGCAACAAGCGTTCTTGCGATGAGTTTGAAAAACCTATGCAGAAATTAGGAGCGCACGTTGCGGCTTTGGGAATGAGATTTTATACAGGTTCTCAATTTCCTGAAAAATATAAAAATAGCATATTTATAGCCTTGCATGGCTCATGGAATCGTTCCTCTAAAGTAGGTTACAAAGTTGCCTTTGCCAAAGTGGAGAACAACAAAGTCGTAGAGTATAGCACCTTTGCTGAGGGCTGGCTCGAGGGACAGGACAACTGGGGCAGACCCGTAGATGTCCAACAACTAAAAGATGGCTCTATGTTGATTTCCGATGACCATGCCAATGTAATTTATAGAGTAAGCTACCAAAAATAACTTTATTTACTTGAGCATTTGAGGTAATTTTATAAAACTTTTGAACTGATGAAACCTTTTCCATTTTTATCCTCTTTCTTCTTGATTTTTCTCTTGTTTATCTATTCTGTCCAAGGACAGGCAGATAGAAAACAGCTATTAAATAAGGCACAAAAAATAGATGCTGATTTAGTTAAAGCACTCAAAGCCAACAATTTTCGTGAGGCAGTGAGACTTGCTAAACAAAACGGGGAGATATATACAAACCTGAATAAAGCAAGCATAGCAGAAAAGTATTACAAAAATGCCATTACTTATGCGTCTAAGGCGAATGATAATAAACTACTGGCGTATGCTTATGAAATAGAAGGCGACTTTTTCTCTCCTACTACTGCTTACAGGAAAAAAATCAATGATTACACTACCGCAGAGAAACTTTACAGAGAAACCAATAGCATGGAAGGTATCGCTTTGGTAAAAAAGAAAATCGCAAAAAGTGCCTTTGAACAGAAGAAATATGAAACTGCAAGTCAGTACAGTAAAGCACTCATAGACAGTGCGACTATTTTTAATCTCAATGAGTTTGAAAAACTTAACCATTGCAAAGCCCTGATTATTTCCCTGAGCAAGTTGAATAATTCCCAAGAATTGCAAAAATATATAGATGTACTAAGTGGAATCAATATGTACGCTGTAAACCAAAGCAAGCACAATGAGGAAACGGATTTTGATGAAAAAATCCTCAAAGATGAGTTTGCCAACGTCATGGCAAAAGCTACTTTGGAATTACAAAGAATTGTCAATAAACAACAAGATTCTCTTGAAGCAACCTCTACCGAATTGGCTTTGAAAAAAGAGGAAAGCGAAATGCAACAAAATCAACTCAGAAAGCAAGACTCTCTGGCTCAAATGCAAAAGCAAATTATTGCCCAACAAGAGGAGTTAGTGCAGTTGCAAGCCTCTAAAAATCAACAATTAGTCATAGGGATTATTTTGAGTTTGGTAGTTATAGCGATTGCAGTCGTTGCTTTGATTGGTAGGCAGATTGCTAACCGCAAGTTAGCTAAGCAAAAAGCAGAAATAGAAGCACAAAAAAAACTCATAGAAACAGAGAGGAAAAAATCAGAAGAATTGCTGCTCAACATTTTGCCACACGAAATTGCTGACGAACTCAAAGAAAAAGGCTTAGCACGCCCCCGCTCTTACAATATGGCTACAGTGTTATTTACTGATTTCAAAGGTTTTACTACCATTTCAGAAAAACTATCTCCCGAACAGATTGTAGATAAGCTCAACTTCTTTTTTCAAAAATTTGATGAAATCGCAGAAAGACACAATTTGGAAAAAATCAAAACTATAGGAGATGGCTACATGTGTGCAGGGGGTATTCCCATCGAGAACACAACTAATCCCATAGATGCAGTAAGAGCGGGTTTGGAAATGCAAAACTTTATGAATGAATGGAATAGAGAGCAGGAAAGAAAAGGGTTGCCGACTTTTGGCTTGCGGGTAGGTATCAATACGGGTCCTTTGGTAGCGGGTGTAATTGGAAAAAATAAGTTCGCTTACGATGTTTGGGGGGATACTGTAAACTTAGCAAGCCGAATGGAATCAAGCGGTGAGGTGGGTAAAGTAAATATCTCAGGAATTACCTATACTTGGGTAAAACACCATTTCGAGTGTACGTATCGTGGCAAAATTGAAGCTAAGAACAAGGGAGAAGTAGATATGTATTTTGTAGAAAGAGAAAAAGTATAATATTTTGAAAATTGTAGTGATTGGAGGAGGAGCGGCAGGCTTTTTTTCTGCTATACATGCCGCTCAAGTTAATCCTAAAGCCCAAGTTCTTCTTTTAGAGAAAACTAATCAACTACTTGCTAAGGTGCGAGTTTCTGGTGGAGGGCGGTGCAATGTAACTCATAGCTGCTTTAGTATCAGTGAAATGAGTAAGCACTACCCCAGAGGAGAACGCCAAATGAAGCTATTGTTGCATCAGTTTATGACCACAGATACTATTCAGTGGTTTGAAAGTAGAGGAGTAAAACTCAAAACAGAAGAAGATGGACGAATTTTTCCTATGACTGACAACTCCCAAACAGTAATAGACTGTTTGCTAAAAGAAAGCAAAAAAGTTGGTGTAGAAATCTACTTAAAACATGAGGTATTGAAAATCAATGTATTAAATGATGAAAATTTTGAATTAATCATAAAAAATCAGCCTTCTATCCTTTGTAGTAAAGTGATTGTTACTACGGGTGGAAGCCCCAAAGAAAGTGGATTGGCATGGCTCAAGGAATTAGGACATGAAATCGTTAGCCCCGTTCCCTCTTTATTTACTTTCAATATCCCTAATAGTCCTATTGTCCAACTCATGGGAACAAGCGTAGCTGATGCTAAGGTCAAAATACAAGGAACAAAGTTAGAAGAAGAAGGAGCAGTACTTGTTACGCATTGGGGGCTGAGTGGTCCCGCTATTCTGAGGCTATCTGCTTGGGGGGCGAGAGAGCTATCCAACTTAGATTATCAGTTTAAGGTCGGTATTAATTGGTTAGGAAAAGTTACTGAGGGCAAACTGAGAAATTTCTTTGCCCAAAATGAGCATTATTTTTCCAAAAAGCTAATCTCTAATTGCAACCCCAGCCTTATGCTCAACTTTTCCCTGCCTAACCGATTGTGGGAGTTTTTAATAGAAAAAATAGGCATCAGTAAAAGTAAGAAATGGACAGAGCTGAGCAAGCAGGAGTTCAATAAACTTATCAATGTTATTACTAATGACGAGTACGAAGTCAAAGGAAAAACTACTTTCAAAGAAGAGTTTGTAACCTGTGGCGGAGTTAGTTTGAATGACATAGACCTAAAAACTATGCAAAGTAAAAAAGTTGCCAACTTGCATTTTGCAGGGGAAGTGCTTGATATAGATGGAATTACAGGAGGTTTTAACTTCCAAGCGGCATGGACTACTGGCTACATTGCGGGTAAGGCAACTGGGATTTATTCGTTGGGCATAAAGTAGTCCCCTGTATCATTAGGCACGATTTTTAGTAAACCCGCCAATGTCATTTTTACCAATATTGCGGAGGCATTTTCCATACTAATATTTGCTATTTTGCTAAATGTTTCTACATTGATAGAAGGATACTGACCTAAGTACTGCATGAGCTTGTGTTCGCTATCACCATACTGAAGATAAGTATCCGAATTTGTGTTTTTGGCTTTGAGGATTTGACGCATTTCTCTGCTTGCTTGAATGCTTTTATCTTTTACCCTTACATAGGCTTTGCCCAAGTTTGTTTTGAAATTATAAATCAAAAAAATAGGTTTGTTTTCACTTGGATAGATATGAAATACTAAAACAGAGCGGTTAGGAGAAACCAAGACTTTGGAAATGTCATACCTGATAGCTGGTTTGCAGTATTTGCTGATAGCTTCTTTTAAAACAAACTCCTCCTCTAAGACATGCTTCAATCCAGCAATCGTGCCGTCGTCATCTACACCTATGATTAGCTTACCTCCTTCTGTGTTGGCAAAAGCAACCACTTCTCTCATAATTTTATCGGGAAAGTTTGCTTTACGCTTAAATTCCAATTGCAGACCTTCTCCTTTGGATACCAATTTTTTTAATTCGTTGAGAAGCATAATCGTAAAGTAGTGGGTGAGTTTTTCAATGCCAAATATATCAAAATAATAGACATTTTGCCGAAAAAAATGAAAATATTGAAAAAAAAGAATAGGTTGAGTACATCTTTGCAAACAAGTTTTTATTTTATTTTATCACAAATTTAAAACCATTGCTAATCAGTATTTTATTAAATATTATTCTCTTATTGGGTGTAAGTGGGTGGATATATCGGCGACAGCTAAGCAGTCCGTTCAAGCCTTTTTTTTGGTTGAGTTTAACGATAAAACTATTGGCAGGTATCGGGGTAGCTGTTCTTTACCAATATTACTACAAGGAAGGAGATGTATTCTATATTTTTCATCAGGGAGTACTGCTCAAACAAATACTATTGGACAACCCCTTAGATTTTTGGAATTTCCCTCACACGGGTAGAGAGCTGTACGAATATTATTTTGGAGAATTTAAAGACCTCAATAGTAGGGTTATTTTTTTCTCTAAAATCGTTGCTTTATTTAATTTACTCACAGGAAATAATCTTTTCCTTACTTCGCTTTGGTTTTCTCTGATTAGCTTTGTAGGCTTTTGGCATTTAGCCAATGTCTTAGTGCATCTTTTCCCTCAAACGCGCATCGCACTTTTTTTATCTTTTTTTCTGCTGCCTTCTGTTGTTTTTTGGAGTGCAGGCTTGCTCAAAGAAAGTCTGATTAGTGGATTTATTTGCTTAACTATTGGTTTAGTTTTGGAGATACTTCATTTTGAAAATAAGCCTTTGCAGATTTTTATCAAACTGTTGGGAAGCACTTGCCTACTGTGGCTAAGTTGGAAAATCAAATACTATTATATTGCCATTTTACTCCCAATAATATTCTCCTATTTTGTTGTTTATCAAGTAAATAAAAAATATCCACTCTCTTTCATTAAACAAATGAGCCTATATTTTTTGTGCTTCATTATAGGCATCTTATTGGCATCTCTTTCTAATCCTAATTTTTCTTTGGGTTACTTTCTCGTGGCTATCAAAGATAGTTATGATACCATGATAGAAACTACTGACGCAGATAATATGATATTTTTTATCGATTTTGATGGAAGTTTTATAAGTTTAATCAAAAATATTCCAACTGCTCTCTTTGCAAGTTTATGTGAGCCTTTGGTTTGGGAGTCAGAAAAAAACTGGCTAAAAATATTGGTGGGAGTAGAAAATATATGCATCTATGCTTTACTGTTTTTTGCCATACCTCCTTCTTTCAAAGGAGAAAGACACGGCTTATTGCTACTGAGTTGTATTTTATATATCTTTTTTTTAGCCTCGTTTTTAGCCTTTACCACACCGAGTATAGGCACTTTGGTACGTTACAAAGTAGCTTTTCTGCCCTTTTGGGCATATCTGATTACCTCCCAAGTAAATTTTAACTTTTTTGAACGCATTTTTAAGCGGTAGTATCGCTATACTATGCTATCGGTTTTTGCATTTGCTTTTTCCTTTTGAGCATAGCCTTTCTGATGTCCTCTGGTGTTCCCTTAGGAATAGCATTGAGTAGTTTTTTGGTATATTCAGATTTTGGATGGGCATATATATCTTCGGCAAATCCACTCTCAACGATTACTCCGTCTTGCATGACCAAAATTCTGTCAGAAATAAATTTAATCACTGAAAGGTCATGAGAAATAAAGATATAAGTAAGATTGTATTCTTCTTTGAGTTTGTTCAGAAGGTTGAGTACCTGAGCCTGAACAGAAACGTCTAAGGCAGAAACTGACTCATCGCATATCACAAACTTAGGCTGTATGGCTAAGGTACGAGCTATGCAAATGCGTTGGCGCTGTCCGCCAGAAAACTCGTGAGGGTAGCGGTTGAAATAAGTTGCACTTAGGTTTACGGTCTCGAGGAGGTGATTTACTCTGTCTTTTCTTTCTTTGTCGTTGGCGTAGATTTCATGCAAGCGCATAGGCTCCATAATAGCCTCACCGATAGTTTGGCGGGGATTGAGCGAAGAGTAGGGGTCTTGGAAGATAATTTGAATGTCTTTTCTTAATTTTTTGATGTCTTTGGAAGCAATTTTTGAAATATCTTGGTCTTGGAAATATACTTCTCCAGCAGTTGGTTCTATCAAATGCAATATGCTCCTACCCAAGGTAGTTTTTCCACAACCTGATTCGCCCACCAGTCCAAGCGTTTCTCCTTGATAAACGTCAAAAGTAACACCGTCCACTGCTTTTTTTACTTTGCTTATTTTGCCGAACCAAGTTTTCTCTTCTACGAAGTGAACTTTTAAGTCTTTGATTTGCAGAAGTGGTTTTTGCTCTACGAGGCGTGCCTGTCGCATTTTGATTTCTTGCATGCTTTGAAAGTTGGACATGATAGCCTCACCGACTGACTTAAACTTGGTATCAGACATTTCTATAATGTTCCCTTCGCTATCAGTTTCCATAAAGTCTTTGACCACAGGGAGTACTTTGAGTTTGATGTCCAAGCGAGGTCTGCATGCTAGCAAACCTTTGGTATAAGGGTGTTTAGGGTTAGAAAAAATCTCAAATACAGACCCCTTCTCAACAATTTTCCCGTTATACATGACCATTACACTATCTGCCATTTCTGCTATTACTCCTAAATCATGTGTAATGAACAGGATAGACATTTCCTGACTTTCCCTAAGTTCTTGAAGTATTTGGAGTATTTCCCTTTGTACTGTTACATCGAGGGCGGTAGTAGGCTCGTCAGCAATAAGCAGGGAGGGCTGACAAGAAAGAGCCATAGCTATCATTACTCTTTGTTTTTGTCCGCCAGAGAGTTCGTGAGGATAAGCATAAAAAGCACTCTCAGGCAGGCGTACACGTTCAAAAATAGCCAAAGTACGCTCTTTGGCTTGCTTGTAGGAAGCACCCTCATTGTGGAGGACTATGGCTTCTGTAATCTGCTCTCCACAAGTAAAAACAGGATTCAATGAGGTCATAGGTTCTTGGAAAATCATCGCAATTTCTCCTCCTCTCAAACTCCTCATTTCTTCGCTGTTCAGTTGCATGATATTGACCTTGCCCATAGATGGGGATTGGAAAAGTACCTCTGCATCAACAATTTTACCTGGGGGAGATGGAATAAGCCGCATCAAAGAAAGTGCGGTAACGGACTTACCTGAGCCAGACTCGCCTACTATGCCAATGGTTTCGCCTTTTTTGATTTTGAAACTGACCCCGTCGGTAGCTGTATGCTCTCCTCTTTCAGTGGTAAACTTGACGGTGAGATTATTTACTTCTAAGAGTATTTCTCCTTCGTTTTCCGAAATCATACGCTTTGGTTATCTTTCTTCTCCTAAAAGCCACAACTCTGCTTGTATCTCTTCGCTAAAATATTGAATTTGTGGAAGATTCTTCTTTAAAAGTTCTTTTTCTTCATCTTCATCTTTGAAGAGTTGCTTAGCAAAATCTGCCTGTGTCTGCACAGCCATTCTGACAGTCTGCCCCTGCGGCGCATACTCAGCTATCTTCGCATACTCCTGCTCTACCCACTCTTCCAAATGCTTTGCATCAGCAAAATGAATGTTGTGGACATCAGACATGACTAAGAGAGGTTTATATTGATTAAGCAGTTCTACATGGATAGCTTCTTCTTCTTTGAGCTCCTCCTCTGTTCTTTCTGAGGCACTTACAAGCCACTTAAACTCCATCATAGAGAATTGCTTATCGTAATAAATTCTTTGAAATTTACTTTCATACAATTTCATAACTTAATTGGATTAGGTATTAAAAATTTTTTACAATGCCAAAAAACTTAGTTATCAGAAAGTAGGCATTGATGACTTTATGTAAAACCAATTAATGAACCTAAATTTATTCAAATTAAATATTAATTTTTGGTTTTAGCAAATTAAAACTTTTTTTTGAAACTATTATCGTAATATTGCGTTATATAGATTGGATAATAAAACTACCTTACAAAATGGGAGTTACAAAAACAGAAGTATTCAGTGAAAAGGAAAATCGGATTGCAGATTTGGCAAAAGCCTTTGCCCATCCTGCGCGTGTAGCTATTCTGACTTATTTATCAGAAAATCGGACTTGCATTTGTGGGGATTTGGTTGAGGCACTGCCTCTTTCACAATCTACTATTTCGCAGCACTTAAAAGAACTCAGACGCATAGGAATTATCAAAGGCAATATAGAGCCTCCTAAGGTTTGCTATTGCATCAATGAGGAGGTTTGGCAAGAGGCAAAACTTACTTTTGGTTTGTTGCTCAATGCTTATCAAGGTTGTGGGTGCTAATTTTTTTATTTCTATAAATCGCAATATTGCGTTAAAACGATAGATTAAAAATCTTTTTCTTTCAACAGTTTTATTTTTTTAACTTTTACAAAATCAATGTTTTACTTAAAATCACATTAAAATTATGGAAATTACTAATGGTGGTGGCTGCTGTGGCGGCACAGGTTGTTGCTAATTAATTTTTAGCAATAGCTGATTTGCTCACTTAACAGAAAGTTAGGTGGGCATTTTTTTTGATATTCGGAAATGATAAAACACATATTTTTGCATCACTCATTAGTGAAAATCTGTAAAATCTGTGTTCTAAAATCATAATAAAAAAAGTTATTCCATTAATTTAGTGATTATAAACAGGTAAAAGCGGTATTATACAAATAAAACTTTAATCACTTAAAAAAGTAAATTGAAAATGAGAAAAATTACGATGCTTGGAACAGGCTTGATAGGCGTGTTCTATACTATGGCTATTCATGGGCAAAGAAGCCGCGATAAAGTATGTGTTATCTACTCTCGCAGTGAGGAAAGGGGCAGAAAAGTAGCCCAAGATTACGGAATCCCGCGCAGCACAACCAGCATGGAGGACGCTATCAACGACCCTGAAACTGATTTGGTAGTAATAGGCTTGCCTAACGACTTGCACTTGGAGGCAGTAAGGCTCTGTGCTAAGGCTAAAAAAGGCGTACTTTGTACTAAGCCCTTAGGACGAACCGCCGCAGAAGCGAAAGAAATGCTACGCTTAGTAGAGGAAGCAGGCATTTTTCATGGATATTTAGAGGATTTGGTTTATACTCCTAAGACGCTGAAGTCTTTGGAAACGGTCAAAGCAGGAGCTTTAGGCAAAATCCTCTGGGTAAGGTCAAGGGAAACTCACCCTGGGCCGCATAGCGACTGGTTCTGGAACTCCAAAGTGTCTGGCGGGGGGGCTATTATAGATTTGGGCTGTCATTGCATAGAAATAGCCCGAAACTATATAGGCAAGGAAGTAATGCCCATAGAAGCGATGTGCTGGGCGGCTACCCAAGTAAAGCCTATTGATGCAGAAGACCATGCGATTGGTTTGGTGAAATATGCCAATGGAGCAATCGCTCAATTTGAGGTAAGTTGGAACTTCAGAGGAGGCATGGATTTGAGAGATGAGGTAAGCGGGAGCGAGGGCGTAATACGCATTGACCACTTTTTGAGAACAGGCTTTGAGGTGTTTACGGCGGTAGGGCTGGGTGAGTATGTGGCGGAGAAGTCAGAGGCTTCTAAGGGGTGGATTTTTCCTGTGGGCGATGAAGTCAATACATTGGGGTACAACCACATGTTTACAGATATGTTCTCCTCTTTTGAAAATGGCACCAGCCCTATGGAAACTTTTTACGACGGCTATATCGTCAATGCTATCATAGATGCCTGCTACAAATCTGCCCAGACAAAAAAATGGGAGCCTATTCAGTTGGATATTTGGAGGGGGAGAACAGACATCAAAGAAGAAAGGGTATTGATAGAACATGATGCAGACCACTACTTGGTCAAAGAGGAAAAACTGCCTGATGGGCGCAAGAAAATTATTTTGAAAGAAAAAAGTAGTGGAAAAATTATAGAAAAAGTAGTTTAAATTTGTCCAAAAAAACTAAAATATGATTCCCCTGCATCATTTTCTTTTGCTGAGTGCTTGCTTGTTTAGCATTGGTTTGGTAGTGGTTATTACCAAGAAAAATCTCATTTTTGTTTTGATAGGTTTGGAACTTATGCTAAACGCCGCCAATATCAACTTGGTGGCGTTTAGCAGATATGACCCTACTTTGTTACAGGGGCAGGTATTTGCTTTGTTTGTCATCGTCGTAGCGGCGGCTGAGACAGCCCTTGTCTTGGCTATTGCCTTGAAAGTCTATGAGCATTTTCGCACTACTGACTTAGACAAAATCAGTGAGGTCAGAGAAAGGTAAATTTTTACAGCTTTCTGATTTTAATATTCCTGAACCAAACCAAATCTCCATGGTCTTGGAGTACGATTCGCCCTTTGCGGAACTTAGCAAAATCGGGGAGCGTACTGAACTTACTGCCTTTGACCAATTCTGCAAATTCAGTGCTGTTAAGGTCATATTCCACTACTTTTGAACCGTTTAACCAATGTTCTACCTTGCCTTTGTTTACAATGATACGCACATGATTCCACTGCCCAACAGGGCTAAGTTGCTTGTTAGTAGCGGGAATCAGGTCGTAAAGTGAACCAGCTTTGTGGTTTCCGTCTTTACCTTTGGTAGCGTCAGGGTGCTTGTCATCGTCCAAAATCTGCATTTCAGGTCCCGTGTTCCAGCCTTTGACGTATTTTTGTGGGTCTTCTTTGACCAAATAATAAATTCCACTATTACCGCCTTCGGCGATTTTCCACTCTAATTGAAATTCAAAATTTTCATATTCTTTGTCGGTAGCGATGTCTTCTGCTCCTTTTTGGCTCATAAGCAAAGTACCATCTTCCACTTTCCAAAGGGGAGAAATACTTTTTTTGCCGTAATTGTGCCAGCCTTTGGTCGTTTTTCCGTCAAAAAGCAGTTGCCAACCTTCTTTTTTTTCCTTGCTTGTCAAAGTATTAGGTGGCTGTTCTTGGCGAGGTATTTGTGCAGACAAAATGAATAAAGTAGCTAATAGACTGAACGATAAGGTAATTTTTCTCATGCTTTTATTGGGTTTTGATTATCAAATATGGTTCTCAAAAAAAACTTTACTGCTCGTATTTCACTCTGCTCAGGATACTCCTGCCCAGCGTTACCTCATCAGTATATTCCAACTCGCTGCCTACGGGTACGCCTCGCGCAAGGGTAGTAACTTTTACATTAAAAGTTTGTAATTTTTTAGTAATATAAAAAGCAGTAGTATCTCCTTCCATAGTGGCACTAATTGCTAAGATAACTTCCTTAATCTCTGGGTGTTGGCTTATGCGCTGTACCAAAGATTCTATATTCAATTCGCTCGGACTAATGCCCTCTATCGGCGAAATCACCCCTCCCAAGACGTGATACAAGCCATTGTACTGATGAGTATTTTCTACTGCGATTACGTCGCGAGTATCCTCTACGACGCATACTACTGAGTGGTCTCTTAATTTGTTAGCGCATATATTGCAAATCGCAGTATCTGAAATATTGTGGCAATCTGTACAATAATTGGTTTCTGTACGAAGTTTAGTCAGTGCTTGGGTAAGCGATTTAGTAAATGCTTCTTCCTGCTTGAGCAGATGCAACACCAACCTCAATGCTGTTTTTTTCCCTATACTTGGCAATTTGGCAATCTCATTTACTGCTTCTTCTACTAATTTGGAAGGGTAGTTCATCGTGATTAAAAGGCTTTTTTCTTTGAGCAAAACTACAAATTTTTCTTAGAGGAAAAAAAGACTATCTTAGGTTATTTTCCTACATCATCGCCGCAATAATGAGCGAAAGCTCTTTGTATTTCATGCCAAACTTGCGGCTAATGGCTTCGTTGGTGATTTCCCCTGAGTAGCTATACACACCTTTGGCAAAGCCTTTGTTAGCAAAAATCATTTCATCTACGCCCCCTAACTCGGCAGTATGCAAGAGTATGGGTGTAAGGATATTGCTAATGGCTTTGGTAGCGGTGCGGGGGACTCTGGAAGCTACGTTAGGCACGCAGTAGTGAATTACTCCGTATTTTTTATACACAGGGTTTTGGTGGGTAGTAGGCTCAGAAGTTTCAAAACACCCTCCATTGTCTATGCTTACATCTATGATGACCGACCCAGGTCGCATTTCTCTGACCATTTCCTCTGTAACTACGCAGATAGACCGACCGTCATTGCTTCGGAGCGCGCCTATGGCTACGTTGGTGGTTTTCAAGGCACGTGCTAAGGTAGAGCGTTCAAAAGTAGAGGTAAATAAATCTACTTTTCCTAAGCTGTGTTTCAAACGCCTCAGTTTGTTCAGGTTATCATCAAATACTTTGACCACAGCCCCCATGCCTATGGCTGTTCTTGCGGCGTATTCTGCCACCGTTCCCGCTCCTATAATCAAAACTTTGGTAGGCGGGACGCCAGTAATTCCTCCAAAAATAATTCCTTTGCCTCCATGCGAGGCAGTGAGGTATTCTGCGGCGATAGATACGGCTACATTGCCCGCAATTTCGCTCATGGCACGTATCAAGGGCAAGTTTCCCAGCTCATCTTCTAAAAACTCATACCCTATGGCGGTGATTTTTTTCTTGTTCAGTGCTTTTAGATAGTCTGCCTTTACCTCTGCCAAATGAATCGCAGAAATAATTGCCGTTTTGGGCTTCATGTAGCCAATTTCTTCTAAACTTGGAGGGGCTACTTTTAAAATGAGTTCTGCTGAGTACACTTCCTCTGGAGAATAGACGATTTTAGCCCCTGCCTCGCTGTAGTCTTGGTCGTCGTAGTGAGATAAAATACCTGCTCCTGCCTCTACAAAGACCTCATGCCCTCTGGAAGTAAGAATGGCTACGCTCTCAGGACGCAAGGCAATCCTGTTTTCGTCAAAAAGCTCTTTGGGAATGCCTATGACCAATTGTTTTTTGTCTTTGATAACTTCTAAGAGTTGCTCCTGCGGGTAGTACAAGCTATGCTCTTCTACAATTTTTTTTACGTCTGTTGCCAATTTACTCATGTCTGCGTAGCTTTATAACTCTCTGATTATTAGCTAATAGTTCTATATCAATATTCAAATAAGAAGCAGGGATAAGCGAAGGAATCAGGCTTGCCCATTCTAAAAAGCAATAGTTTCCTGAGTCAAAATACTCCTCGATTCCTATTTCTCTTACTTCTCTTTCGTTTTTGATGCGGTAAAAGTCAAAGTGATAAATGGTACTATTCTTCTTTGTAAGATACTCATTGACAATGGAAAAAGTAGGGCTACTCACGTTGTCTATGACTTCCAGATGCTCACAAATAGCCTTAATCAAGGTGGTTTTCCCTGCGCCCATTTCACCATTGAAAAGCCATATTTTTTTCTCTTGTGCAAAAACCACTATTTGCGCCGCCACCGTCGGGAGTTCCTCTAATGCCTTACAAAAAAGTTCCAAAGTAAATAGATGTTAAAAAAAGTGATTTGCGAAGATAGAGAAAAAATGTGATTTGGGTAGCGTTGTGGGAGTATTATTTTTTTGGAGTATGTTAAAATAGTAAAAAAAATTTGGAAAAAATTTGGAAATTACATAAGTACCTTTTATCATTGTATAACAAAACAAAAAATTCATAGTGAGTAATCTCACTCATATACCATTCTCCTATATCAGCTTTTTCTTTTTTAAGTATCTAAGCTGATTTTTAGGGAAAACGTAATAAGACTTTCGCAGTAATATACCCTGCCTTGAATATAAGGCTATTTTCTATTATTTACTAAACTTAGCAAACTAATGACCTCTTTTTTAGCAAGAGTGGCTCTTATTGCCATGTTGTTTTCTCTTTCTTGCCTTAGTGCCATAGCACAGGTAAGTATTTCTACCCCCCCCCCCCATTCTCAAATAATTAATAATCAGAGAGTTAGTAAGAAAGCACAAAAACTGCTGAAGGCACAGCAGAAGGCTAACTCGTTGAATAATACAGCTAATAAAGCTACACAAAAACTCAGTAAGCTCTCTTATTTTGGAGATTCCCTTCAAAACCTTACACTACTTAGTAAGCGGCGGCGGGATAGTCTGCACTGGAAAAACCTCTACTTTGGAGGAGATTTTGGGCTTTCTGTAGGAGGAAAGCAAGTCTTTGTCAATGTATCCCCTTTGATAGGATTTAAACTTTCCGATAAGTTTTCCATAGGGGGAGGGAGCGTATTCCAATACCTTCGCACCCAAGTCATCTTGATAGACCCACAAGGCTTGAATATCAAACAAACCGCTCAAACCCTGATTTATGGGGGTCGAGGCTTCACTCGTCTTTTTTTGCACAAAAGTTTCTTTGCCCAAGCCGATGCCGAGCTTATCAATGTGCAGTTGCCTACCACCGATGGGAACAAAATCCGCCACTGGGTGCCTGGCGCATGGGCTGGAGCAGGTTATAACTTTGATATTGGGCGGGGCATGGGCATCAATCTTATTATATCCTATAATTTTCTTTACAAAGAAGGCAAGTCGCCTTATACCAGTCCCTTAGATGTAAGGCTGGGGATACAGTTTTAAGGAAACAGCTTTTTGCTTTTCACGTGATAACACGTGAAAAGTTGACCCTCAATCATTTGGCATAAAAAATACAAAACTTATGAAAAATTCAGAACTATTTATTAACAAAATACAGCTAAAAATGCAAAATAAGTACAACAACTATCTAAATCCTATGGATTCACTTTTGAAGGTGCAAGGTGCGCTGAGGAAAATATCTTTCTTGTTCTGTATGCTGGCAAGCATGGCAGGGTATGGACAAGACCCTAATAAAATACTTCCTGTAGCCCCCAATGCTGCTTCCTTAGGCAAATATGGAGATATTCCTGTGAGTTTACATACAGGAGTGCCTAACATAAGTATTCCCATTTATGAAGTAAAAAATAAGGATTTGAGTTTGCCTATCTCACTTTCCTACCATTCATCAGGTATAAGAGTGGCAGAAACTGCCTCTTGGGTAGGGCTGGGTTGGGCATTGAATGCGGGAGGTGTAATAACAAGGACTGTGCAGGGACAACCAGATGAGGGAAAAGGAATAGGGCAGAATATGTTTGCTTCTACAGGTTACTACGATATAGGTTATACACTGCCTCCAGACATAGTAATAACAGATGTGAATAATGTACAAAATCAATACAATGCATACAAAGATGTAGGCTTAGGTAAGAAAGATAGCGAACCAGATATTTTTTCTTATAGTTTGAATGGCTACTCAGGGAAGTTTATGTTTAATGAAAACAAAACCCCAGTATTTTTTCCTGAAGAGGATATAAAAGTTGAGATAAATTATAATGCTAATAACCAACCTAATAAAAGATTTATTTCTTTTATTTTATACTCAATAAAAATTGGTTTTGGTTTTAGGGATATGAAAATTCCAAGAAATTAAGGTTTCTAATTCCTGCTTATATTGGGCAATATGGGTAAAAAACTCACAGACCTTTTCCTTGAAATCTTGAAACTTCCTATAAAAACAAGTATCAATGACCTTTTTACGCATAAATTTCCATAATCTTTCAATTAGATTAAGATTAGGCGAGTAAGCAGGCAAGAAAAGCTGTTTTATCCTGCTACTTGCCAATTTTTCTTGTAAGTGCTTATTTTTGTAATATCGTGCATTATCACAAATCACATAAATCTTTTCCTTGT
>NZ_FONY01000067.1 GCF_900113045.1 Thermoflexibacter ruber
ATCGCGCC
The DNA here is from genome assembly GCF_900113045.1 of Thermoflexibacter ruber. GTDB lineage: Bacteria > Bacteroidota > Bacteroidia > Cytophagales > Thermoflexibacteraceae > Thermoflexibacter > Thermoflexibacter ruber. Next base: position 9 of record NZ_FONY01000067.1, read on the forward strand.
TGGGCATGGTAGTCCAACTTTCCGAAAACAACTTCAAATATTACGCAACTTCCTCTATGGTTTTGATTTAGCAAAATTAAGACCTGATAATCAAAGTATCATAGCTGCATACGGAGCGGATACCTACTGCCTTTCTGACAAAGCTACCCAGTGGGCTATTTATAGCGAAAGCTATCAAGCAATGAGCCTGCTTATCTCGCTACCCAAAGGGAAATACAAAGTTAGCTGGATAGATGTGATTACAGGGAAAGAAATAAGCAATCAAGTAGTGGATTCTAAAAAACAAGCTATTGAAATAAGCCCTAACAAAAAGGCAGAAGAACTTGCAATAAAAATTATAAAAATTTAAGCACGTAAGCAGTAGGGCAAAATAAAAGTATAGCCCTCTTTTAGTTTAGACGAAAAATTGATTGCAAAGAGTATAGCTTTATCTTTAAGCGAAGTTATACTCTTTGCAATTACTTAATGTAAATTTTAATGAACAATAGAGGGTAAGTTGCAAAAAATAAGATGAAAAAAAGCCCAAATTTTTTTTTTAATTTTTAAAAAATTTTAAATATTTTTGTCCACAAACTACGTATATATTACACAAAAGATTTTCTTACCAGTTTTGCTTTCATTTCCGAGATAATGAAGTATCTCTCTCTTTCTCAGGAAATCAATTTATTAAAATGTTCTTTTTTTACTAAATATTTTCTCGCTCTAATTTAAGGGCGGCTTTTTTACTATTTAACCATTTTAAACTAATGAAAACCAAGTTTTTAATATCTTTCCTATGCTTAGGAATACTACTTTGCTTTGCTAACAGTACAAGTTTCGCTCAGTCCGCTCCCAAGTTCGGAAAAGTCGAGGACGAGGAGGTAAAGATGACCTCCTATCCCAAAGACCCCGAAGCAAGTGCAGTTATTCTCACGGACTATGGTCGCACTTATTTCAAGTACAGCCAAACTTCTGATTTTCAAATCGTATTCGTCCATTATAAGAAAGTAAAAATCTTGAAAAAAGATGCCTATAAATTGGCTGATATAGAGATTCCACTTTATTATGCAAGTGCAGATAACAGAGAAAAAGTTGCTGACCTCAAAGGTTTTACCTACAACTACCAAGACGGAAAAGTAGAAAAAACAAAATTAGAAAAAGATGCCATTTTTGACAGCAAAGAAAGTAACAACTGGCAATACAAAAAATTTGTTATGCCCAACGTCAAAGAAGGTTCTGTGATTGAATATCAATACGAGGTTATTTCTGATTTCTTATTCAATCTGCCTGTATGGAAGTTCCAAGATTTTTATCCTACAGAATACAGCGAATATGTTACTGAAATCCCTGAGTACTTTAACTATGTATCTAATAGCCAAAGCTATATGCCTTTCACTGAGCATACAAAAGAAGAGAAAAATGGAAGCATTACTTTGGCTCTCAAAGATAGAGGTGAAGGGGTTGTAACACGTACCAATACAGAATACCACAAACTGGATTATCGTGTGAATACTAATCGCTGGGTGATGAAAGATGTGCCAGCCTTTAAAAACGAAAAATTCATTACTTCTATTCGCGACTGTATCAATTTGATAGAGTTTCAGTTAGCTTCTTATCAATATCCTCAAGCCCCCCTGCGTCCTGTGATGGATAGTTGGGAAAAGTTGGTGGAAAATCTACTTAAAAGGGAAGAATATGGCGGTTATATAGAAAAACGTTCTCCAATCAAAGACTTGGTAGCCAAGTTAATAGAGGGAAAAACTGCCGCCAAAGACAAGATGACTGCTATTTATGAGTATGTAAAAAATAACATCAAATACAATGACGACGACGGTATATACACCGAAATCAAAATGAAAGATGTCTTGGAAAAAAAGACAGGAGGCAGTGCGGAAATTAATTTACTGTTGGTTGCTATGCTCAAAGAGGCAGGTTTGGAAGCCTATCCTATTTTGCTCAGTACCCGTAATCATGGCAAAATCAATGTGAATTATCCTATTTTGTCTAAATTCAATTATAATATTGCTTATGTAGCTTTTGATGAAGAAGAACACCTTTTAGATGCCACTGACCCCATGCGTCCTGTGGACATGCTCCCTGCTTATGCCCTGAGCGAAACAGGTTTATTGATAATGAAAGGAGGGCAATTTGGCTGGGCTAATCTGCTCAATCGCTACAAATCTACAGAACTGATTTACACCAAATTGGACTTATTGCCTGATGGCACGCTAAAAGGAGAAATCAACCAAACACTGACGGGCTATGCCGCATTAGATGCAAGGAAAAAATTAGGCAAGCAAGAGAAAAAGGAAAAAACCTCTGAAAACGAAGGAGAAGAAAAAGAGGAGAAAGAAGACATCAAAGAAAACAAGGTAGTATTTACTTATGAAAACCTAAGCGAGTATGACAAACCCCTCAAAGGCAAGGCTACTTACCAAGGCGATGAGTTTGCCGAAACTGGCGGGGATAGGATTTACCTCAACCCTATGCTCTCGTACAAATGGAAGGAAAACCCGTTTAAGTTAGAAGAACGTAATTTTCCTGTGGACTTTGCTTTTCCTTTTGAGTACAGCTATTTTATGAACTTTACTATTCCAGAGGGATACGTAGTAGAAGAAATGCCCAAATCTACGCGAAATATATTTGGAGATAAAACAGTAAAGTTTGATTATTTGATAAGCAATCAGACTGCCAATCTGATACAAGTAAATTGCAAACTCACCGTCAGTCGCGCGCTTTTCCAAGCAGAAGAATACAAGGATTTGAAAAACTTTTTTGCAGGTATAGTTGCCAAGCAAAATGAACAGATTGTATTGAAAAAGAAGTAAAAATAAATTACTAATGACTAATTGATAATTAGTCATTAGTAATTCATTTAAACCTTAAACTCTGATGAAAAAACTATTTTTATTATTCACATTCTCCTTTTTAGTTTTACAACTCCAAGCAGGCGACCCACCCAAATACGAAGTAAACAAGATTCCCGCGGAACTCATCAAGGGAGCAAAAGCCGTAGTCCGCACAGATAAAGTAATCGTTGATGTGCATGACATTGGGCGGGCTACCCAAAAAGTGATATATGCTATTACTATCTTTAATGAAGAAGCAGATAGCTATACTAAGAAACAAATAGGCTACGATAAGCTCACCAAAATCAACTACATAGAGGGCAAGGTGTATGACCAATTTGGCAAAGTGGTAGCAAAACTCAAAAAATCAGACATTCAAGATGTAGCGACTTTTGATGGCTTTACCTTTGTTTCAGATGATAGAGTAAAGGTAGCCACCTTAGCCAAAGGCACTTATCCCTATACGGTAGAGTTTGAATACGAATTGGACGACAGAAATTTGTTGCATTATACCACTTGGTACACTCAGCCTGACCCCAAAATTTCGGTAGAAAGTGCTACACTCGAGGTCTGTTTGCCCAAAGACTTTCCTGAATTGCGCTATTACGGACAAAATTTGACTGCCCAAGTAGAAATAAGCGAGCGAGCAGGTAAAAAAGTCTATCAGTGGAATTGGGCAAACGTAGCTGTGAAACCCAAAAGAGAACCTTATGCCCCAATGAGTAGCGATAAAATGGAGATTTTACAGGTTGCTCCTTCTATTTTCGAGGTGGAGGGCTACAAAGGTGAAATGAACACTTGGGAAGATTTAGGAAAGTGGAGTAACCTACTAAACCAAGGCAGAGAAGAACTCCTCCCAGCTACTCAAGCCAAAATCCAAGAAATGACAGCCTCTATTCCCAATAAATTAGACAAAATCAAGACCTTGTACGAATATATGCAGTCCAAAACTCGTTACGTAGGTGTGCAGTTAGGAATAGGGGGTTGGCAACCTTTTCCTGCTTCAGAAGTCGATAACAAGGGCTACGGGGATTGCAAAGCCCTCTCTAACTACATGAAAGCCTTGCTTAAAACAGCAGGCATAGAGTCTTATTATACACTCATTAGAGCAGGTTCAGAAGGAGAAAAATACAGATTTAACCCAAACTTTCCTTCAAGGCAGTTTAACCACGTAATTCTTTGCGTACCTTTGGAAAAAGACACGCTCTGGTTGGAGTGTACCAGCCAATCCCAAGCTGCGGGTTACATGGGAGATTTTACTGATGACCGCTATGCCTTGCTGGTAACTCCAGAGGGTGGAAAATTGGTGCGTACCCCTACTTACCAGAAAAAAGACAATTTCTCAGAAAGAAAAGCCATAGTCAAACTTGACTTAGAGGGAAATGCCACCGCAGAAATCCATACGCAATACAGTGGGCTAAAGCAAGATGAAAATGGCATAGACTATTACACGACTCTTTCCAAAGACCGACAAAAAGCATGGCTTTATGAGAAAACAAAAATCGCCAATTTTGAAATTACAGGCTTTGACCTAAGTCGCCAAAAAAGTAGGATACCCACAGTTTCTGAAAATTTGAAAGTGAAAATTAATGCTTTGGCTTCAAAAAGTGGAAAGCGTTTGTTCTTACAGCCCAATCTCCTTTCTAAATGGGAAAAAATCCCCCAAGAGATAGAAAATCGCCAAGAGGAAGTACAAGTAAGTTCTTATGATTTTTATGACAAAGAAACCATAGAGTTTGAACTTCCCGAAGGCTATTATTTAGAACACAAGCCCGAAGATGTAAACATACAATCTGCTTTTGGAGAATACCAAGCAAGCATCAATTTTGAAGGGAACAGAATTATTTATACTCGCCAAGTGAGCCTAAACAAAAATGTTTTTCCCAAAGAAAAATACAAAGAATGGCTTGAGTTTTACAAAGGAGTAGCCAAGGCAGATAAAATGAAAATAGTGTTAGTGAGTAAGACATAGTGTTGAATTTTACTGCTCTTGTAGCACCGATTTTCTAAATTGGTTGCGAGCAGAAGCATCAAACTTTTCAGAAGTTTGATGCCTGCTTTTACAATCATTTCAAACTATTCCAAATCAGGTCTTTTAATTCACTGATACCCCGATGAGTCAAAGAAGAAATAAAAACAGCGGGTATGTTCGACGGTAGTTCTTTTTCCATTTCCTGTTGTAGTTCGCTATCCAGCAAATCGGACTTTGTGATTGCTAATAATCGCTTTTTGTCTAAGAGTTCTGGATTGTACTTCCTCAATTCATTTAGCAAGATTTCGTAATCAGCCCTGATGTCTTTACTGTCGGCAGGAATCATAAAAAGCAAGACGGAATTTCGCTCTATATGCCTTAGAAACCTTACGCCTAAGCCCTTGCCTTCTGCGGCTCCCTCAATGATACCTGGTATGTCAGCCATGACAAAGGACTGATTGTCGTAATAACTGACTACCCCTAAGTTAGGCACGATAGTAGTAAAAGGATAATCAGCAATCTCAGGTTTAGCTGCAGACACCACAGAAAGCAAGGTCGACTTGCCTGCATTGGGAAAACCTACTAAACCAACATCTGCTAAGAGTTTCAGTTCTATTATAATCCATTTTTCTTGTCCTTCTTCTCCTGGTTGTGCATATTGCGGGGCTTGGTTTGTGGGTGTTTTGAAGTGCGTGTTGCCTAAGCCTCCTCGCCCACCTGTAAGCAAGATAATTTCCTGCCCGTCTTCTGTAATTTCTGCCATTTTTTCTCCTGTTTCTGCATCTTTGGCAATAGTACCAATAGGAACTTCTATGTAAACATCTTTGCCTTGCCTTCCTGTGCAGTTTGCCCCTTGCCCATTTTCTCCTTTTTCCGCAAAAATATGTTTGGTATATTTAAGGTGCAATAGAGTCCATAGCTGAGCATTACCTTTCAAAATCACATGCCCACCTCTACCACCATCACCGCCATCAGGACCTCCTTTAGGAATATATTTTTCTCTACGGAAATGTCTTGAGCCTGCGCCTCCTGCTCCTGAACGACAGTTGATTTTTACATAATCTATAAAATTGGGATTTGCCATAATGCTTTATCTTGAATCTACTAATTTTTTTGCAAAGATAGGGAATTAGAAGCATGCTTTGTAGCTATTGGCTAATTTTCAGACAATACTCATTAAAACTTTTTTCAAATTATTTCATTTTGTATCTTTGCAAACTTTTATAATTATAAATTATTAATTATGGATTATCAACAAAAAGTAATACTTAAAAACTGTTTGAATTAACCCCGTAGGGGTGAGATATGCCCCTCCTAAGGAGTTATTTTAGCCTAATGATTTTAGAACTTCTACCAATATACCATTCCTAACGGAATTAAATATTAATTCAAACCACTTTTAAAAAATTAATAATTCATAATTTATCATTCATCACTCAAAAAAAATGGAGTACAATCATAAAGATATAGAAGCCAAGTGGCAAAAATACTGGGAGGAAAATCAAATTTATAAGGTAGAAAATGATACCTCAAAACCTAAGTTTTACGCCTTAGATATGTTTCCTTATCCCTCTGGGGCAGGTTTGCACGTAGGGCATCCGCTTGGTTATATTGCTTCCGATATTGTGGCTCGCTACAAAAAACTCAAAGGTTTCAACGTTTTGCACCCTATGGGCTTTGATGCTTTTGGCTTACCTGCCGAGCAGTATGCAATAGAAACAGGGCAACACCCCGCTATCACAACTGCCAAAAATATAGATACTTATAAAAAACAACTTCGCAAAATTGGCTTTAACTACGATTGGAGCAGGGAAGTCCAAACCTGCGACCCCGCTTATTATAAGTGGACGCAGTGGATTTTTGCCCAATTGTTCAATGCTTGGTATGACTATTCTGACCCTGCTAATGAAGGTTTAGGAAAAGCCAAACATATTGACTTACTCATACAAACCTTTGAAAAAGAAGGAAATGCCAATATCAACGCGGCTTGTGATGAAGATACTCCTGTCTTTTCTGCTCAGGAATGGCAAAATTTTTCTGAAAAAGAAAAGTCCGATATTTTACTAAAATATCGGCTGACTTACTTGTCCGAAGCAATCGTAAACTGGTGCCCTGCCTTAGGAACAGTTTTGGCAAATGACGAAGTAAAAGATGGCTTTTCGGAACGTGGCGGCTACCCCGTAGAGCGCAAAAAGATGAAGCAGTGGATGATGCGTATTACTGCTTATGCAGAACGCTTATTGGCAGGTTTGGAAAAAATAGATTGGTCGGAATCGCTAAAGGAGTCGCAAAGAAATTGGATAGGAAAAAGCTATGGGGCAGAGTTAGATTTTAAAGTTGAAGGAAAAGACATTACTTTAACCGTCTTCACCACCCGCATTGACACCACCTTTGGCGTTACCTTTGTGAGTATAGCCCCTGAGCATGAATTGATACCTATTTTGACTTCTCCTGAGCATAAAGCGGCAGTGGAAGAGTATGTGAGCAAGGCAAAAAATCGCTCAGAAAGAGAAAGAATGGCAGATGTAAAAACTGTATCGGGTGTATTTACAGGGAGTTATGTAATTAATCCTTTCTCAGGGGAAAAAGTAGAACTTTGGGTAGCTGACTATGTATTAGCAGGCTACGGAACAGGCGTAGTGATGGCTGTTCCAAGTTCTGACGACAGAGATTTTCGCTTTGCCAAACATTTTAACTTGCCGATTATCTACGTGATAGAGGGAACAGAAACGATGGAAAACCCTACAGAAAAGAAAAAGGGCAAAATGATAAATTCAGGTTTTTTGAACGGTTTGGAAAGTGATGAGGCTATCCAAGTTGCTATCAAATTTGCAGAAGAAAAAGGAATAGGCAAGGGCAAGATTAATTACAGAATACGCGATGCAGTGTTTAGTCGTCAGCGTTATTGGGGTGAGCCTGTACCTGTTTACTTTAAAGACGGAATCCCTTACTTGTTGGATAGCAGTGAGTTGCCTTTGGTTTTGCCTGAAATAGACGAGTACAAACCTACGGAAACGGGTGAGCCTCCACTTGGCAGAGCAAAAGATTGGAAGTATCAAAATCAGTATAGTTACGAACTCTCCACCATGCCGGGTTGGGCAGGTTCTTCTTGGTATTTCTTGCGCTACATGGATGCACAAAACGAAAAGGAGTTTGTGAGCAAAGAAGCGGTAAACTATTGGGGAGCGGTAGATTTGTACATCGGTGGAACGGAACACGCTGTTGGACATTTGCTATATAGTCGTTTTTGGAATTTGGCTCTGTACGATTTGGGCTTTATTGGGCATGACGAACCTTTCCAAAAGCTAATCAATCAAGGCATGATTCAAGGCGAAAGTGCACTTGCCTACCGCATCAATGGAACTAACAAGTTTGTTTCCAAAGGTTTGAAAGACCAATATGAGGTAGCGGAACTGCACGTGGACGTGAATATTGTAGAAAATGATGTGCTTGATATAGAGGCATTTAAAAAATGGCGACCTGACTTAGCAGAGGCAGAATTTATCTTGGAAGATGGCAAATATATCTGCGGAAGTGCGGTAGAGAAAATGTCCAAACGCCTTTACAATGTAGTTAATCCTGATGATATTGTGGAAAAATACGGAGCAGACACCTTGCGACTTTATGAAATGTTTTTAGGACCATTGGAGCAGTCTAAACCTTGGAGTACCAAGGGGATAGATGGCACTTATAAATTTTTACGCAAGTTGTGGAAATTGTTTTTTGATGAAAAAGGCAATTTTAATATCTCAGATGCTGAACCTACGAAGGAAGAGTTGAAAATCTTGCACAAAACGATTAAAAAGGTAGCAGAAGATATTGAACGCTATTCTTTTAATACTTCTGTTCCTGCCTTTATGATTTGTGTGAATGAGCTAACCGATTTGAAATGCAATAAGGCAAAAGTATTAGAACCTTTGTTGATTATTCTATCTCCCTACGCTCCACATATTACAGAGGAATTATGGGCAAAAATGGGGCATGTAACCAGCATTACAAGAGCCACTTTCCCCGAATTTAACGAGGAATATTTGAAAGAAAGTGCCTTTGAGTACCCAATTTCTGTCAATGGAAAAGTTCGCACCAAGATAGAGTTCCCTGTGGACAAGCCCGCCAAAGAGATAGAAACAGAGGTGCTTGCCTCCGAAGCTATCAAAAAGTGGACAGATGGTAAACCTATCAAAAAAGTAATCGTAGTGCAGAACAAGATTGTGAATGTGGTGGTGTAAAATTAAATCCTATAAGGTTCATAGCATCTTATAGGATTTAAAAATCAATAACCCAGCTAATCCCTAATCCACTGAATCATGTCATCAAAGGGATTGTATTCTACTTGGCTTGTTTTCAGATATATACCTCTTTCTAATACTATTCTGTCGTGTTCTTCATGTGTAAGCACTGCTTTATCCAATACTTTGAAGGTGATTTCCTTTTTAGCTTCATTTTCAGCGACTACCTCTACCTCGCCAGCCAAGCGATGAGCATGTCCCGTTACCTCTCCATGTTCTAATATTAGCTCTTTTGTAAAGACCCCGCCTTTTTGATTGATTGGTTCGTCATCTTGTACTTTGAACAAGACCACATCACCATGTCGGTAAACTTTCTCTATTTTCATAGTTTTGTATTTTAAGTTTTATACTAAGTTTCACTATACATTAAGTTCAAATATTGCTGTTTGGTCAAAGGTTGATTCCCAAAACGCATTGTCCACGCAATCGCTTCTATGGCATCTTTCTGCATACCTATATATTGTGGCACGTATAAATAATACTGACGGTTAGTAGAGGTGCAGTTGCACTTGACGAAATAGACCTCAAAATCGGACTGCCATGCCCAACGCGACTGTATCCCCAAAGTTTCAGCTTCAATTCTGTACAATTCGTAAGTATCTTCAAATTCGTGCTTATACGGTTTTAAGTTCTCGTCCCAGCGAATATGTGATTTCTTTACCGTTTGTTTATCTACTAAAACCGCCCTTAGGCTTTCAACAATCTCCTCAATAGAAAAATTTTTAAGGGCAACTGCTCTCTGTTCGGAATTAGGCAAAGAAATCGCCTCTTTTACCGTTAAGGGAACAATCTGCTCATAAATAGCACTTACCCGATTCCTATTTGCCTCCTGACTAAAAAACGACAAGACTTCTGCTAAGGTTCGTTGTTGCTTCTTGTAAATTTTTAGAACCGAGTCAATATCCTCAAATTCAATTCCTTGTGTAAAAAAACCCATATTTTAACTGATTAAAACCGCTATTTCATCTTCGTGTATTCTTTGCCACTGATAGTATTTATCTATTTTTAAAAACCCTTTGCCAAGTTCATCTTTTTCATTGTAAGAAATCACTACTTCGCAGAGTATTTTATCGTCAAAATAACCACCCAATTCTGCTTCATAGCGTTTACCTATCTGCTCAAACTGCGCTTTGTAATAGGCGTGCATCTCCTCGGTAACGGCTATATTATCTCCCTCTAAAATACGGACTTGGATAGAGAAATTATCCTGATTTTCAGTATCTCTATCAGCCCAAAGGTCATAGATACTCTCCTCACTTTCCCCATATCTCAAAGAAAAAACGATGTTTGCTTTGTGCTGATAATCAAGCAAGCCAAATTTATCTTCTAAATTAAACTCTAAAATGTCTTCCTCATACTCGTTGGTAAACTCTTTGGCGGAGTAGTGAATTTCTACTTCTCCGTTGTTATAAGTAATGATTCCCTTGCCTTTATTGTAATACTCTCCAGCATTCGGCAAGTCCAAAGTATCAATGATGCAATCCCTGAGAATGTCTATATACTTTTCATACTGCTTGATTTCCTCTTGTTTTTGCCCTTTATTATCGGTAATACTGAACCAGCAGGGGGTGTCGTCCCCGCCTGCGTCCCATTCTGCTATGATGATTTTATTTTGCTCTTGTATAGATTTAACGAACTTTTTAACTTTTTCTTTACTCATTGGAAAATGTAAGATTGTTTCGGTACATTGTTCTTTCCTGCCTTTCTAACCATTTTAATTCTTCTTTTTGCGGAGAATATTGCCACTTTTCTTTGAGTTGGAGGGTAGGCAACAAATTTTTTACTTGTATATTTCCTTTAAGTAAACTTGCCCAGAGCATTGCTTTTTCAGTTCCTAAAAAAACTCTGACCAAATGCACCCCAAAATCACTACAAGTAATCAGTAAGCTCGCTTTTAAGCCACTTCTCAGATAAGGCATATATACAAATTCCTGCAAAGTTTCCTCTTGGATTTCTGGTACTTGCATATCTTTCAAGAGATGTTCACTGTCCTTGAACCAATCAAACAAAGTAGGAATTTTGCCGTCTAAATCTTCCCTACAATGCTCTACGGCAACATCTCTTACCAATACAGTTTTACCTTCTGCATTGACCATAAAATTGCCTAATAATCGAATAGCTAACTCCACTCCAAACAAATGATGCAGTAAAGCACGATGTTTGAAGTGATAAAAAAATAGCTTTGAGGAATCCATAAAAGTATGAACTTCCTCATAGTCTTGTGGTTGCCCTCCAAATTTGCGTTGGGAAAGTAAGCAGTGTTGCCAAATATTCATCTGCTAAGGTTTTGATTTTAACAGATAAATTTACAAAAGTTAATTGAGGAAATAAAAATATTTTTGAGGAAAATAAAGCAGGGATAGTACTAAGGGAAAATACTCAGACCTCCCTGAAAAGTGAGTAGGTCTGAGTAGGACATTTTAAGCATTAGGCACTACCTTCTCATAAGCTACCAACATAATCTCTACTGCTTTTCTGATAGCTTCTTTGTTAGAAAACTCCTTAGAGGCATCTCTCTCCAACAGTTTAGTTTTGGGGACATTGGGCAAAAGACATGTTTCCATTTTGCCTACTGCCTTTTCTATGACTGTACTATTATTTTTGCTGTAAACCACTTCTAAGTAATCTTTGGGAGAGAATCTCCACTCCATACCGTCCCCCGTGGCATAATGCAGGTGAACTACTATGTCCTCTTTGCTTGCTCCTTCGGTTACAAAAACATAGGAAGTATAAACTACGCTTATCATTTCATTTTCATCCAACCTTTTCACCACAAGGTCGTATCTATTGCCTTTGGAGTCCTTGACTACCTCATAATAATAAGTATAGGTAGGTTTTTTGACTTCTCCTCTGAAAGCATTAGGATTTTCGGAAACGTAATGGAAGTATTTTTCCATACCCTCTGGAAGCAACCACCTTTCTCTTTGTAGAATATCTCGCAACTCTTCTAACTGCTCGGCAGTGGGAGCATCACCATACACATCGGTTATTACTTTGGTTCTCAGCGAAGTACAAGCATCCTCAAAGCGGATATGAGTCAAGCCCATGTGTTCCAACTTATCGTAGTAAGCAGCACCCTCTGCTATGCTGGAGAACTTGTGAGTAGCGATGTACTTTTGGATTTCATCATTGGGGTCAATGGTGGATTTGCC
>NZ_FONY01000069.1 GCF_900113045.1 Thermoflexibacter ruber
AATTTTCAACTTTTGGAATAAAAATATACCTTGTGCTTGGTTGCGGTGAAGTGCTACGAAACTCCCGCCTTCGCCAAGCCCTTTCCGTTAGCGGTAATTTTGTTGCATACTTAAGAGTCAAACGCAATATTCAAGACAAAAAATAATATGGAGAAAGAAATTTTGCAAAGAATACAATATTTGGAAAATCGCTATAAGAGTTTAAAGTGGATGTTTTGGTGCTCCATTTGTATCGCAATAGTATCATTTTTCATTTTGAGATTTACTCAAAGTAAAAAGTTTGAAATAATAAGAGTTAAGGGAATAATAGTTGAAGATTCAAAGGGAAGGGATAGAATTCTAATTGGTTCACCTATACCGCATTCTAAGGACCGAGTAAGGACTGATTCAACAAAAGTTAGAAAATTCTGGGCTAAAAGTTATGAAGAAATGGAGAATCAATATATGTCGTGGTATAAAACATACAAAAACGATGCAGAGGGCATAGTAATAATGAATGAAGAAGGATTTGACCGGGTATTATTAGGAGACAAATTACCTGACCCAAATACAGGACAAAGGATGTTTGAACTTGCCGGAATCCTATGGAATGATAAGCACGGCTGGGAATTAGGCGGTGCGGGGGTAAACACAACCAAAGAGGGTAAATCAAGATCTGTAATTGGTTTAGATAGTGAAGATGGTGAGGCTGTTCATTTGGTTGCTTTAGAAGATGGCACAAAAGCATTGGTTATTAATGGCGAAAATGGAAGAATGCTCATCGGGATGTCAAAGCCAAATGGAAAATTTTTTAAGAACAAAGATAAATTCACAGGCATTAAGTATTTTGATAGTACCGGAAACCTAATTTGGGAAGAAAGTATTGATACATTGAAAAAGTAAAAACTACCGCTAACAGCCGTTTGCCGCAATGGAGGCTGACGTGGTTAAATCAAGTGCAGTGCTTCTATTAAAGTTTGTACTTGGTTGACAGTTTAGTGCTCCGAAATCCCCCACTGCGGCAAGCGGCAAAACGTTGCCTGCCATTTTAAGAAACAAACTAAATAAGCAAAACCAAAAATTTCGTAACTTGCTATAAGGAAACAACAGACCAATGCAAGCAGTATTAGCCGAAAAAGTAACTTCTAATCAAATCAAATCCCCACTTAACTATATTGGTGGGAAATACAAACTCTTGGAGCAGATTTTACCTTTGTTTCCAAAAGAAATAAGCACTTTTGTTGATTTATTTGCAGGTGGTTGTAATGTGGGTTTGAATGTAAAAGCAAAAAGAATAATTTGTAATGACAACCTAAAATTTTTGGTAGAAATGTACCAAGAATTTCAGAAACATAGTCTTACAGAAATATTACAGCATATTGAAAATCAAATTACTGCTTTTGAATTGTCTTTGACAAATGAAGGAGGCTACAAAAAACTACGTGAGCATTATAATGCCCACAAAAACCCTTTGGATCTGTTCGTTTTAGTGGCTTTTTCTTTTAATCATCAAATCCGCTTTAACAATTCTCACGAGTTTAACAATCCTTTTGGGCGTGAAAGAAGCAGTTTTAATGACACAATGCGGGCAAATCTTATTCAATTTGTGCGGAAAATTCAGGCTTTAAACGTTGAGTTTACTTGCTTTGATTTTGAAAAATTTGATTTTTCAAACTTAACCGAAAACGATTTTGTCTATTGCGACCCACCCTATTTGATTAGTTTAGGCACTTACAATGACGGAAAACGTGGTTTTACAGGTTGGAATGAAACCCAAGAACAGAAACTTTTGAAAATTTTAGAAAACCTGCATCAGCGAAATATTAAGTTTGCTCTATCCAATGTTTTGCAGCATAAAGGCAAAAAAAATCAAATTTTGCAAGATTGGCTCAAAAAAAATAATTACTTGAAAGTAAATTATTTACGTGCAGATTATAGCAATTCTAATTATCAAACTTTGGTTCGCAAGAAAAATACAAGCGTGGAGGTTTTGATAACGAATTATGAAGTAAAAAAACCTAAAACTTTGTTTGATTAGATGAGATTTATCGGAAACAAAGAGAATTTGGTAGAGAAAATTTATCAAATTTTGCAAAGCAAAGGTATTTTAGGAACTTCATTCTTTGACTTTTTTTCAGGAACAAGTAATGTAGGGCAATTTTTCAAAAAAAAAGGTTATCAAATTTTTTCGTCTGATTTGTTGTATTTTTCTTTCGTCTTGCAAAAGGCGTACATTGAAAATAACGAAGTACCAAGTTTTGAAAAATTATTGTCAAAAATTGACATCAAAACCCATTCGCTTTTTGCAAGTCCTTTAATGCGGATAGTTGATTATCTAAATACTATCCCGCAACAAGAAGGTTTTATTTTTCAAAATTACACACCCGAAGGAACGAAAAGTTTGGACATTCCAAGAATGTATTTTAGCAACGAAAACGGAAAAATTATTGATGCTATTCGTTTGCAAATTGAAAATTGGAAAAATGAAAACTTATTGACTGAAAACGAGTATTATATTTTGTTAGCTTGTTTGATTGAAACAGTACCTTTTTATGCAAATATTTCAGGAGTTTATGCGGCATTTCAAAAAACTTGGGACGCTAGAGCAGTCAAAAAACTGACTTTGCGACCTATTGAAATTATTGTTAGCAATAAGGAAAACAAGGTTTTTAATCAAAATTCTGTTGATTTAATTGCAGAAATTCAAACCGATATTTTGTATTTAGACCCGCCTTACAACCAAAGACAATATGCCCCAAATTATCATTTATTGGAAACTATTGCTAAATATGATAATCCAAGCATAAAAGGCGTGTCGGGTATGCGAAATTATGAAAACCAAAAATCGCAGTTTTGCAATGCAGAAATGGGCTTAAAAGAACTTTGTAACATTGCAAAAAACGCCCATTACAAGTATTTAGTTTTGAGTTACAACAGCGAAGGCATTATGCCGCAAGATAAAATTTTATCCGTTTTAGGTAATTTTGGTGAAGTGGAATTAGTAGAATTTGATTATTTGCGGTTTAAGTCAAATTCAAATGGTGAGAGCAAAACTAAAAAATTTGTTCAAGAACAACTTTATATTTTGAGAAAAAATTAAACATTGGAAAATATGAGCAAAGAAAAACAACTTTCAAGTGCTGTAATTTCCCTAATTCATCACAATGAACTACACACAAAGGGGTGGTGGGAAAAAACTGTTCAAAACCTAATTATTGCAGTTATTGGAAGCAATGAAAATAATGCAATGAGTAAAAAGCAAGTCGTTGAAATTTTTAAGAATGAATACCTTATAAACATTGATAATGGAAAATTTGATAAGCAAATATCTGCACTAATTGATGCAAAAAAAATAATTTCTCTTTCTTCCGAATTAATTAAACTATCAGAACAGACTTTTGGAGACTACAAGCAAGATTTAGAAAAACAGAAAATTTTAGAAGGTGAAGCCGAAAAAAAATTCAAAAAAATCATTCAGTCAAATTGTTCAGAAATTAATTGTGATGAAGTTTGGGAAAAGTTCAACTCTATTTTACTACTTCCATCAATAAAAGAATTAGGAATTAGAATTTTAGATTTTTTAAAAACAGATAGCCAGTCTTTAGCTAACTCAGAACACTTCAAGAACTTCGTTTCAGAGTATAGAAACTTTGAGCAATTTCTGAAAACTGCTTTATTAGAGTTTTTCAATCTTCAAGACGAAGTAGTCAGATTATACTTGATACGTCAGATAAATGCTTATTTTTTTCTTGTCGCATCAAATCTTGATGAAAAAACCATTAAAAAGGTATATGAATTTTCAAAAATTCGGACAGAGATAGTTATTTACTTAGACACAAATTTCCTTTTTTCAGTTGTTGATATTCACGATAATCCACAAAATGAGGCAGCCAAATACCTAATGCAAGTAATAAAATCAATTAGCAATTCTATTAAAATATCCTTGAAGGTAACAACACTGACCATTGATGAGTTTAAACATAGAATTTGGAAAGAACGTGAAGCATTGAAGCAAGCAAGAAGCTTAAATTTCAATGTTTTAAAGGCTGGTTTAGAAGTTCAAATTTCAAGTGTAAGGAAGAAATATTATGAGGTTTGCGTGAGTAAAGGAAGGCATATTGACCCCGATACTTACTTCAAGCCTTACTATGATGATTTGAAAGTAACTCTCAATGATTTGGGTATTTCAATAGATTTAGCAGAAAACTATGATTTATTATTTTCGCAAAGACAAACAGAAATGTATTCTGAGATTGAAACTCAGATAGACTACCGCCTTAAACAAAAATTGAATTATCAGCAACTAACCCCTGATGAAATTGAAAATGAAAAAGATTTTCTAAGAAATAAACTCACACACGATGTCAAATTATGGTATATTATACGATATCATTTTAGAAACTCTTATTTGGAAAGTCCCAAAGATGTTAAGCACTGGATACTAACGATTGACAACAAGTTTATTCAATTTGATGCTTACAAACAACGTAATCAAGTGCGTGTATGTATAGAACCAAATGAATTTAGTACAATGTTGCAATTCTTTATTCCACGCTCCGAACAACTTGAAAAAGCAATATTAGGTAATTTTAGACTTCCCTTTTTATACAAAGACTATGATGAATTGGAAATGACAATCAATGAGAAAATTCTTGACGCTATGTCTTTATACGAAGATATGACAGAGGAGAAAGCAATACAATTATTGACAAATGATACCTTACGTCATAAAATTAAACTTGACAGCACAACTGAAGAAAATGTCAAACTTTTAGAAAGTGAGTTTCTGAAAAAAAATCTTGAATTGGAGGAAGAGCTAAAAAAGAAGGAACAACAAGAAAAAAAATTACAAGAAAGAGTGGCTAATCTTGAGCATACAACGAAGGAACAGAAAGCAAAAGAAAAGGAAACAGAGTATTTAAACAATCTGAAAATTAAAAAGCAAGAACTTGAAAACTTACGTTCTGCTATTTCTTTGAAAGAAGAAGCGAAAAAATTACAAGAAACAGCTCTCTTGGAAAATGAACATTCTATTAAAGATATTCAAGAATTGATTGAAGAAAAAGTAAAATCAGTTGGATTTTGGAAACGATTAACTACATCAAGAGATAAAATTCGTTCTGAAATTGAAAGAGATTTTCATTTGAGAGTAAAACATCTTTTTGATAAAAAAGAAAGCCTGCAAAAACAAATTTCTGATATAGAAAAGGAAATCTCTGACTTAAAAAAGCGTTTGAACAAATTAGAAAATATGGGCTTAGATGGAGAAATGCAAGGGGCTTTGTTTGAACGAATAGTAGAAGTGTTGCTTAAACGAATTTATCCCAATGCTTCTATTGAGAGAAGTGTAAAAAATAAAAATAGTGGTGAAATTGACTTTGTTATTCGTAATGATGCTCAAAAAGAAATTATCATTATTGAAGCAAAAGGCTATCAGCCTATTTTACGCCCAATGATTTTTTTGGGTAGAATTGATGAGCAAGAAACTGTGAGTTGGTTTTTGGGGAGGAAGTTTCCCGAAATATCCAAAGAGTATAGTAAAGAGAAAGAGCGAGGATATTCAATTTGTGCTTGTTTTATTACTTCTGCATATTTTGAGGAAAATGCAATCAAAGACCTTGAACAAAAAAATAAATCTAAAATTAAACCCCAACTAATTGATGTTTTCTATGATAGGCAAAAATTGGAAGATTTGTTTGAAAAATACGGACTGAAAAATGAATTACGAGACTTAAATAAGTTTTTCAAAAAAACTTTGTAAAAAATGAAACCAAACCTTTGGCTACTCACCGAAGAAAGACCCAAAAAAGAAGTCTTGGCAACTATCTTTCAAAAATTCGCGAAAGATTACGGTTTTGCGTGTTTTGTGGATAGTTTGCGGATTTTACCCATTTTGGAAAATGACAAATTTACTTTCACTTACGAAGTAACAGGTTTTCGGTGTAACAAAGTCAATAAGGTTTTTATCAAAGCCGTTTCAGGCAATTCAAGTTTTATCGACTTTTTAGTTTTCTACCAAGAAAACGAGCCTACACAAGCAGATACGCCCATTTATGCCATAGAAGAAACCAAAACAGACGACAAAGAAAGCCGAAATACAGGCGTGTATCAGCGTTGCAGCAAGTTTGTTTTTATCAAAAATTACTACCCAAATGTAAGAATGATAATGCTCTACAACTTACAAGTAGAGCAAAAGGAAAAACCAACAGAAACCTATATTTTTGGCACAAGACTACTGCTTACTTTGGGAGTTGAGATTCTAGGTAAAAAGTTAGATGAAAATATTTTCAAACCTTTTGAAAGTATAGATGAAATAATTGATTTTAAGGCAAATATGCGAAAAGCCCCTGCGGGAAATGTACCTATTTTGATTACAAAATCAAAGGGTAAAATTCAGATTTCGGGCAGACTTTACAAAAGCGGTGGTCTTTCTCACGACCCCAATATTGGTGCTTTGAGTATAATTTGTGCGGTTTTACGCAAATTGGGTTGGACAAAAAAGTTAGAAATTACACAGCACGGATTAGAACAAAAGCACTTAGGAAAAACCAACAAATTTATCCAAATAGCCAATAAATTAGACGTTTCTTTGCAAGGGTTGGAAGTGCCACAAGCGGAATTGAAAGTAAATTATTGGGAATACGACACCGAAGGCGAAAAATTAGGGACGATTTTTATTCATTTGGTAGTAGAAAATTTTACGCAAGGCTATTCCATTTTTGAAAATCACGCAGGCAGCGAAAAGGGCTATTTCATTACAAAAGAAGGCGAAGCAATTGCCTTAGCAAAATACAAAGACCGAGAAAAATACAAGGCAGGCGACAAAGACCAAATTATTCACATTCCCGACCTAATTTTGATAGATTTTGGGCGTAGCGAAGTGATAAACATTGAGGGCAAAAAGTATAAATTTCGTTCACAAGGTATTGCTGAACTTGCCAATTACGATTTTATTGAGCAGCACTACATCAAAGAGTATTACCCAACTTTCAAAGTTCTGCGAACTGTGGTGCTTTACGGTGGGACAGAACAGCAAATTGTAGAAATTGAAGTTGGCTTTTTGCTCAACGAAAACGGAGAACTCATTTTAGGAATTAAAGCCCCTAAACTTTTCCAAGAAGCCATCAAAAACTTGCTTGGCTTTTGGGCGTGAAAAAAGAAAAAAACGACAGGCAACATTGGCTTGGCGAAAAGCGGGGCTAAGGTGCTAATTTGTAGGGAAGTGCTTTTTATTTACATTTGTACTTATGTGAAGTGTGGTGCTGTTAATTCCCCGCCTTCGCCAAGCCCTGTACGTTGCCTGTCATTTTAGAAAAAATACAACCAAATGGAAAATTCACTAACTTTGCAGAAACCAAAATTAAAGATGAGAACACACCATAGTATAATCAATGGCGACAGCAGGGTAATGAATGACCTCAAAAATGAAAGTGTGCATTTAGTTGTTACATCGCCACCTTATTGGCAACTCAAAGACTACGGAACAGATAATCAAATTGGTTTTCACGAGAGTTACGAAAACTATATCAACAACTTAAATTTAGTTTGGGCAGAGTGCCACAGAGTTTTGCATAAAGGTTGTCGTTTGTGCATCAACATAGGCGACCAATTTGCGAGGGCGGTGTATTATGGACGTTACAAAGTCATTCCTATTCGCACCGAAATTATCAAATTTTGCGAAACTATTGGCTTTGACTATATGGGTGCAGTGATTTGGAAAAAGGTAGCCACAATGAACACATCGGGTGGCGGGGCAGTAATGGGCAGTTTTCCGTACCCACGAAACGGAATTTTGAAAATTGATTATGAATTTATTTTAATTTTCAAAAAGCAAGGCAATGCACCCAAACCAAGCAAAGAACAAAAAGAACTTTCGGTAATGACAACCGAAGAATGGAATGAATATTTTAGCGGGCATTGGCATTTTTCGGGGGCAAAACAAGACCAACATTTGGCTATGTTTCCCGAAGAATTACCAAAAAGGCTGATTAAAATGTTTTCGTTTGCAGGCGAAACTGTTTTAGACCCTTTTTTAGGCAGTGGCACTACTGCGTTAGCCGCTAAAAATCTAAATCGTAATTCAATAGGGTACGAAATAAACCCTAATTTTATTTCAATTATTGCTGATAAATTGGGCATTAACTCAAATCAAATGTTTGATAATTCAGTAATTGAGTTTTCAAAACAAAGTGATTTAGAGATAGATTTTCAACAAAAAATACAAGAATTGCCTTATATTTTTGTGGATACGCACAAATTAGACAAAAAAATTGACGTAAAAAAACTTCAATTTGGTTCAAAAATAGACGAAAACAGCCCTACGGAAAGAGAAGAATTATTTTCTGTGAAAGAAGTTATTAGCCCTGAATTAGTAAGGCTAAATAACGATTTGGTTGTTCGGCTGATAGGTGTAAAAAAAGACGAAAGCAAAAACGGACGTGCTACGGAGTTTTTGAAAGAAAAAACCAAAGGTCAAAAAGTTTTCTTGCGTTTTGATGACACCAAACACGACAGCGAAAACCGTTTATTTGCCTATTTGTACCTACAAAATAAAACTTTCCTTAACGCACATCTGATAAAAAAAGGCTTTGCGTTGGTTGATGAAAGTGTGAATTTTAGGTATAAGAGTAAGTTTTTAACACTATTGCAATCCCAAGAAACTGAATGAAAAAGATAAAAATAACCAACGATAAAATTACGTCTTTGCTTACAGCAGAAAGCCCAAGTTTTCCGAAATACGCTACCCAAATTATCAATTTGGCAAACCAAAATGCAGGCGGAACAAAGCCAAAAATTGTGGGACAAATGAGTGATTTGATACAGCAGTTTGAGGGTAACGAGTTTAAAAAGTGGGAAGAATGGTATTTGGCACAACACCCCAATGCCATTCAAAAAGCCACCGAAAAAATTGTGGAAATGGTAGAAAACCTCAAAGATGTAATGACCAAAATTGACCAAGAAATGATAGAAATGTGGGTGCGGGATTTGGTTATTGTCAAGACCTTTGTAGGCTTAAAATTCCAAGAGGCTATTTTGAAAGCAGTAGCAGACGACCTAAAAACGAATTATCGCTTGGCAGAACCCGAAGAAGAAAGTAAAGGTATTGACGGTTTTGTGGGGAGTCAAGCAGTGAGTATAAAGCCACAAAGCTACGAGGCAAAAAATGCCCTTT
This sequence comes from Thermoflexibacter ruber, assembly GCF_900113045.1. Taxonomy (GTDB): domain Bacteria; phylum Bacteroidota; class Bacteroidia; order Cytophagales; family Thermoflexibacteraceae; genus Thermoflexibacter; species Thermoflexibacter ruber. Next base: position 9,152 of record NZ_FONY01000069.1, read on the forward strand.
CTGAACAGATTTTAGTTCCGATTATCTTTTATGAGAAGATGAAAGATGGGATAAACGTCTATTTTGAGGACAGTCTGCTAACGAGCCAATAAAAACGACAGGCAACATTATGTTTGCGAAAAGGCGGGCTAATGTGCGTAATTTAGGCTTTTGTGATTTCTATAAACGTTGTGCGTAGGGCAAGGGAAGTGCTATTTAATCCCGCCCTTCGCAAACATCTTTCCGTTGGCAGTAATGCTAAAAATCCGCACGACACGACTGCTTCCGTTTATAACTTGCGGACACTTTTAACGGATTAAGACGACTTTTTGACTACATTTGAGAACAAACTTTTTAATAATAAAATGACAGTAAAACGAAATAAAAAAGCAGCATTAACACCTTACTACGAGACTGACTTTGGACAGGCGTATTTAGGCGACAGTTTGGAGTTAATGAAGCAACTGCCAGACAGTTCTATAAATTTAATTCTGACTTCACCGCCTTTTGCTCTGACACGCCAAAAGGAATATGGAAATAAACAGGAGCAACACTACATTGATTGGTTTATGCAATTTTCTAAGGAGTTTTACAGACTTCTTGCTGACAATGGCTCATTGGTTATAGACTTGGGCGGTGCTTACTTGCCAGGACACCCTGTAAGAAGCATTTACCAATATGAGTTACTTGTTAGACTTTGCAGAGAACAAAACTTCTTTTTAGCACAAGAGTTTTTCCATTATAATCCTGCCAGACTTCCGACACCAGCGGAATGGGTGACTGTTCGTAGAATTAGAGTAAAAGACAGCGTTAATATTGTTTGGTGGCTATCAAAAACAGAAAATCCGAAATCTGACAATAGACAAGTGCTAAAACCATACAGCGACAGTATGAAAGCACTTTTGAAAAACGGTTACAAAGCACAAATGAGACCGAGCGGACACGATATTTCGGACAAATTTAATAATGACAATGGTGGAGCAATTCCACCAAACTTACTTGAATTGGCAAACACTGAAAGCAACAGCTACTATATGAAAAAATGTAAGGAGTTGGGCATTAAACCCCACCCTGCAAGATTTCCTAAAGACTTTGCTGACTTCTTCATAAAATTCGCAACGGACGAAGGAGATTTAGTCCTTGACCCATTTGCAGGAAGTAATACAACAGGATATGCTGCCGAAAAACTTGAAAGACGTTGGATAGCAATGGAAATAAATGAACCCTATTTGGATGGCAGTAAAATCAGATTTGAAGAAGAAATAGACCTTTTCAACACAGCAGAAAAAATAAATGGCACGACACAGAAAGTATGATTTATTAGACGTTATAGTTCAATCTATAAATGATTGCGGTTGGAATGTATTGTATGTTGGCGACATTTCACAGCACCCTTTTGTATTAAAGATTTACAATAACGAAGAAAGCTATCTGCTAAGAATTTACATTTGGAATTTAACTCACGGTGGCGGGGCTGCAAGACCAAAAGACGAATATCGTATTCAAATTACAGGTGCTGACCACTTTGAGCAACACAAGGGCGAGAAAACTTTAATCCTTGGTTGGTGGGGAGAAGTCGGAGTATTTGCAGGTTTTGATTACACAAAACATACAGGCAAACTTGGGTTTTCTCCTTCAATGCAAATTCGTGAAGAATTTTTACGCAAAGCACTCATAAACGGCTTTTCACCTTGCGACAAAGGCAATAATGAAATTGCTATTGCATTTCGTCCTGACTTCTTTGTAAGCTATGTTCAATCATTGGAGCAACTTCACGGTTTTGGAACTTCTAAAAAGGACTTTAAAGTTTTGGAAACAGTTTCAGACCAGCCGCTTGAACTTAACACAGAATTGATTGAACAAGTAAGTAAACAAAGACAGACAGCAGTTATTCAACTTATACTAAAAAGTAAAAGGTTTTGAAATTTGGATTAGGAAAATTACGAAAAAAGTACAATATTTGGTAATCAAATTAGTAAAAATGTTATCACAAGCAGACTATGATTTACTAAGGGAGTTACAACACAATGAACGCTATGCCAGAGCGTACAAGAAGATAACTGTGCTTTTAATGCTTCATTTGGGTCAAAGTATGGAGGTGATTAGTGCCAGTTTAGGCATCAGTGAAGGAACAGTGAGGAACTATCGGCAGCGATATGAGCAAGTAGGTTTGGAAGCCTATTTACAAGATAATTATCAAGGTTATACAGGCAAGTTGAGTGTGGCACAG
>NZ_FONY01000073.1 GCF_900113045.1 Thermoflexibacter ruber
GTGCCACACTCAACTTGCCTGTATAACCTTGATAATTATCTTGTAAATAGGCTTCCAAACCTACTTGCTCATATCGCTGCCGATAGTTCCTCACTGTTCCTTCACTGATGCCTAAACTGGCACTAATCACCTCCATACTTTGACCCAAATGAAGCATTAAAAGCACAGTTATCTTCTTGTACGCTCTGGCATAGCGTTCATTGTGTTGTAACTCCCTTAGTAAATCATAGTCTGCTTGTGATAACATTTTTACTAATTTGATTACCAAATATTGTACTTTTTTCGTAATTTTCCTAATCCAAATTTCAAAACCTTTTACTTTTTAGTATAATAAATTTGATATATAGATTGAGATTAAGAGCAACCACATAGTAACCTATAATAACAGTAATAGGCATGTGAAGAATGTAAAATGGATAAATAGCCTGGCTTAAATAAGAAATCCATTTGTGATTAAAAGATAAATACTGATGAGCAAAAGCTATAATTGTAACAATACATAAAAGTATATAAGCAGGTTTTAGAATTTTAAAAATGTAATAAATAATAGCATTTGTTTCCAAGCGTTCAAAGATAATTAACAAAAAAGTCAGGCTAATAACAACAAGAAGAAAACGTAGGCGATGCTGATGCACTAAGCCAATTAAAGTATTACTATTGGCAAATAAAAAGCCATACATAAAGATAACAAAGTTAAAGGTGAAAAAATACCAATCTCCCCAAATTAAATGGGTAATAGGGAACGAATCTACAAGAGAAAGATGTACTAAAATCAATGGTAAGAATAAAAGTAGAAATCGTATTTTATGAATAAAGTAGGCTATGAAGTTGTTAAAATTTACCTTGTTTTTCAAAACATATATAAATAAAGGCAAGGCTAAGAGGCTATAAACAAAAAGATAGGCAACATACCAAAGATGCTGCCAATGAAACTGTTTGTTCTCAAGAACATAAGCATAAAAATCCCAAAAACTGCCCTGATAACTTTTATTAAATAAAGCACTGTAAAAGCTAATAGGTACATTAACTACTACCATAGAAAAAAATAAAGGAATCAGCAGACGAATTACTCTGTTGGTGATGTACTTACTTATCGCATTGGGTTTGATAGCAAAAGCCAATACAGCCCCAGAAATAAAAAAAAGCAAAGGGATTCGCCATTGAGAGATAAACTTAAAAATTAATGTTAAAATTTGACTTTTCTCTGCATTTACTATGTACCAGTTCTCTCTTGTAAAAATACATGAAATATGAAATGCAATCAACAAAGCAAAGGCAAGTATGCGCACCCAATCAAATTGATAATGTCTAACTTTTTCCAAAATATTTTTGTATTTTAAATTAAGGATTTTACAGTAGCAATTACTTTCTTAAAAAAAGGTTTTTTAGAAAATCGTTTCTTGTCTTTAGTGCGGTCATAAAACCCTCTTTTTTCAAAATCTACTATTATATCATTGTCGCGAAACAAATCCTCAACGATTTCTCTTACCCATTTTCGCATGACTATACCCGTAGCATCATAGGGGAAAATGGGCTGATGATGCTTATTATATTTATCTCTGTTTACAGCATAGAAAGCATCTTTTTTACGACGCGACCTGATGTTACCGTAGTATTCAAAATGCCATGGGCTCTCATGCTTGCGAACATAATTGCTCATTTTCTTGATGTTCCAAAGAGATGCTTGTGTACTGATGCGATACTTGTCTTGCTGTGAAACTTCCCAAAGGTCTTCGTGCAGAGTACTTGGTGAGAACGGTCCGCGATTTCCAGAATCAGCAATATTGATATAAGTAAGGTCGTATTTAAGCATTAAATCTACTAATTCTAACATTTTTTCATGATTGACATTGGCTTTTAGAAAGTAGTCTTCCTGAAGATATAGGATAATATCTGTATCTATTTGAGAAAAAGCATATAATAAGCACTCACTCCAAGTAAGTTTGTTTTTATCTTTGAATTTAGCAACTTTTGTAGGTATGATATTTAGACCTTCGTAATGATAATCCTTTTCTTCGGTATTCAAGTAAATTTTCCCTTCATAATCCTTCCAAAATTTTTTAAATAGTTTAAAGAAAGGCTCCCAGCAATCTGAATAAGTATCTGTACTGTTTACAAATACAGAAAAATTATAATCTTTATTCATAATAATAATGCTAATAGTATAGTTTATAAATATACTAATTAATAATTGAGATTTTAAGTTTTAGGCTCAAATATGAAACTAATTTTCTGAATAATTCAAAATGTTTGTATAAAGTTTTTACTATTAACTCCCAGTCTAACATCAAAAAACAAACTTTCTGATAAGGATAAAAAGGCAAACCCATAAAAAAGCCAATGCCTTGATGAAGCGAAATTGCCATAAGTAACACCACTATTCTGTACCACCCCCCAAGCAGCATAGTAGGCGCACCCATTTCAAAGATAAGAGTAAAAATAGAAAGTCCTATCATAATAGCTGGTACAGAAGCAATAAACTTTCCCAAATTTTGTTTAAAAGGTGAGGCTTGAAAATTTGCATAATGATGGGCTTGGACACCAAATCCGTCTTTCCATTTCTGACTCTCAGGTATGTTCTCCTCACTAATAAATCGTTGTGCGTCAATTTTTTTAAATATACTTGGCTCTCCCGACACATAATAGCTAAGCGTTTTTCCATCCAACCATCGCCAACCTGTATAACGTACCTTAGAATAACCTGCCGTAAAGTAAATAAGAGAGAGAAAAATAAGTACAAACCTAATTCCCCAAGCAACAGGAGGTTCGCCGATAATGTAGGTAAAAAAGTTCAATTTTTTTTTCTTAAAATAGTAGATAGTCCACCTTATAACCCTATCCAAAGAGATACTACCTACACCTGGGGCAAAAGCCATAAATATGAGAAGCTGGGATACTAAGCAGGCTTCATGGTCAAAAGTACCAAAAGAGGCATAAGACATTTCTATATATAGGTAAATACAGCCTGTGAAAAAAAGCATAATGCGAGTAAGTAAGCCTATACTTGCCAAAAAAGCAGTAATAAACAAAATAATGCCCAAAGTATTAAACTGTTCTACAGACAACGGGAAAGGTACAGGGACAAAACGTAGTAGAATAGGTTGATAAAAAGTACCTTCAAAAAAATCAAATGCAACAATAGGTTTGCCTTCCATAAATGCTTTAAAATAACTTCTGGAAATAGTAAAGCAGAGAAAAATTCTTAATAATGGCAGAGGATTGTACAAAGACTTATGAAAAAAGTATTTATCCAGTCTATGTTGAAATTTGTTAATTAACTGTTGAAGTTTCATTTTTTATAAATTTTTGGCTTGTTATATCATAATGACCTACGACATTCTTTGCATCAATTTCTTTTTTATCTTTACCATAACGCCAAACTTCCAAGCGTACTGATTTCAAATCTGCTAAATTTATTTGTTGATTTTTTGCAAGTACTTTAAGATAGCTTTTGAAATAAATAGATAAACGATTAGATAGTTTTTCCCAGTTGTCATTTTTGTATGTTCCAAAAGGAGGTGTCTCTTCGCAAGAGCTATAAACTTTTATAAAGAAGAATCTCATAGTAGAAAGTTCATCTACATTTGTTAGTTTTGGGGGTAAAAACTCTTCTTTACTTTCAAATTCACCAATAAATTTAAAGTTATAAAACTGCGTTTCATCTCCTACGTAATGCCCGAACATAGGAGCGCAAGTAAAAGGGAAGTCCTCATCTCCAATAATTACAAAATAAGCATTAGGTATAATAAATACAAGCATAATCACTAATGCGTATATTTTTTTCGCTGTACTGTAAACCGTGTTCATAAGTTTGCTTTGCATCTATATCATTTTACTTTTTTAGAGTACAAATAATCCCAAATAGTAATACAATAATATCAAAGTTATGAAATAAATTGAACTAAGAAAAAACTGAATATATTTACATTTTAATCCTAATTTATTGTAAATTTATAAAATATATTACAAAGTATAGCAAAAATACATTACTTTTAAATAGATGATTCATCTTCAGTAACTGAAAAATAACACTCATCAAAAATTTAATTAAGCCAAAAATTCAAGTAAAGTTGAAACTTAGCCTCAAATATATTTATTTATTACCCATGCTTTTGGTAATGCTAAACAATGAAACAGTTTTAGCTCTTGCTGGCTTATCTGAAGGTCAAGTAAGCAAACCTTCAGGTGTTTTTGTTGTTGCCGCTACTTTTTTGTTTTTAAGAGAGTTTAGTCCATTTATGAAAAAATGGCTTATCATAGTAACAATTTACTTGCTGATTTTAATGCTTGAATCTTATCACGATTATCATACTTTTTTTAAATACCCGCATGTCTTCTTGAAAATCTTTGATATTTATCTCTTATTTTTTATATATAGTTTTTATAAAAAGCATCTTGATAAAGTACCTTTTGTCTTGCATTTTACAGTTTGGCTTATCTTAATTATATATATTGTAGCGGCATTTACTATCCGACGAGAGGTATTCTCTATGAGTGCTTTCACTAATAACAAAAGAGGATTTAACTCCGCAGAGATATATATTTTTATCATTTGTCTCACCTACTTTTTTAACCTATATTTTTACAAAAAAAACTTTATCAATATCATCTTATTCTTTGTAGTTTTCTCTTTAATTATTTTTTCACAGCAAAAAACAGTTTGGACTTGCGCAGCATTTAGTCAAATACTAAATATCTTATTTATTAGACGCTCAAATTTTAAGATAGATTTTGCCGCAATTGCCCCTGTTCTTCTGATGATTGGCATAGTGGCGTTTATTGTTTCCTCTGTAATACTTACCAATGAAGAAATACGAGCCACTTTTGAGAAACGGATAAAAGCATTTACCGAAGTGGAAAATGATGAGGAAGGAGGTACTGCAGCTTGGCGAAGACGACAGTGGGAGGCTTATCTCCCAATTGTGGAGCAGAATATTTTGACCGGGCTAAGATTAAAAGGATTTGAATTGCCCGGACAGTTTGATGCATTTACAGCAGAAAATACAGGACATCACTTTCATAGTTATTATCTGGATAAACTTTTTTATTTTGGAATTTTTGGACTTTTCTCAGGAGTCGTCTTAATATCTTTTTATACACTAAAACTTATATTTTTTGTGAGAAAGTTTATTACTTTAGAACAAATAGTACTTGCTTCTTATATGATGACTTTTGCCGTTTATAGTATAGGTTATGATATACCTTTTGCCATATATGGACTTATTGGCTTAGGTTTTGCTTATTTGGAAAAGGACTATACAGATACAGATAAAAAGAGAAAAGTTACTGAAAAATCTATAGCCATTTCTCAGTAACTTTTGATTGTGAAGTCATTTACTAAAATTATCGCATAATTGTCAGCGAGCCGCTAATATGCTTGTTAATTTGTGGTATTTTAATAACAAAGTAAAATGTGCTTGGACTTGGAGCATTTTCTGTTATATTAATAGACCCGTCCCAGTTATTCTGATATCCTGTTGTGTGAAATACCTCCTGCCCAAAGCGGTTGTAAACAATAACTTCTGCGTCTGGAAAAAACTCTATGTTTTCTACTTGCCAAGTATCATTGACTCCATCGCCATTAGGTGATAAGACTTTAGAAGGCAAAATCTCTTTTGTGTCTATCACATTCACTTTAATTTCTGCACTACTCTCACAACCATTTTTGTTTTTGCCTACTACTTTGTAGGTAGTAGTCTGAGTTGGATTTGCTTTTGGATTGGCAATGTATGGATTGTCCAAACCTTCCTTAGGAAACCACTCATATTCTACTGCACCTTCTGCTTGGAGTTGGACTGAAGTAAACTTATTAGTAGTAAGTTCGTTTTCAGAGGTTTTAAGTTTAAATTTCTCTGGATTCCTGATTTCTAATTTTATTTCCTTGTAGCATCCATAGGCAGTTTCTGCAATTATGTGATATACGCCTGCTCTTAAACTCTCAAAACTTACTGCATTACCTTCTTTTACCTCATCTCCTAACTTGATTTTTATATTTTGTTTGTCTTGTGTACTAATAAGGATTTTTCCATTATTACTGTTAAAACAAGTAGGTTGTATGATTTGGGTATTCATTACTATTGGCTGTCCTACACTTACTTTTACAGGTACAGAAACCTCTTGGCAACCTAAGTCAGATATAGCAACCACCTTGTAAATTCCTGTTTTTTCTACGGAAAGCGTTGTTCCTTCTCCTACTACTTTGTCTTGCTCATCTAACCACTGATATTTTACTTCTTTTTGTGCTTCTTTTATCGCAATTTGTCCTTTCTTACAAAACTTTACTTCGTTGTTTGAAGCATCTATCTCTGGTGTTTTTAAAGCAAAAAAACTTACTTGCACAGGATTAGAAGCAAACTGGCAACCATCTTTTTTAATTATCAATTCATATTTCCCACTTTGGCTTACTTTTACTTCACTACCTTTGAGATTTTCAATTATTTTGCCATCTAACTGCCATTCATAAACTGCATTTTCTACTTTTTCCGCACTTAATAAGGTGTGAGTTGCACATACTTCTCTTTCTACTTCTCCGATGATTTGTGCTTTAGGTTGTTCTCTTTTTTCCAAGTTTATTTCTAAAGGCATACTTTCTAAGCCTGTTTTTCCAACAGCTATGATTTTAATTTTACTGTCTTTGCTTGCGTCAATTTGTAATAAATTTTGTTCTATGAGTTGAGTTTTAGTTACCTGCTCCCATTGATGTAATTTCTTGTAACGAGGAGTCTTATTTAAACTATTGATTTTAATAGCATATTTATTGCTTGCGCATTGATATTCTATTTTTTCTAATATAGGTTGGGTAGGATAAGTATGGATAGTTGCAATATTGCTTTGCCTTTCTATACCCTTGCCAAAAGTAACCACATAATAGTCATACTTTGTGTCAGGATTAAGTTTGCTTTGGTCGCTAAAAGATAGCGTTTCTACTTGGGCTTTGCTAAGTGTTTGGACTAATATAGCTTCTCTTTCCTCTTCCTTCCGATAAATTTTATACCCTTCGTGGTCGGTAGAAGTATCTTGCCATTGCAAATTTACCTCATTTAGATTATTGACTGTGATTTGAAGGTTTACAGGAGCAGATATATTAGGTGCTGAAACTAAGGATGTCGGGCTAAGTATATTTTGCTGTGTAATCATAGAGGCATTTACTTTAACCATTTGTGTTATCGTCTTAGTATTGCTACCTGCTGCATTGCTTACTGTTACTGAGATGGTATAAAGACCCACTTCATCAAACTGTATTCTGGGGTCTTTGAAAGTAGCAGACGTGTTCCAGATATACTTATGTTTTCCGCCTGTTACTGTCCACTGCCAAGAGGTAGGGTTGTTTTTTGACCTATCATAAAATTTTATATGTTGTCCTACAGTGATTTCTTGGAAGGTGTTAGGTGTAAAGTCTGCAATAGGAGCGAGTGGCGAAGTAGGGTCGACAGGCGGAGGAGTTGGTGCTGCTTTATTGACAGTGATGTACTCTGTCAAGGTTTTAGTATGGCTACCCGCAGAGTTAGTAGCTCTTAATGCTACCGTATATTTTCCTTCGGAATCAAACCTTACTTGTGGATTTTGGCTATTTATGGTGGTGCTATTCAAGAAAGTAACAGCTCCTCCTGTAATTGTCCACTCCCAAGTAGTAGGCACATTGGTAGAAAGGTCTTGAAAGTTGATACTTTGTCCTACAGTCAAAGTTTGTGCAGTGGAGGGAGAAAAATTTGCCACTGGGGTAATCACTATGGGATTTACTTTGACCATTTGAGTTACTGTTTTGGTATCGCTACCTGCCTCATTGCTTACGGTCATTGAAATAGTATAAAGACCTACTTCATCAAACTGTACTCTTGGGTCTTTGAAAGTAGCAGATGTGTTCCAGATATACTTGTGCCTTCCGCCTGTTACTGTCCACTGCCAAGAGGTAGGATTATTTTTTGACCTATCATAAAATTTTACATGCTGTCCTACAGTGATTTCTTGCAGAGTAGTTGGTGTAAAATCTGCAATAGGTTTAGGTAAAGGTGAAGTAACTGTAATAAAATTTTCTACAGTTTTTGAACTACTCCCTGAAACGTTGCTTACAGTAAGAGTTACAGAAAAAACACCTTGGGTATCAAAACGCACTTGGGGATTTTGGCTGTTTTTATTTGTTCCATTGACAAAGGTCGCCGTTCCTCCTGTGATTGTCCACTCCCAAGCAGTTGGACTGTTAGTAGAAGCATCTTGGAAGTTAATAATTTGACCAGTAGTGATATTCTGAGGAGTATTAGGCGTAAAATCTGCAGAAGTATTAGGGATATATTCAAATGCGCCAATATCACATTTCCCTACTCTTTTCTGCCCTCTTTGGTCGGTAGGAGTACAGTTGTTTCCTGCATCTATGGCTGGGCTTCCTTTTTGCAATGCCATAGTCCTTGTAGGTCCGCCGTTGTCAGCTAAGGGTAGCAAGAGAGGATTTACTGTTCTTACAGTATTTGGCATATATTTATCCGCCTCTCCACTCTTGAACTGTATGTTGTTTCCTAAATCTATGAGCGTGCCAGTAGAACCAAAATGATGTTTACCACCTACGCCTATGTTATTAAAAAATATACAATTTGATGCCGATACAGAAGTGCTACTTGTAATACCACCTGTGCTTGTAGTAGAAACATTATTTGCGATAGTACAATTTTTCAATGATAATACAGAAGAGCCTGCCGATATACCTCCAGTAGCTCCCTTATTATTTGTAATAGTGGAGTTCTCTATTTCTATTCGTATCCTAGCAAACCATAAACCTCCACCTTGAGAAACAGAAGTATTATTGTCTATAATTGAATTTGTGATTCTTACTATGACATTATTTGTCGTATTACTACCAGTAGTACCTCCAGATAAATATACTCCTCCACCAAAACTACTGTTTTTCCCATTACCCAATAGTGTATTGTTACTTATATCACATTGGTCTATAATGCCTTCATTGTTATTATATAGAAATAACTGTAGTCCACCAGAAGAAACATTTGCCTTATTACTAGAAAAAACACACTTTACAATACTTATCTTACCACTTCGCCCTCCATCGCTTCTTGCCCCATCAACAAAAAGCCCTCCACCTTCCATCTCATTACTTGTGCCACTATTTCCTATAAACTTCGTATTATTAATTTCAAGGTCAGAAAGTACATTATAAATGCCACCTCCTTTAATTACACACTTATTATTCAAAAATTCACAATTTTTGATGATGGCATTGTTCCTACTACCAATGTATAGCCCACCTCCTCGTTCTCCTGCCTCATTATTGATAAACTTAACGTTACTTAGAGATAGTTCTCCTCCTGTAACTTTATAAATACCCCCTCCAGCACCACTTGTAAGACCATTCTCAATAGTGAGATTCTCGATAGTTACTTTTGAATAGATGTCAAGCGAGATAATTCTGAAGGAAACAGAGCTGGTTGTTCTTCTAATTACTGACCCATTTCCATTAATAATTATCGTTTTGCCGTCTTTAAATAACGGTAAGCCTATATTTCCATGCTTAATATTAAAGGATGATACATCAGTACCATAAGGCTGAGTCAATTCATACACACTATTCCTTGCCAGATTGATAGTATTGCTTGCATCTTTGTTAGTATTTGCTGATAATATCGCATTGATTAGGGCTTTTACATCTCCCGCAGGAACATTAAAAGTAGCGGCATACGACGAGGGCGATAAAAAAATAACCAATAATAGTAAGTAGATGAATGAGAATAACGCAAATTTTCGCATAGTATTAAATGAGTTTAATAAATTATAAATGTCTTGAAATCTTAGTATAGTCCAATTTTTTCTTAAAACAGTGATACATTTATAAATTAACTTCCCTTATTAAACTCCTTATTTTTACAAATATTGTATTTTTCTGCTAAAAAATATGATTAAAAACATAAAATTTTACTTTGAGAGGGATTTATTAATATTAGCTTAGCATTGAAGCGATAGATAATTGCTTAGGTATGGTGTATTTTGATTACAAAAGCATCTGAGTTATGTGGTTTATAGATTGGCAAGTAATAACTATTAGATAATGTTTTGCGATTATAAATAATTGATAATAAAAGATATAAAAGCAATTTGTATCATAGCTTCTGCTGATTCTATTGTTTTTTCTATTTCTCTGAATAATCTTCTTCGCAAATTTAAGAAACTAATATGATTGTTTTGTCAATCACGTTGTGAATTGCTTTCAAAAAAGGATTTGTTAAATTTGCTACAAAAGTGCTTTGGTATCATATCAGGTTGTGAATTGCTTTCAAAAAAGGATTTGTTAAATTAAACAAAATCCT
>NZ_FONY01000047.1 GCF_900113045.1 Thermoflexibacter ruber
GAAGCCTCCGTTTTAGTAGGTTTGACCAGTTGTGTGCAAGATAAAAAATGAGATTTTTCACTGCTCACATTCACCACACTTGCGTCCAGAAAACTGACCGAAGAAATCAATTTCCCTACCAGCGAAGAGTAGAAAGCACCTAAACCATGAGAAGATTTGCCTGCTTTCTTCTTGATGGTTTCATCTAAAACGAATAGATACGGAGGAGGCATCAAAAAGAAAAGTCCGAAAAAGTAAGACACGTATCAGTGTCCAACCCAAAGGCTTTGGGGCATAAAATCTTTCTACGCTACGAGTGGATAAACTGCCGAAACGACCAATGGCTCGGGTGGTTACGAGGACAGATAAACGAAAAATAGTAGTGATGATGTTAGATAATTTTGCTATATTTGCAAAAGAAACTTCTGGTGCTAAGACTAAGAGGATTTCTAATATATTTGGCATTTTTTTTAGGTTAATCGTGAGAAAATTCCCCTAAATAAATGCCATTTTTTTAATTTAATAAATTATACTCTTGGCGGTCATATTGTTTAAATTAATATCCGTATAATTGAACCCACTAAACGACAAACTTACCCAAATTATTGGTAGCCTTGCTTTTGTACTTCCTGAAGTGTGGTTAGCAGTAGTGTTTTGCTTGCTTATACTCATAGACTTGTTTGGTAAAAAGTCTTGGCTTTTTTACTGCTTTTTTGTAGGCTTAGTCATAGAAATTGGGCTTATCTATCTTTCTCCACTCCAAAATGGACTTTTTTTAAATACCTTGACCTCTGATTTACTGACTAAAATTTTCAAATACCTTTTTGCCTCAACTACTTTAGCGATTTTATTGCTATTGAAAAATGCCAAAAAAGACTTCGCCATTTTCCAACGCATTGGAGAATCTTACGCTATTTTATCTGTTATCTTATTAGGAATGAATTTGTTGGTGATGTCCACCCACTTGCTTATGCTGTATCTATCTTTGGAAATTGTATCTATCGGGGGGTATGTATTGGCAGTATTGAGTTTTGAGCGGAAATCGGTGGAAATCAGCATGAAGTATGTACTATTTGGCATTTTTGCAAGTGCGATGATGCTTTACGGAATGTCTTTATTGTATGGATTCTCAGGAAGTTTGCATTTGGCAGAAATCGCCAAAGCTATCCAACAAAACAAGCTATCTTTTCCTTTTCTGATAGCATTTAGCTTGGCTATTGCAGGTTTTTTGTTCAAAATCTCTGCTTCTCCTTTTCATATTTGGACACCTGATGTCTATGAGGGTGCGCCTACTACTGTAGTTGCTTTTTTCTCTACGGCAAGCAAGGCGGCAGGTTTGGCAGTTCTAAGCAAATTTGTCATTATTTTAGGACAAAAAGAAATTTACAATATCTTGGCTATCATTGCTTTAGCTTCTATGCTGATAGGGAATTTCTCTGCACTTTGGCAGTTTTCTTTCAAGAGGCTCTTGGCTTATTCAGGCATAGCACAAGCAGGTTTTATGCTCCTTGGTTTACTTACTGTTTCGGAAGAAGGGGTAAAAATTTTGATTTTTTACCTTATTGTATATGTTTTGAGCAATGTATTGGCATTTTTAGGACTTACCTTAGTAGAAAACAAATTGAGGTCAGATAGCTTGCTGTCTTTTAGTGGATTGGGGCAAAAAAACCTTGTCTTGGGTATCTCTCTTGGAGTAAGCATGATTTCTCTGGTGGGTTTACCCCCCACAGCAGGATTTACCGCCAAATTTCTCATTTTTAGTCAGTTATGGCAAGATAAAGCCAATAGCTTATCTCTTTTACTTTTGATAGTTGGTTTGCTTTCTACCGCAATTTCTCTGTATTTTTATTTAAAAATTCCATATTACTTATTTTTCAAACAAGAGGAAAACAAGAATACTCAAATTACTGATTTTAAAATTACTCATTTTCAAAAAGTCTTTCTTTTGGTCTTAGCTTTTAGTTTACTTTTATTTTTCTTGCGCCCTGACTGGTTGCTTGCTGTTTTAGGTCTTAGCTAAATAGCCCCTATCAGACATAACGACTCAACAAGTAGATGTGGTATTTTTTTAAACTCTATTAGGAGTTTGATATTGAGTTATTTATACAACTCCTAACAGAGCCAAAAAGCATGAGAATATTCTTTTTCTACATAAAAAATAGAATCACTAAGGCTTCATCATGATAATTTTGGTAGAGTAAATCCCTGCCCCTCCACTTGACTGGCTTACTATTCTGTAACCTTCTTTGGCTAAAAGATTCAATCTCAATGTCATTTTTTTGTCATTTTCTTTGATGTTGCCAAAATTTACCCCTACCATGCTGTAATAGTTGTCTAATTCAAACTCCTCACTTTTTCCATCAGGGAAGGTAATGATACAGCGAGAGCGACCTGCTCCCCCTTGCACTACAGACTCTAATACGTTGATATGAATATACTTAGGTGCGCCATCTTGAAGATTTGTTTTCTCTTTGAAGGAAGTGAAAGCAATCATGCCTGCTCCTAATACAATGCCTATGAATACTAAAACGATGTTTTTCATGGTCTTTTTAATTTTAAAGTTAAGAAAATAAATATTTGACGAGATGTTATTATACTCTACTGATATTAACTGATATTGCTTTGAAAGGTTATAAATTAGTGGTTCTCTGTCGGAGTCTGTGATTTTTTTTCTCTAATTACTTTGTAAACTTTAACAGCAGACATTAATAAGATGACAAAAGCCATCAAACCTACTACTCCATACACCAAACTCATGTTTTGCTTGACCACGACGAGCATGACAATAGCTACTAAAAAAATAGTAGGTACTTCGTTCCAAAGACGAAGCTGAGTGCTTGTATAGAGGAACTTCCTGCTTAGCAACTGTTTGCAAATAATATGTAAAGAATAATGATAGGCAAAAAGTAAAACTACCAGACCTACCTTGATATGTAACCAAACAGGAATACTTGGGTAGAGCATCAAAAGCCAAATGCCAAAAATCAAGGTAAGCAGGGCAGAAGGAAAAGTAATCCCCCAAAGCAAGCGTTTCATCATGAGATCAAACTGGCTTTGTAGGACATACCTTTCTTGCTCAGGCTTATCCTGTGCCTCTCTGTGGTAAATAAAGAGGCGTACCAAATAAAACATTCCACTAAACCAAGTAACTATAAAGATAATGTGCAGGGCTTTTATATATAGGAAATACATGATATTGAAAGAATTAGATTGCTAAACAGTAAGGCAAAGATAATGCTCTATATTTTCATGCCTACCACAAGTACATCATCTATCTGACGTTCATTGCCTTTCCAATCCTCAAAAACTGTTTCTAAGATTTCTCTTTGGGTAGCAAAGTCTTGATGATGATTCTCATATAAAATCTCTTTAAATCGCTTAGACAAAAATTTCATTCCTTTTTCTCCTCCAAACTGGTCTTGGAAGCCGTCAGAGTACAAATATATATAAGTAGGCATTGCTAAAGAGATTTCATGTAATTCATATTCTTTTTCATTTTCTCTTTGCCTGCCTCCAATAGGTCTTTTGGTTCCTTTTATTTCAAAAAATTTATTGTTCTGCATATAGCACAAGGAGTTCATTGCGCCTGAGAATTCCAATTTCTCATATTTTTTAGTTTTTGCAGATTTAGTAAGCGTAATAATGGCAATGTCCATACCATCGCGCATACCACTTTCACTTTGCTTCAAATCAGTAAAAATAGTTTTATTCAAGTGTTCTAAGATTTGATTAGGTTGGGTAATTTTATGAATATTGACAGTTTGATTTAATAGATTATTGCCAATCATACTCATAAAAGCACCAGGTACCCCGTGTCCTGTACAATCAGCTACAGCGAATACAATCTGAGAAGTATGAGGTGAATTATCTCCAACTGGGAAAATTTCCTCTGAAAGCCAATAAAAATCCCCAGAAACAATATCACGAGGGCGATAAAAAATAAAAACATCATTAGTTACCTGCTCAAAAATGCGATTTATAGAGGGTAAAAGCGCATTTTGGATACGTACAGCATAATTGATAGAGGAAATAATATCTAAGTTTTTGCGTTCTATATCCAACTTTTGTCTTTCTACCACATCAAGCGTAATGGTCAATTCTTCATTGGTTTGGTCTAACTCCTCTTTTTGTATCTTTACCAAGTCTAAGGCATCGCTTAGCTCTTTAGTACGTTCAACAACTTTATTTTCAAGCGTTTCATTAGCTTCTTTCTGTACTAAGAGTGCATGGGCTTGTGCTTTTTCCCTTTCTGCGCGATACGTATTTATTTTGTCGGCAAGTGCAAAAGAGAGTAGCAAAACTTCTAAAGCAGACCCTATTTGCAAGGGGCTAATGTAGGCTAATCTTGGAATTAAATTGGCATCTCCAATAATCTGTGCAATAATGCCTATAATCAAAAAAACCCATGCTACTAAATAAAACTTCGCAGGAGAATAACCTTTGCGAAAAACGATGATGCCCACAATCAAAAAATAGATTGCCATAAACAGCAAACCAGCTTGAGCAATAATGAGGGCAGGAATAGCCTGTTTGAGGAGTAATAAAATAACAATAAGAATAGATGTGCCTATAAAAACATTAGAAATCCAGTGAATACGAGGCGCATTTTTCTTAGTGTTGAGAAAATCACGCGTAAAAAGAACTGCAAAAATTTTGAAAAATGCAGGCGCAATCACTATATAATTATTCAAAAGAGGATAGTCTGCCCAAATAAATTCAAAAAAATACCCATAAATACCTGCAATAAATACAGTAGTGCTGAATACGTAAGCTACATAGTATAAGTAAATTCGCTCTCGCACCGAAAAATAAACAAATAAATTATACAAAAACATCAGTAACATAAAACCAAAATACAAACCCTGTACGTAATCTGCCACATGATTGCGACCATACAAGGATTTGATATTACCGATGCGGATAGGAAAAGCAAGCGGCTGTAAACTGGTTACTCTCAGGTAATAGGTTCTCTGTTCCCCTTGCGGAATATTCAAATGATAAAGGAAGTTAGTAACCAAAATCTCTCGCTGTATAAAAGGGTAGTTATCTCCACCCACTTTTTTACTTTCCAATTGCTCATCTTTCAATACATAGAGTGCGATGCTATCCAGATAAGCAGACCCTAACTCCAAATAAAAATCTTCTTGGGAGGCTTTATTCTCTACAATAAATTTGAGCCAAACCGCGGCATTGGTACTTTGAAAATTGGGGATTTCCTGTGTAACTTTTTGAAATTTACCCTGTATCTCTGTACTTAGAATTTGTTTTAAAGTAAGACTACCATGTTCATCTTGATAGTAAAGTGTAGCCAACCCAATATCTATTGGTTCTGAAATATTATCAAGTACTATTACTTGTTGGGCATAAGTAAAATGCAAGCAGGTTAAAAATAGTAGTAGAGAAAATAAGTATTTTTTCATAGGTTTATCATTGGGGTAAAGATAAATTATTATTTTAGAAAGTGAAAATATTTACCCCGCATAATTATAAATTTTATTATGCTTTTTTAACAATAGATTAGAATGGATTTAGCAGATTTAGAACAGCAAGCCAAAGAAATACTAAAAAGTGTGGAAAACTATCCTGAAAAACGCTTGGCATTGCGGCAGGAGTTTTATCGGAAGTATGGCTACGGGAAGCTAACGGAGTTTGGCTACGGAAACTCAGAGATAGCTTTTCTGGAGTGGGAAATACGGCGAGGGGTACTAAATCCGCTTGACTACCCTACACAAAAGGGAAGTGCTTGGTGGCGTGGGGTAAACGGGGATTTCATTTACTTTTCTACCTTAGCCGCACTTATTTACGAATCTGGACAAACTTTTGAGTTACTTTCCCCAATACTCACTTTTTGGCTGGACTATATCCAACAACCCTCGCAAGCAAATTGGTATAGGGCGCATAATGGCAGCATCGCTTATGGGTACAAAAATCAATTGGAAACCATAGCAGAAGAAAACTATTTTGAGAAAATCTTTATTAACATGGTGCTTTATCGAGTGCTTTTTGCAGGTGCATTAGCCACAGGTAGAGAATTTGGGAAATTGGGGAAAATATTATCAGACCCGCGACTTCCTTCTGTCGATATCATAGTGCAGATTCCTGATTTTTACCCTGACAACTATCCACTTTCGCAAACAGATATTATCAATATTTTACACAAAGGACTTGACCTTGCTGACATAGGCGCAAAAATATTAGACCAAATTATCATCTTGCCCCAATTAGCAGAGCTGTATCAGTTTTCGGCTGATTGGCTCAGAGTTCCGCAAATATCTCAATGGTGCATAGGAGGTAGCCCTGCTTACCCCTATCGCTTAGGTGAAATGACTTGGTGGCTACAGCTATGGAAATGGGTAAAGAAGATACTTGGTCTGACTGTAAAATAACACAAAAGCTAAACTTTGAATATGACAAAGAAAAAAATTGTAATTCTTGGGGGTGGCATGGCTTCACTTTCCGCCGCTTACGAACTCACCAACTATGACGGTTGGCAAAATGACTATGAAATTACGCTTTATCAAATGGGCTGGAGAGTAGGAGGAAAGACCTCTACGGGCAGAGGCGTACACGACCGAATAGAAGAAGTAGGGATTCATATTTTCCAAGGCTGGTACGAAAATGCCTTCAAGATTTTCCAAGAAGCCTATGCTTACTGCGAACATAACAACCTTTTCCCGCCAGATTTTCCTTTCAAAACTTGGAAAGATGCCTTTGTACAGGAAGATGCTACCTTGCTTACACAGTGGTTTGAACCCAAAGGAAAATGGATTAGTCGGAATTGGGTCTTTCCAGCGAACAACCTTGTTCCAGGACAGGGCGGGAGTCAGCCAATTTCTGTAGCAATAGAAAAGATGCTTTACATGCTTCACGAACTCATTTTTGGACTTCCCAATCAGCAAACAGAGAACAAAGGTATTTGGGGGGTTATCAAAAAACTCTTGGGGCTAAACAACAAGGAATCTGAACTTGCCAAAGCAAGCAAAGACTACATTGCCAAAGCTACCCAAACAGCCAAACGGAGTTCCCTTTTAAGAGAATTATTTGCTGATGTAGCCTCGCTTGCCCCTCACTTATTTTTGAAAAATGCCGCAGATAAAATAAAAGACCTCAAAGGAAATCCTGTTATTTATGAGGAAATCATAGAATTGTTAGAAGAATTTACCAAGTGGTTTGTAGGCTTCACCAATCTATTTCCCAAAGATTCAGAGCGAATTTATTGGATTAGAGTTATCGGGGAGTTTGGTTTGGTGGCTATTCGTGGTTTCTTAGAAGATATTTATGACCCTAAAACTAATCAACTCAACTTTAACAATATCAACCACTTAGATTTTAGAGCATGGCTTGCTCAAAAAGGGCTTACCCCGCTTACCTTAGACTCAGCAGTAGTACGCTTTCTCTATACAGGCACTTTTGCCAATCTTTATGGTGGTAATGGACTAATCGGAGCGGGAACAGCAATGAATTTTCTCTCAGCATCCGTAGGTTATAAGGGCGCATTTGTTTGGAAATTTAAGGCTGGCACAGGCGATACCTTGGTAGCTCCTATTTATAATATGCTGGCACACCGAGGCGTAAAGTTCAAGTTTTTCCATAAAGCCGTTCAAGTGCATCACTCAGAAACAGGGGAGATAGAGCAAATTACTATTGCAAAGCAAGTGGATTTGATTCAAGAGCCTTACCAACCTCTTACTCCTATCAAAGGCGAGCTGACTTGGGCAAATAAACCCGATTATAGCCAAATAGTACCTGAACAAGCCAAAAAACTACAAGAGGAAAATATCAATCTGGAATCTGCGTGGTCGCCTTGGCAAAATGTTTCAGAGTTTGTGCTAAAAAAAGGAGAAGACTTTGATGCTGTTATTTTGGGGATTCCTGTTGCTGCTTTGGGAGGCGAAAACGGCATTTGCAAGGAAATTATTAATGCTAACGATAGCTGGCAAAAAATGTATCAGAATGTAAAAACTACAGCCACTCAATCAGTTCAGGCTTGGATTAGCAAAGATTACACAGCTTTGGGTATGGACTTAGCCCAATGGGGCATACAAAAGGGGGCTACACCAAACTTGGTTACTTATGCCAGCCCTTTGTACTCTTGGATAGATATGAGTATTGTGCTTCCGCAAGAGTCTTGGCAGGAAGGCAAGCAACCACCTATGCTGCTTTATTACTGTGGCTCCATGACTGACCCTGACTATATTCCGCCTTTTAGCGACACCCAATATCCGCAAAAGGAAATAGATAGATTAGTGTACACCACCCAGCAGTGGCTCAACGATAACATGGGCTATTTTTTCCCCAATGCGACAAGTATTGAGTATCCACAGGGTTTTGATTTGAGTATCCTTTTTGACATGTACGACCGTCCTAATGCTACTCCCAATGAGAAACTACTTTCCCAGTACCTGCGTGTAAACGTAAACCCTTGGGACAGATACACGCTTTCCATTCCCAATTCTGGTTTTTATCGACTCAAAACTGACCAATCAGGTTACAAAAACTTATTTTTAACAGGTGACTGGATAGATTTTGGGGTAAATGTAGGTTACATAGAAGGGGCAGTAAATTCAGGCTTCCAAGCGGGTCAGGCAGTAAGGAAATTTTTACAGCTTCCAATCAATAAGGTAGAAATGGGAGAGTTAAAAATTTGATTAGATTGCTTTGCTAAACAGTTGGTCTGATTGCTTGCTTCGGTATAGGTAAGCATCAAAAGCGGCGCAAATGTGCCGTACCAATAATCTTCCTTTGGGGGAAATATTTACCGTATTTCCGTCCAAAGTAAGCAGTTCATCTGCTTCTAAAAATGTCAGTTTGTTTTTGATAGATGCCAAAAAGTCCACATCAAAATTTGCAGGGTCGAAAGTAGTGCTGTCGATACACATCAAGTCCAAAATATGCTGACGAATGATTAAATCCTGTTTACTCAATAAATGTCCATGAACAATGGGCGGTTGTCCTTGTTGAATTTGTGATTGATAGGCTTCTACCGTTTTCTCGTTTTGGGCAAAAGCCGTCCATGTATCGCTGATACTTGAACTGCCTAATCCTATGACCAATTTGTGATTGGTGGTAGTATAACCCATGAAATTGCGATGTAGTTTCTTTTCTTGGTAGGCTTTGAGTAACTTATCCGAAGGCATAGCAAAATGGTCCATGCCAATCGCTACAAAGCCCTGCGCCGTCAATAGTTGATTCCCTAAGCTATACATCGCAATTTTTTCATTGGCAGCAGGCACATCTTCATCAGTATATCGCCGCTGTCCCTTGCTTTTCCACGGGACGTGAGCATAAGAGTAAAAAGCAATCCTATCAGGAGCTAAGTCTTTGATTTTTTCAATAGTAAATTCTATGCTTTGCAAGGTTTGTTTAGGCAATCCATACACCAAGTCTATATTGATACTCTCATAGCCAAGCTCACGCGCCCATTGCACTACTGCCTTAGTTTGCTCAAAAGTTTGAGGACGATTGATAATATATTGTACTTGACTATCAAAGTCTTGCACTCCCAGACTTATCCTATTAAAACCTACCTCAGCCAACACTTTTAGGTGCTGTTCTGTGGTGTAATTTGGGTGGACTTCTATACTAAACTCATGATTTTCAGCTATCTGACTTCCTTCTAAAATACCCTGTATGAGTGAGTGCAAGTTTTGGGGAGAAAAGAAGGTAGGTGTTCCTCCTCCTAAGTGTATTTCTTTGATAACAGGCATCTTATCTAAGACTTTCTTATACATTGCCCATTCTTTGAGTACACTTTCTAAGTAAGGAACTTCAACTGCATGGTTCTTGGTAATTCGCTTATTGCAAGCACAGTAAGTACACAACTCTTCGCAAAAAGGCAAGTGGATATATAGACAAACTTCTTGATTTTCAGCTTCAAATCTATGCCTGACCTCTGCTTCCCACCGTTGAATAGTCAAGCTATCAAAACTCCAATAAGGAACAGTAGGATAGCTCGTATATCGAGGTAGAGCTACATCATATTTATGAAGTAAATGAATTAAATCCTGCTTCATTGGCGTACTTAATTTATACAAATTTAGGAAATTCTTAGGCAGGTCTATGGGTAATGTCAAAGAATTTTAATTTTTTCCTGTATCCTTATCCATAGACTCTTTTATGTATGCCACAATTTTATCAAAAGTGTGAGGGCTAAACCATTGAATTTGCGTATCTTTTCTAAACCATGTGAGTTGCCTTTTGGCGTAGCGGCGGCTGTTGCGTTTTAGTAGCCTTACTGCCTCCTCCCAATCGTACTTGTCGTCTAAGAAGTCTATAATTTCCTGATAACCTACGGTTTGCATGGCGTTTAAATGCTTGTATTGATAAAGTTTTTTGACTTCTTCTACCAAACCCTCCGCTATCATCATGTCCATACGCTCCTCTATGCGTTGGTAGAGTTCTTCTCTTGGTCTATCCAAACCGATTTTAATAACTCGGAAAGGTCTATCTGCTTGATTTTTATTACTTTCTTTCTTACGAAATAAAGAATAAGGCAAGTGAGTGCTTCTAATTACTTCTAAGGCACGCAGTATGCGATGAGGATTGGCTTTATCTACTAACTGATAGTAAGCAAGGTCTTTTTCTTCTAATTCTTTGAGCAAAGGAAGTAAGCCATTTGTGGCAAATTCCTCTTGGAGGCTTTTCCTAATAGTAGGTGCTACCTCTGGCATTTCATCAAACCCTTCGCAAAGTGCTTTAACGTATAGTCCTGAACCTCCTACCAAAATTGCTACCTTTTTCCGCTGGAAAATCCCTACCAAAGTATCAAGGGCATCTTTCTCAAATTGACCTGCATTATACTCATTGTCAATATGATGTGAGTTGATAAAATGATGCTTTACTGCTTTTAATTCCTCACCAGAGGGTTTAGCAGTACCTATGTTCATTTCAATATAGAATTGGCGGGAGTCCGCAGAGATAATTTCTGTATCGAAATATTGGGCTAAGCGAATTGCCATAGCCGTTTTTCCTACGGCAGTAGCCCCTACAATAGTAATAAGGTAATTCAACTTTATGCAAAAAATTTCATAAAGTTAAGCACATAAAGAAGTTCCTACCAAATTTTGCGATAAAACATTACTGTTAGTTTCATTAGCCTGCATACGGAAGGGAAAAATAAAAAGTAGTGCCTTCGGTTTCCTTGCTTCTGAGCCAAATTTGCCCTTTATTTTTCTCTACAAATTCCTTACAAAGCAATAGTCCTAAACCTGTGCCTTTTTCGTTAGCCGTTCCTCTCTTAGAAAAATGTGTACCTGATTGGAAAAGTCTCTCAGCATCTGCTTGGCTCATGCCAACACCTGTATCTGCCACAGCACATATTACCCAATCCTCCTTAATTTCTGCACTAAGCGTAACCTTGCCTCCAGCATCGGTAAACTTGATAGCATTGGCTATTAAATTTCTGATAATCAAGCGAATTTGGTTTTTATCTGCCATGACTAAGGTCTTGCCCCTCACTAAGTCCGACAGACTAATTTCTTTGTCATCTGCTTTGCTTTGGTAAAGAGAAACTATTTCTTCTGTAATCTGCTTTATGTCAAATACTTGTGGCTGTGTTTTTATCCCATTCATTTGGGTATAAGCCCATTGCAAAAGGTTCTCCAGAGTATTATGCACACTATCTAAGTTTCTCCGCAAGTCCACCACCAGCCTTTGAAAATCTACTTGTGAAATGTTCTGTGCTTGGAGTAGTTCCAAAGCACTGCTTAGGCTATTCAAAGGACTGCGAAGGTCGTGAGAAACAATAGAAAATAGCTTATCCTTAGCCGTATTTACTTGAGCAAGCTGCTCCGCTTGGGCTTGTATTTCCTCTTTTTGGTGGCTAATTTGCTGATTTTGTTCATTGAGTAACTGGTTTGTTTTCCTTTCTTTCCAATAGTTTCTAATGAAAAAGAAAGTCAGTATAATTAAACTCACAGCCCCAGCGACAAAGCTCACTTTTTGAAAATAATGCTTTTCAATGTCTTTGGTAAGCAACAAAATTTGATTGTCTTTGGCTTCTATGTCAAAGTGATGTTGCATCTCCAAAACAGCTAAGTTTTTGGATTTCAAATTAGTAGAATCACTTGCTTGCTTGTAAAGTGTATGGAACTGATAGGCTTTGGGAAAGTCTTTTCTCAAAGCATAAATTTGCGCCAAGCCGTGATAGGCTTCTTGCAAAGCAAGATGAATACGGTTAGGTAAAGCTAATTGGAGAGCCTGTTGAAAGTTTTTCTCCGCTATATCTGTTTGTTTTAGTTGTAAATATATTTTCCCTAAGGCATTATACATCAAAGCAATCTGCTCTGTATCTACTTGGTAGGCAAGATTGATTCTCAGACCTTCTTTATAATAGGGCAGTGCCTCTTTGTATTCTCCTTTATCAAAGTGAAAAGTAGCAATATTGCTGTAAATCACCGCTATTAGTACACTATCTTTTTCGTTTTTAGCTACTTGTAGGGCATTATCAAAATATTTGACTGCTATAGGGAAGTTGTTAGCATCTTTGTAGCAAAGAGCAAGGGCATTATATACATTGATAAGTTGACGGCTTCCCAAAGAGTCTTTGGCAGTTTTGAGTGCATTTTGTAGAAAATTCTGTGCTTTGCCAAAATGCTTAGCGTTCAGATGCAAAAAACCGATGCGATAGTAAGTATGCGCCAATGCTTGCTTAAAATCCTCTTTCTCATAGCCTTCTGTACTTTTCAGGTAATATTCTAAGGCTAAGTCAGGGCGATTATGTTTCTGACAAACTTTGGCTAAGATGTCATAGGCTTGGGGTAAAGCAAGACGACGATATTGCAAGGTCTGGCAAATTTCTACGGTTTCTAAACACTCTCTTTCCGCACTTACAAAGTCAAGAGTATCTACTATATTTTCAATCTGTTTCAAAACATTGTCATAAGTACGCTTAGTAGAAAGAGCGAGAGCCTCTTGCAAATCGTTCAATCTACTTTGAGCAAAAGCAATATGAAAAATTCCCAACCCTAAAAACAAAAAAATCAAAATCTTCCTCATCAGTGGAATAAATAAATCAAGCAGAATAAGTTAATCAGTGAAATTAGAATAAGGGGGAAGTTCAATTTAAGAAGCTGTAATAAAAGTGCTACTATAATTGTATTGGCTAATGTTAAGCAAAAAAGATGACAAAGTAACAAAAATATGAATTTTAACTTTGAGTGTATTTGTACATGGGTAAGGTTCGGTGTTTATTTGTATTTGTGGGTTGGTCTTAATTATATAAGTCGCAAGAACAAAATAATGACAAAAAAGCATCAAGAATAAAAGCAAGAGCTAAGCTAAATTTGGCTAATTATAACAAAATAAAGTTATCTTACAAACACCCACCCCTCATTTAAGATTACGAAAACTTTGGCGCCTTGAAAACTTTCCTTAAATAGTTTTCTAATTTGCTTTTTTGCATTTGATAATGTACTTTTGTATCTCAAATGAAACCCATAACTTTCATATTAGCAACTTTTATCTTCTTCCTTGCCGTCAAGCCAGGAATAGATATATTTTTGCTGCAAGCAGACACAGAACAAACTTGTTGTGGCGGGCAATGCACCCCGATTTCAGATAATGACAAGTCGCAAGACCAAAATCAAGACAACAACTGTAAGGGCAAAACCTGTAACCCTTTTCAGGTTTGTGGTTCTTGTGTTTTAATGTGTTCAAATATTAGCTCTTTCATACATCTCCCTAAACCAACGGCTTTATCAGACAAAAGATTTACTTATTTATCAACTATTACCTCTCAATTCGCCTCTGACTTTTGGCAACCGCCAAAAATTGTTTAACAAATCGCTCAATTTTCACTGAAAAATTCGGATCAGTAATTTTTGTCAAACAATTTAAAATCAGAATAAAATGAAATTTATCCAATTATTTGTGTTGGCTTGCCTCTTTTGGGCAACCACAGCCAGTTTCGCATTTTCGCAAACTGTATCTACAAATCAAACAACAGAAAATTTAAAGACTACCACCGTTAAGGTGAAAGGCATTACGTGCGCAACTGACCTCAAAACAATTGCTACTAATGTAGAGAAAGTAAAAGGTGTAAACAGTTGCAAACCTTTAAAACAAGGAGCAACTTCTACTTTTGAAGTAAAATACAATCCCGCATTGGTAAGCGAAAAGGAAATTTTCAACGTTATTGAAAATACAGGAGGTTGCGAAAACCCCACCGAAAAACCTTATAAAATAAAACAGTAAATCATTAGTAGTTCAGGGTATTCCCTATGCTCTGAACTGCTTTTTACAATCAAAGCAATGAAAAAATACATTTTTATTGTTGGCTTATTGCTTCCCTTCGGTATTTCGGCTCAAAATATTGTAGGCAAAGTAACTAATCTCAAAAAAGAACCCCTCGCTGGGGCAAGTATTTTTTGGCTCGGCACTACCACAGGCGTAACCACTGACGAAAAAGGAACATTTGAAATTGCTACACAAGGCATTTCAAACAAAAAACTCATTGCAAGTTATGTAGGTTATACGCCCGATACGCTTGAAATTACTCATCAAACCTTTGTTGAGTTTGTATTGCAAGATGCCTCAAACCTCAAAGAGATAGTCGTTCGAGGTGAGCGTGAGGGTGTAATTATCTCAGACCTTACACCCATTAAAACCGAGCAAATCACGCAAACCGAACTCAAAAAAGCCGCTTGCTGCGACTTATCGGGCTGTTTTGAAACACAAACTACCGTTCAACCACAGGTTACGAATGTGATAACCAATTCAAAAGAACTTCGCATTTTGGGCTTGTCGGGCGTGTATAATCAGGTGCTTATTGATGGCTTTCCTATGATACAAGGTCTGACTTACACCTATGGCATTAGCAGCATTCCGGGTACATTGGTAGATAACATTTACGTAGCCAAAGGAGCAAACAGCGTGTTACAAGGCTTTGAGAGCATCAGCGGGCAAATCAATGTAGAAACCAAAGAACCCGACCAAACCGACCGCCTCTTGCTCAACGTGTATATGAACAATTTTTTGGAAAAACACTTCAACGCAAGCTATGCCTTCAAGAAAAACAAATGGAGCAATTTAACGGCATTGCATATCGTTCAACCTGCCCAAAAAATTGACAGAGATAAAGACAATTTTCTTGACTTACCTCTGCTTACTCGTTATATGATTTCTAACAAATGGAAATACGGCAACGAAAAAGAATGGGGCTGGCACAGCCGAGTAGGTGTTCGGTTTTTGAGCGAGCAACGCATCGGTGGGCAAACTTTTTTTAATCCTCAAACCGATAAAGGCAGTAGCATTGTGTATGGGCAAAGCGTAAATATCAATCAGCCCGAAATTTGGACAAAAACGGGCTATCGCTTCAACGACAAAAGCAGCATTGTCGGGTTTGTTTCGGCTTTCCACCAACAACAACATTCTTTTTTCGGCACGGTGAAATACCAAGCACAACAAAGCAATTTTTACGGCAATATTCAATACGAGCATAGCTACGCCCAACACGAACTCAAAACAGGTTTCAGTTTTCGCCATCTCAATTTGAATGAAAATATTGCTTTTACCGATACTTTTTTGCCACGTACCTACGCAGGAAACTACCACAGAATAGAAAACATTTGGGGGCTTTTTGCTGAAAATGTGATGCGATTTTTCAACGACAAACTGACGTGGATTGCAGGCATTCGGGGCGACCAGCACAATCAGTTCGGGTTTCAGCTTACGCCACGAACATTGCTAAAATATGACCTCACGCCTCAAACCATTGTGCGAGCCAATATAGGCACAGGTTGGCGAACCGTAAATCTTTTCAGCGAAAATATTGGGCTACTCGTCAGTTCCAGAGATATTATTTTTGCCGAGCCACTGCAACCCGAAAAAGCTATCAATTACGGCATTAACCTAACCCAAAAATTTGAAACTCAAAACGAAAACCTTTCGGGTTATTTCAGTGCCGATTATTACAGAACCGATTTTCAAAACCAAATCTTCCCCGACTACGATACCGATGCCACCAAAGCCATCATCAAAAATTTTACGGGCAGGAGCGTTAGCAATGGTTTTCAGGCAGAATTGTACTTGAAAATTTACAAGCGTTTTGAACTAAAAACAGGCTATAACTACCTCAACGTATATCGGGAAGTTGGCGAAACCAAGCAATTATTGCCTTTCAACCCAATGCACAAGGTACTGACAAGCCTGAGTTACAAACCGCTCAGCAACAAATTTCATTTTGATATGAATGTGCATTGGTACGGAAAGCAGCGTTTGCCCAATACCCAATCTAATCCTGTGGAGTTTCAACGCCCAGATTTTTCACGTCCTTTCACCCTTGTCAATGCCCAATTTACCTACAATTTCAAAAGGTTTGAGGTGTATGCAGGTTGCGAAAATATTTTTGATTTCAGACAATTGCAGCCCATTATCAGTTGGCAAAATCCGTTTAGTCCTTATTTTGATACTTCTTCTGTTTGGGGTCCCACACGCGGACGTGAAATGTATCTGGGTGTGCGGTTCAGATGGACAAAAGAATAAGGAATAGATTATTTTCAAAATTTGGTTACATTATTAATGTATGGGCATGATTTTAAAGGTTAAATGCCTCTTTATAGCCTAAATCTTGCTTATTGCAAACAGGTAGGTGATGTTGTTTCTTTTTCTACTATATATCTATGTCTAAACTTATAATTTCTAACATACCCACCAAAGCACTAATTTCTTCTTTCGTATTGAAAGTATGCAAGCAGATTCTTAACCGCTCTTCTCCAGCCTTTACCGTAGGCGCAAGGATTGCCCGCACTTCAAAGCCATTTTCTATCAGGTAATTAGCCATTTTTTTACAAGGCTCGTTCCCACTAATCCGAATGACTTGTATAGGACTGAAGTTATTGATAATTAATGAGTTTTCGGTTTCTGGTTTCTGGTTGTTGGTTGTTAGTTGTTGATAAAAATAGATTTTTTCTTTCAAATCTTCCTGCAATTCAGGGTGTTGCCTAATATAGTCAAAAGCACAAGATATACTTACTAAGTTATGCAAGGGGGCTGCTGTAGTAAAAATAAAACTTCGAGCAAAATTAACTAAATAGTTTATTAGCACGCGAGAGCCTACCACACACGCACCATGCGAACCTACTGCCTTCCCAAAAGTATAAACCCTTGCAAAACAAAGGTTTTCTAATCCTAACTGACAAACTAAACCATTTCCTCCCTCTCCAAAAATCCCAGTGCTATGTGCCTCATCAAGTATGACATACGCCTTGTATTTTTTGCACAAATGTAGCATCTCCGTTAAGGCACAGTTGTCCCCGTCCATAGAATATACAGACTCTAAAATGACGAAAATCGCAGAGGCATTTTGATAGTTTTGTAATTTTTTTTCTAAGTCCTCCAAGTCATTGTGTTTAAAAGGAATATGATTAGCAAAACTTAAACGATAGCCCTCTCTCAAACTTGCGTGTACCAGCTCATCATAAAGAATAACATCTCCTTTTTGGGAAACGGAGGAAATCAAGGCACTGTTGGCATGATAGCCTGAGTTAAACAGCAGGGAGGCTTCCCCTCTAAAAATATCAGCTAATTTTTCCTCTAACTGCATAGCATACAAGCTATTCCCTGATAAAAGGCGAGAACCTGTTGCCCCTATTTTCTTTGGCACAAGCGAATGATAGGTTTGCTCTACTATGTGGTTTAATTCTTCATTGTGTGCTAAACCTAAGTAGTCATTAGAGAAAAAATCGTACTTGGCAGTTGGAAGCGTTAAACGTCGAAGATTGCCGTCTTTTTCCCGTTGATTGAGCTTGTCTTGTAAGCGTTCTGTAAGCATAGACGTTTTGATATTTTCAAAGCAAAAATAGACAATGAAACACAAAAATAAAACGTCTTACAACTTATTGCCTACTAATACGAAGGAAGCCCAGTAGTACGGCATAGCGTGATGCTTGGTCTTAATAAGGTCTAACTTGGCTTGGTGCAAAGCATCAGACTTGTTCAGCTTTTTGTCTTTCAACATCCGCTTATAAAACTGCGTCATTAAGTTAGCAGTTGATTGGTCGGCTACTTTCCAAAGGGAAACTACGATATTTTTAGCTCCTGCAAAAAGGAAACTTCGCGAAAGACCTATTACGCCCTCACCCCTGATTACCTTGCCAATCCCTGTTTCACAAGCACTTAGCACTACTAAGTCAGCGTTGAGTTTGAGTGCATAGATTTCATTGGCATAAAGTACACCGTCTTCTTTGGAGTTGGGCTGGGGGAAAAGTAATAAACCTGAAAAGTTAGGTTCTTCCATGCTTACAAAGCCATGTGTAGCAAAGTGTAAATATTTGTAATTTCCTAAAATATTGGATTTAATGATTTCCTCTTTGGCTTCTTTTTTAGTGAAAATCAATGACTTTCTTTTTTGTTTATCAAAAAAAGTAGCAATATTTTTTACTTCCTGTTCTGTTCCCGGTAGAGCAGAAATAAATCTTCCTTCCATGAAAATATCTCTGGGAATTTCTATGTCTATGACTGTAGAATCCTCATCAGAGAGGGTTCTTTGGGCAAAAATATCTCCTCTTTCCAAACTATCCGTAAACACAGGAGCAAAGCCCAAATAGTCATTCTCGGCAATACCTGTATTTTCCTTGTCCTCTAAGAGCAAAATAGAAGAATAGGCATAAGAAATTTTGTATTTTTTTATCAAATAAGGTAACTTATGAAACTCCGCTTTTTCAAGATATTCCATGGCTTTTTCCTTGTTCTGGTCGCTAATGAGTGCCTCAAAAGGAATATTGCCAAGCGTAGCATCAGGAATAATGAGTACATTATTAGAAATGATTTGAGACTCAGCAGGTTGGAATAACTGCTTGTAAAGCAAGGTGCTGTACTCATAGATTTTTTCTGGGACTTTGTAAATAATGCTTGCTCTAAAACCTCTTAAAGTAGCTTCAAAGTTCTGATTTTTAGGCATTTTACGAATCCTGTAACCCTGCTCAGAAGCTGTGAAAATGTAGATGTGTTCGTTGCCTACAAAATATTCTACTAAGGTAAACTTATCTTTTCTGTGTTTTAAAAGTTTTTCTATGACCTGCTGAATATCTACCTTGTAGGTTTCATATTTAAGCATATAGTATTCAGGATAAGCATTTTCCAAGAAATCTATGAGTTTGTCATACTTGGCTTTTTGCTCAAAAATCTGATTTCTCAGTTTTACTACTTTTTCGTGGTCAGCAAGTTCCTTTTTTTCCTGCTCTTTGAAAAATGCCTTGTCCAAGAGGGATAAATCTGCCCTGAGCTGTTGCTCGTAATCAATAAGGCTATCGGGAATGCCTGCTACTCTTTTTGCTTTGCTATCTGCTATGGCAGCACGCAACACACCTGCCTTACTTTTCTCAGAAAAAGCAAAAGCCTCTGCATAGTATTTGGTATCTTGGGTAAGCTCATAAATCTTCAGAGAAAGCTCTATGCCTGCCTCGTAAAGCGGGATACTGTGCTGCGAAAGAAAAAGTTTAGAACCTTCTGCCTTGTAGCCGTTTCTCATTTTATCAATCAGTTCCGCACAAAGGCTGTACGTTTGCAAAGCCTTGATAAGCAAGTTACTGTCATTTTTTGCTTGTTTCTGAATCAAGTTTGCTTTATTGGATAGGATTTCTAACAAAAGATTGTCTGCTAATACATTTTTAAGCGATGGCAAGGCATATAAATCTTTGCTTTCAAAGTCTGGAACAATTGCATTTACTGCTTTCTGATAGTAATTTAAGGCTTCCTTGGGCTTTTGCAACTGCTCGCTAATCAAGCCCAAGTGGTAGTAACCTTCGCCGAGTGCAGGGTGCTTCAAACCCAAAACAGTTTCATAAATTCCCAAAGACTTGAGCGAGTACTCCATTGCCTCTATGTACTTTTTTTCCTGCTCAAAAAGCAAACTTAGGTTGTCATAAATCTTAGCAATGGCAGGGTGCTGAGGCTGATGCAATGTTTTTTCGTAAATATCTAAGGCTTTTTTGAAGTGTGCAGAAGCAAACTCTCCTCTTTTCTGAGCCTGTGCCAATACACCGATACTATTGTAGATAGCGGCAAAAAGAGGGTGAGTAGGCTGTAGGGCATCTTCGCAAATATAGAGTGCCTGAAGGTAATATTTTTCTGCTTTAGCGTACATTTTGCGGAGGAAATAGGTTTCGCCTAAGTGCAAAGCCCCCCATGCCTTCTCGGGGTGATTAGCAGAGAGTTTTTCCTCTCTGATTTGCAGAGATTTTTCTTGATAGTAAATCGCCTGGTCTATATCACCCATGAGTGCATAAACCAACCCTAAGTGGTCAAAGATTTTCGCTTCTGTGAGTTGGAACTCTCTGCTTACATCTGCTAAGACTTGTAAGGCTTTCTGCTCGTATTCTAAGGCTCTGTAATACAAGCCTTTCTTTTGATAAGCGATGCCTATGTTTAGGTAAGCTAAGGCAGTAAACTCTACACTACTTTGTGGTTTTGCTAAGTATTCGTTCAAGGCTTGTTTATGCAAAAACAAGGCAGAGTCGTAGTTCCCTTTATAATCTTGGATTTGTCCAAAAAGATAAGTTTGCCATGCGAGAGGATAATTTTGAGTAAATAAGTCGTCGTTCTTATCATCTATTTTTTCAAAAATCCCCATTGCTTGGGCTATGTGTTCTTGTGCTTGGACTGTATTGCCAACTTCTATGTAGTTCTCTGCAAGCAACTTAGAGATTTGAAAAATAGCCTTTAGATTCTCAGCTTGGTATTGTACGTATAAATCAAGAGTAGTGTCTAAGCTACCTATCGCTCTGTCGTAGTGTCCTAAGGCATGATGCAGCTTTGAGATGTGCAGGTAGTTCTCACTTACTTTTTTCCAATTCTTATTTTTGGGGCTTAGTAAATGATTGATTGCCTCTTGCGAAAAAAGTACACCATTTTCAAAATCTCTTTTCTGATAAGTTATTCTTGATTTGATGGACAACACATCTGCTGATTTTTCTATTGCTACACTTCTCAATCCACTCCTATTTTTAAGGAATTTTTTTCTTGCTACTACATTGAGCAAGCTATCTGCAAAAATTTCTGACTGGGTATATTTTTCTGTAAAAAAATGATTTTCACTTAGTAAGCTCAAACATTGGAGTTGGTAGTAGTATCTTTTATAACTTTCAAAAACGGGTAAAGCCTTGCTGTAAAACTTAGATGCAGAATCTAAAAAATTTTGCTTTTGCAATCTTTGCCCTACATAATACTGATTAAAGGCTCTTTGCAACTTTGGAGGGAGTTGTTCCTTTTGCTGTGCCAAAGCGACATTTACAAGCATTATCAACCAACAGGAAAGCAAAAAGTAGTACAGCGTTTTCATCTTTTTATTGTTTTAAAAATTGTATTTATCTAAGTTTTTGATAGTATAATTTTTTTTAGTACAGGGAGAATGTTTTTGATTTTTTCATCTTGCAGGCTCAAAATAAGTAAAGCACAATATTACTAATAATCAAGGACAAAAACAAATTAAAGTGAAGCAAACTTTGTCCTTGCAGAAAAGTTTTGATAAATTTATCACTGATTAATGACAATGATTGGACTTTTTTAAGATTGCTGATATTAACCAAGCCGAGCATATCTGAAAAAAATTACTTAGAAGGGTAAAAACATCGTATTGAAGTGTTTTATTTGTAACTTGCATGGTAGAATAACTTTCATGTAAGCATCAATCAATTTTAAATCAATCCATTATGTTAGACTTCCCTATTACGTCTTTTTTTATTGCAGTTACTGTCATTATCAGCTATATGGCTTTCTCTAACGAAACGCTTTCTAATAAGTTGATAATGAACCCTTACAGAGTAGCCAAGAGGAAAGAATATTATCGCTTTATCAGTTCAGGCTTTATCCATAACGGGTATGTGCATCTGATTTTCAATATGATTACTTTCTTTTTCTTTGCTCGTTGGATAGAAAGCTACTTTGCTTATAAGCATGGTTTGTTAGTAGGTGGGATTTACATGGTTGCCTTGTACTTGGCAGGCATTGTTGTTTCTGATATTCCTACTTACTTCCAATACAAAAACTTACCTCATTACAATTCTCTGGGAGCCTCAGGTGGGGTAGCCGCTGTGCTATTTGCTACTATCTTGTACGAACCGCTCAACCCTATTTATATTTATGGAGTTATCAAAATTCCCGGTTTTATCATAGGTGCGGTGTATGTGATTTATTCCTATTTCTACTCCAAAGGCAGCGAAGATAATATCAATCATTCCGCTCACTTGTACGGTGCGCTTTTTGGTTTTTTCTTTGCCGTAGCGGTAGAGCCTGTTGCCTTAGTAGATTTTTTTGAAAAAATTGCGGCGTGGAAGTTTACTTTTTAATGCTCTAAAAGAAATAATGAAAAAAGAACTTTATTGGCTAATAGTTTTGTTAGCGATTGTTTTGGTGGTAATGTCCCCCGCCTTGCAAAATGAATTTGTCAATTGGGACGATGAGATATATATTACTAAAAATGAGGTAATTAAGAAAACGCCTTTCTCCAACTTAGGCGAAATTTTTACCTATAAAATCAACGGATTCAGCGTGCCACTGACTTTGCTCTCTTTTCAGGTAGAGCATTATTTTTTTGGGCTAAATCCCTTCCCTTACCATCTAAATAATCTACTGCTCCATCTTGTCAATGTATTTCTGATTTATCTGTTTGTCAAGCATTTGACAATGAGCAATCTATTTTTAAAAATTATTACACCAACAAATGATAGCAAAAAAACAAAGCCTAACAATCCACCGCCAGCAATTATAAGCCACAAAACAATCAACTATACTGCTTTTTTTGTCGCCTTGCTTTTCGGGATTCACCCGATGAACGTAGAATCAGTAGCCTGGGCTACCGAACGCAAGGACTTACTTTATACCTTTTTTGCTTTGCTGGCGATTTATCATTATCAGCAAGCTACCGCTCAGCAAACACTTCGCTTAGCAGATAAAAAATACTGGCTTTCTTTGCTTTTCTTTTTACTTTCACTGCTTGCTAAACCTCAAGCGATTTTTTTGCCTATCTTACTTTTACTTATTGATTATCTAAAAGATAGAAAAATACAATTTCTGCTTCTTTGGGAAAAAATCCCTTATTTCATTATTAGCTTGTTAGGGGGCTTGTACTTGCTCATCAATGTAGGCACAAAAGTTTCTGCCAAAACACAAGACTACGATTTTTGGGAAAAAATACTATTTTCTTGCTACCAAATTGGGCTTTACCTGACCAAATTTTTCTTTCCTTTCAGGTTAAGCAATTTTTACGAGTATCCTATCAAGGTAGAGGGCTGGTATCCTATTATTTTTTATATTATACCCTTGATTTTGTTGGGCTTAGCTATTTTACTGTATTGGAAATTTAGAAACAATAAGGTGGTTATTTTTGGAGTTTTATTTTATTTTTTCAATATTTTTATCTTTCTACAAATTTTTAGTGTAAATACTGCTATTGCTTACGAAAGGTTTAACTACTTGGCTTACAATGGTTTGTTTTTTATTGTAGTAGTGCATCTGCAAAAAGTCAAGTTCACCGACTACTTATGGATAGGAACGTTGGCGTACTTGGCTATCTTGGGCTTTTTATCTTTTGAGAGGTGTAAAGTTTGGCAAAACAATGTAGTATTTTTTGCAGACATGGCAAAAAAAAACCCTAACGACATAGATGCCAACAAGATAGCCCTGAAAAATACAGGAGATGCCCTGATGGAAAAAAAGCAATTTATCGAAGCTATAGAAAAATTCAATCAAGCCTTAGGCAAAGACATAAAGTACGAACAAGCCTATTTGGGACGTGCTTTTGCTTATTTTCAGTTAGGACGCTATCAAGAAGCTATCAATGACTATAGCCACGCACTTGCTTTGGAGCTAACCCCTCAAAATCGCATAGAAACGATTTTTAATAGAGGGACTTGCCTGATGAATTTAAAAATGTATGAGCAGGCTATCAACGATTTTTCTTCACTTATTGCAGTAAATCCTGCCAATGTGCCTGCTTATTTGAATCGTGCCTACTGTCTGCTGAATCTAGCAAGATATGAGGAGGCTGAGCGGGACTATCGTACTGTTCTACAAATAGAACCAAGCAATGCGATGGCTAATAGCCAGATACAAACCTTGAGGCAAGCTAAGCAAAAAGCAAGTCAATAGAAAAAAATTGTATCCTTGAACAACTTTAAAGCAAACTTTTGGTTATTTTTATCTAAGTTTTTCTTAGCATCTCAAACTTCGTT
Source organism: Thermoflexibacter ruber (assembly GCF_900113045.1). Taxonomy (GTDB): domain Bacteria; phylum Bacteroidota; class Bacteroidia; order Cytophagales; family Thermoflexibacteraceae; genus Thermoflexibacter; species Thermoflexibacter ruber. The sequence continues at coordinate 24,147 of NZ_FONY01000047.1, forward strand.
TAACTATTTATTTGTCAAATAAAAATTACTAAGTAAATATGGAAAATTTGATTCACTTTTTTGAAAATATCCCAAGTCAATATCGTGCCGCTATCCTTGTAGGTGGGCTTGTGTTTTTTTGGATAGTAGAAGGCATTATCCCCCTGTTCCCTAAGAACTACAATCGTTGGAAACACGCATGGACAAATATATTTTTTACTATCACTACCGTAGTCATCAATTTTGCTTTTGCCTCTTTAATATTGGTCAGCAGTGATTGGGCGGTAGCCAACAAGTTCGGCTTGTTGCATTTGGTAGAAATGCCCTTGTGGGTGTTCATGATAGTCGGTTTATTAGTCTTGGATTTGGTCGGAGCATATTTCATACATTGGTTGGAACACAGAGTACGCTGGATGTGGAAATTTCACTTGGTTCACCATACAGATACTCACGTAGATACTACTACGGCAAATCGCCACCATCCTGGTGAAAGTGTATTTCGTGCAGTCTTTACCGTCATTGCTGTACTGATTACGGGAGCCCCTATGTGGTTAGTCATGCTTTATCAAAGTGCTTCTGCTTTGTTTTCGCAGTTTAACCATGCCAATTTTTCTTTCCCCAAATGGTTAGATACTGCTATCAGTTGGGTAATCGTGTCCCCCAATATGCACAAAGTACATCACCACTACACTCTCCCACTTACAGACACCAACTACGGCAATATATTCTCGATATGGGACAGAATTTTTGGCACTTTTGCTTATGTGGAAGACACCAAAGCCTTAGTATATGGGATTGATACGCACTTTAAACCAGAAGAAAACGAACCTATTGACAACTTGTTAAAAATCCCATTCCAAGAGTATCGTCCCCCCGTAGGAGCAAAGTTTGTAGAAGAAGAAAAAATAGCTTAGTAGCTTGAGATATTAGGCTCAGGAAACTTAATAAAAATGTAAAATTCGTGGGAAAAATGTCAAACTTATGTAACTTATGTTTTTAAAGTACGTCATTCTAAACGTAATATCTATTTTTAAAAACAAAGCAGTTGCATTTATAAGCACATAACCAATAACTTATGATTCAAACAGATAAAGAGATTAGCGAGGAGAAAATAAGACAAGCCTTTCGCCAGCGCGATTGGCATGAAATCAAAAGTGTGAACTCTTGGATGATTTTTAAGGTCATGGCTGAGTTTGTAGAAGGATTGGAAAAAATGGCACGCATAGGACCTTGCGTGAGTATTTTTGGCTCTGCACGCACCAAACCTGACAATCCTTATTACAAGACAGCAGAGGAAATAGCCCGCAAGTTAGTAAGGCATGGCTATGGTGTAATCACGGGCGGCGGACCAGGCATCATGGAAGCAGGAAACAAAGGGGCTTTTGAGCAAGGTGGTACTTCCGTAGGGCTTAATATCCAACTTCCTTTTGAGCAGTTTAACAATATTTATATAGACCGCGATAAACTCATCAACTTTGATTACTTTTTTGTCCGAAAAGTAATGTTTGTCAAGTTTTCACAAGGATTTATCGTTATGCCAGGTGGTTTAGGCACGTTAGATGAACTTTTTGAAGCCTATACGCTGATTCAAACTAACAAAATTGGCAGATTCCCCATAGTTTTAGTAGGTAAGTCTTATTGGCAGGGACTAATCCATTGGATAGAAGATGTAGTATTGAAGCAAGAACGAAATATCAGCCCAGAGGACTTGGACTTGATTAATATGGTCGACACCCCAGAAGAAGCCGTGCAAGTCATAGACGACTTTTATTCTAAGTACCTACTTGCGCCCAATTTCTAAATATGGCAAAACAAGTCTATTTTGCTACACTGACCATGATAGCCATTGCTATCGTCATTTACTTGTTGCACGAGAAAATTCAATCGGTCTGGAAAGAGGTGCATAAGGAGGCTACTACTCTCCAACCGATAGATGAACGACGCAAACGCCTCATGGTCAGTGCTTACTCAGGTTTACCCGAACAACTGGATTTTTGTGGAGAAGAAGTACCTGTGTCCCTTGTAGAGGTCAAGGAAAAGTTGGATTTTGAGCTAATGGTCAATGCGTATATGCACGCCAATACTTTGCTGATTTTGCACAAAGCCCAAAAATGTTTTCCTACCATAGAGCCTATCCTTAAAGAGGCAGGTATTCCAGAGGATTTCAAATACTTAGCAGTCATTGAAAGTAGCTTAGATAACACCGTGTCGCCCTCTGGAGCATCAGGCTTTTGGCAACTGACCAAAGAAGTAGCCTTACAACACGGTTTGGTAGTCAATGAGGAAGTAGATGAGCGTTTGCATCTTGCTAAATCCACCCAAGCAGTCTGCCAACACCTGAAAAATGCCTACCAAAAATTAGGCAGTTGGACTTTGGTAGCGGTAGATTTTGGCATAGGCAATGGGGAAATAGAGCAGGCAATAGCTATACAAAAAGTAAATAATTACTACCACCTCCTACTCAGCAAAGAAGCCAATCGCTTTGTTTTCAAAATATTGGCTTTGAAAGAGATTATACAAAACCCACAAAAATATCGATTTGAGTTAAAAAATAGCAAGGACACTGTCCAAATGAGAATAATCAAAGTGGGAAAAACTATTCCTGACTTGTTAGCTTTTGCCAAAGAGCAGGGAGTAAGCTATAAGACGCTAAAAAATTACAATGAATGGCTACTTGCTGACCGCCTCACTGTCAAAGATACGACAAGGAAATGGGAGATATGCTTGCCTTTGCAGTGATTCGGCAAAATTATATTTCTTAATCTTTGATACTCCTATATTTTACAGGTAATCTATACAAAACTCCAAAATCCTTACCTTTTCCTCTTTCTTTATTTCTATTTCCTACTAACTTTGCAAGATTTTTAAGATAAACCAAGAAATAATCAAGAATCATGAGCAAAGCACTACCTTCAAGAAGTGAAAATTATTCCGAATGGTACAATGAGTTAGTCAAAAGAGCAGATTTGGCAGAAAATTCTGCGGTTAGGGGTTGTATGGTCATCAAGCCTTACGGCTACTCTATTTGGGAAAAAATGCAACAAACCTTAGACAAAATGTTCAAGGATACAGGACATACCAACGCCTACTTTCCCTTGTTTGTACCGAAAAGTTTTTTAGAATTAGAAGAAGGACACGCTGAGGGCTTTGCCAAAGAATGTGCAGTGGTTACTCACTATCGCCTCAAAACCAACCCTGACAAAAAGGGCAAACTCATGGTCGACCCAGAGGCGAAGTTAGAAGAAGAACTCATAGTCCGTCCTACTTCTGAGGCAGTGATTTGGAATACCTACAAAAATTGGATTCAATCTTATCGCGACTTGCCTTTGCTCATCAATCAGTGGGCAAATGTGGTGCGTTGGGAGATGCGTACACGTCTATTTTTGCGTACTGCGGAATTTTTGTGGCAAGAAGGGCATACTGCACACGCCACTGCTGAGGAAGCCGTAGCAGAAACTAAACTGATTTTAGATGTATATGCCAACTTTGTAGAAAACTTCATGGCTCTACCCGTCATCAAAGGAGTAAAAACTGAGAATGAACGATTTGCAGGAGCAGTGGACACCTACTGTATAGAGGCATTGATGCAGGACGGCAAGGCTTTGCAAGCAGGAACTTCGCATTTTTTAGGGCAAAATTTTGCCAAAGCCTTTGATGTAAGGTTTACAGATAGAAATAATCAATTAGAATACGTTTGGGGAACTTCTTGGGGCGTAAGTACGCGCCTTATGGGGGCATTGGTCATGGCTCACTCTGACGATGATGGTTTGATATTACCTCCTAATCTTGCTCCTATCCAAGTGGTGATTGTTCCTATTTATAAGAGCGAGGAGGGTTTGCAAAAAATAGATGCCAAAGTAGCAGAAATCAAACAAAATCTTCAGAAACAAGGCATTAGCGTAAAATATGACAACAGAGATACCCAACGCCCCGGGTTCAAGTTTGCGGAGTGGGAACTCAAAGGCGTACCTGTGAGGATTGCGATTGGGGAAAGAGATTTGGAAAACAATGTGGCAGAAGTAGCAAGACGAGATACAAAAACTAAGCAGTCTATTGGCTTAGATGGACTCACTGAGGAAATCATTAAATTGTTAGCTGATATTCATACCAATATCTACCAAAGAGCCTTAGCTTTCCGCAACGAGCATATCACAGAGGTAAAAACCTACGAGGAGTTCAAGGAAGTATTGGAAAACAAAGGAGGTTTTGTAAAAGCACATTGGGACGGGACTTCGGAAACAGAGGAGAAAATCAAAGAAGAAACCAAAGCTACTATACGCTGTATCCCACTTGATGCTGAGAAAGTTGCAGGTAATTGCATCGTTACAGGCAAGCCTTCTGCCCAGCAGGTGCTTTTTGCGAGAGCTTACTGATGAATTAAAAAGCCTATATTAGCGTGTTTACTTATTTCTTATGTAATAATTTTAGAACACGGATTTTACAGATTTTCACTGATGAATCACTCAAAAATCTGTGATTTATCCATAAAATAAGTATTATCCGTGTTCCGTCAATAGTCAGTAACAACTTAGATGAATTAACCAGCTAAGAATAAAAAAGTAGTCTATGGAAAATCAAATAGAAAAACTCTTTTTTGGACAATAAGAGTTTTTTCTATAACAAAATTTAGCAGAGCGATTGCAACCCACACCTTGCCTCGCTTCGTATTGGCAAGAAAAAAGCGCATACTATGAAAAAACATCTGAAAAATAACATTCTCATTTTCTTATTCTTATTCATTTTTGCCTGCTCCTCTCCAACTATTAACGATACAAGCGAGGATTTACCTAATATCGGAGATGTTCCTAAAAGTTTTACAGAGGCTACAGATGATTTCGCTTTTAACTTGCTCAAAACCACCAATGCAAGCGAGCCTGCTGAGGACAATATTTTTATCTCGCCTCTCAGCGTACACATTGCACTTGGTATGTTGCTCAATGGTGCAGACGGCACTACTGCCCAAGAAATTAACAAGGTTTTAGGTTTAGGTGGCATGGACATTGAGCAAGCTAATCGCTTTTATGCCTCATTGCTTACTAATCTACCCAAAGCAGATGCGAAAGTCAATCTCAACATTGCTAATTCTATTTGGTATAGAAACACTTTCCCTGTGGAATCATCTTTCATCAGCACTTTGCAAAATGCTTTTTTAGCAGAGGCAACACCACTCAACTTTGATGACCCTACTGTCAAAAATGTCATTAATAACTGGGTAAATGCCAAAACTCAGAACAGAATCCCCAAAATCATTGAGCAAATCAACCCTGACGATGTGATGTTCCTCATCAATGCAGTCTATTTCAAAGGAGATTGGAAATACCAATTCTCCACAGAAGCAACACAAGAATGGTTGTTTAATCTGTCAAATACAAGCACCAAGAAAGTCCAAATGATGAATATGCAAGCAGAACTTGCGTATAATCAACGCAGTAACTACACCGCAGTAGTCCTTCCTTACAGCAAAGGCAACTTTAATCTTACCCTTATTTTGCCTTCTGCCGACCAGAGTCTGACCAGTTTCATCAATAGCTTTACCGAAGCCGAGTGGAAAAACTTGCAAAACAGCCTCACAAGTACAAGGAAAGTAAATGTGGGCTTGCCTAAATTTACTTTAGAATACGACATCGCTTTAAACAACGTTTTACAAAGCATGGGAATCAAAGAGGCATTTTCTAACCAAGCAAACTTAACTAAAATTTCAAAGCAGGGAAGGCTCTATGTCAATTCTGTAAAACATAAAACTTTCTTGCAAATAGACGAAAAAGGTACAGAAGCCGCAGGGGTAACGTCTATCGGGGTAGGAGTAACATCAGTAAATCCCAATACACCGCCTACTATCATTTTTGACCGTCCTTTCCTTATGATACTAAGTGAAAAACAAAGCAATACTATTTTGTTTATGGGCAAAATCACCAATCCCTAAGGTGATACAGGTTTTTTTCGTAAAGTATTTATCCTTAGAAGGAAGTAGGGCTGACTTTCAAAGTTAGCCCCTATCTTTCTACCCACCATACAAGAATTATCTTATTGAATACTATCCACGTGAATTATTTTACATTTTCTTGAATAAATACAATTTGTTTGTCCTCTAATTTTTGTGGATATGCTTTTATGTTTGGTGTTTTTTCCAAAAATGTATAAGCAATTAAGCCTGCCAGCAAATTAATAAGAAAATTTTTAGGGCTTCTGTGCCTTGAATGTTCTATATTTAGTTGATTTTTAAGTACATCGAAAGCAGTTTCTATCAATCCTCTATGCCTTAAATAATAGGCTTGTGGTTCTGTTAATACTTGATTTTTCTTCATATTAGCTCTTAACTTAGTGATTAAGTGCAAGTTTCTTTCTGCAAATTCTTCTTTTAGTGCAGTAATATAACCCTTATCT
>NZ_FONY01000081.1 GCF_900113045.1 Thermoflexibacter ruber
TTTGGGGAGGAGGCAAACAAAGACCTGCTCATTGATTTTTTGAACGAACTGCTCACAGACAAGGGCAAAATCATTGATTTGACCTACCTCAAAAGTGAGCATTTAGGCACAACCGACTTAGATAGAAAGGCAATCTTTGACCTATATTGCGAAAACGAAAAAGGAGAAAAGTTCATTGTGGAGATGCAAAGAGCAAAACAGGACTATTTTAAGGATAGAAGTCTTTACTACGCCACCTTTCCCATTCAAGAACAAGCGAAGCGAGGCGATTGGAACTATCAATTGAAAGGGGTTTATTCCATAGCCATTACCGATTTTCTTATAGATGATGACAAGGCAAACAGAGGCAAGATAGTGCATGACATCAGACTGATAGAAAAAGAAACACACAAGATATTTTATGATAAATTGCGCTTTATCTATGTAGAAATCAAGAAGTTTGACAAGACCTTAGAGGAGATAGAAAGTCATTTTGACAAGTGGTTGTATGTGCTAAAAAACTTAGTAAAAATAGAGGAGATACCAGCTAAGTTGCAAGAAAAAGTGTTTAAAAAGCTGTTTCAAATTGCAGAGATTGCACGTTTTGATGAGAAGCAGTTGCAATCTTACCGAGATAGTGAAAAGAACTATTTGGACTTTACAGCCTCTTTGGAAACTTCGTTTAATGAAGGAAAAATTGAAGGAAAGGTAGAAAGAGAAATAGAAATAGCTAAGAATTTTATTAGTTTAGGTTTAGATAATGCAACAATTGCCAAAGGAACAGGCTTAACTATTGAGCAGATAGAAGCATTGAGGAAAGAGGTGAGGTAGAGGGAGTGGTAAACTCTTATTTCTACCCTGTCTTTCGGCTTGGGCATGAAGGGCTTGGACTATGTGCAGAATGTAAGTCAGGAGAATAAGTTTACCTTCAATGGCAAAGAAAAGCAGACCGAACTTGGGCTACACCACTACGATTTCAGTGCCAGAAGCTATGACTATCAGACAGGTAGGACTACTACCCTTGACCCTCATGGGGAAAGGTATGTGAGTGTTTCGCTCTATTCTTTCTTGAATAACAACCCGCTGAGGTACATAGACCCTACGGGGATGGACGGGGAAAGCATACTACCACAAGGGACAGCCTACGACCAAATGAAGGAGAAAGATGATAGGGAAAGGGAGAAAAATAGGCAGAATAAAGGCAAGTCTAATAATGTGATTTTGATGTTTAGTGATTTAGATGTAAAAAGAGGCATCTATGAAGACTCTCAGTGGAGTGCTTTTAGTGATAAGGGGGACATAGATGGAGATTATGAATATGGTAATGGTGTTATAAAAGTAAATAATCTGGAAGCAGCCTACTTATTTTTGGAAATTTGGGTAAAGGTGTACGGAAAAGTAGATAATCTGGTTATTGCAAGTGATGGGACTTATGACCCTAAAAGTTTGCATGGGGTAACTTTTACAAGTGGGATTGCACTGTACGAAAAAGATTTGAATAACAAATCTGCTTATGCCAACTTACTCAAAGGGGTTACAGATTTTGTAAAAGGTAAAGGAGATTTAGTATTTATTGCTTGTTACGCTGGTTGGATTGGTAAGTCAATGAGTGATTTTCTCAATGAGAATAGGAAAAAAAATCCAATTAATATTTACATGAATAAAGATTTTTCTACCTATATAGAGGGTCCGGAGTTTTATGCACGCAAATGGGCTTATGTACCTTTGGACACATGGCTCACAAAAAGGAATAACTATAAGTATGGCTGGATGAATGTAACCACAGGAGTAAAATATGCAAATTTAAGACTTCTTAAAAATGGAACTATTCAAACAACTGATAAAGCGCCATGGTAATGATGAAAAATATAAAAAACTGTGTAATCATAATGATTCCTTTTTTTCTTAATAGTTTTCAAATGCAACAAACTTTATCTAAGATAACTATAAAAGAAATCTATGATTTTGGTAAAGATATTGCTGTAATGGCAGCCAAAGCAAAAGTTGTTAAATTAGTACCCTATCAAAGTTTTAATTTTAGCTCTCTTGAACCTATAAATAGTTCTAATGTCAGTCATGATGACTACTTTAAAATAGGCTATGACAGTGTTGGTAAAGTTATAAAGGTATATCACTTTGAGAAAGAGTCACGCTTAGGTAATTTTGAAATGGATATTTATCACCATGAAAAATTTAAGATTGCAACTCTGATAAAGTTAGGAGAGAATTGCGATACAAGTAGCGTTGAGAATAAAACATACTTAAAAGGCGTATTTGTACTATTAACAGATATAAAGAAAATTTACTTTATAAACACTGTTAGGCAATATGATAATAATTGCATATTTTGTGGAGGAGTAGATTATGAAAGTAGTTCTTTTTCTTTGGGTAATTTTCAGGATATTTCTGTGGTTATGTTGATAAATGCTAACTTTTATCCTGAATATATATTTAGAGTTTCTTTTAATAGACTACTTTTTGTTTCCTTACCTGTATATGATAGTAAAAATTTTAGCTTGCTTTCTGAAACCTTACTTGCTTATAATTGTGCAAAAAATTTTGAAATCAGAGAACAAACTCAATTAAAAGATTTTGATGATATTATAGAAAAAAACTGTCTATATCCAATTGCAAAGGTAATTCCATCAATTAACCCTGAATGTAGTCACCTGCCTTTGTGGTTAAATAGTGGTATATATTACTATGAATTTCCTCATAATAAAGATTAATCCCGTCTTTTAAGGTTATTGGTATTAGTGAAGCGCACCAACCAACTGTAAATTGACCCCCTGTTTGCGATAGCCTTAAACACGGCAGATTGCTACCCATCCGGCTAAGGTATTCTTTTTGCAAACTTCAGGCTTGGGTGTAAGGTGCGTAGGTAGGAAAAAGAAAAAGCTATGAAAAATAGTAAATAATTACGCTTTAGATTTATAAAGTTTCAGTCCCTCTATATAATCAAAATCCTGCCTATTAAGTGTGTAAAGTGGGACATTATTGCAAAGGGCAGTCGCAGCGATAAAAGCATCAGGAATACCTATCCTACTGTCCAAATAACCTAACATCAATTGCATGAACTTCAGGCATATTTCCTTGTTTATCAAAAACTTATTGAACTGATTAATGAGGCTTTTGGTAGGTATTTATCACACAAAATTACTTGGTTCTTTGCTATGCTTGCCTCCTGATTTGTTCTAAGGTAATGTCATTGTCTTTCCATATTCCAGCAAAGGATTTTCCCCTTTTGTAAAACTCCCAGCCACAAAGCTATCCTCTTGTTCTTGTTCCTCTTGTCCTTCTAATAAATAATTTACTTTCACAAAGTCAATCAGTTGCAAAAACTCAAAAAATGCCTTTAGCTTTGAGTTGGCTACTTGGAGAACAATAGTGGTAGTTTCTTCCATAGTTTTAAGCTATTTTTATCATCAAATTTACAACAATTATCAAAATTTACCATCATTTTCTCTCATTTTGTAGTAATTTCTTATCTGACTTTTTAGTCCAATACATGATAGCCCAAGCAGGCGGTACCGTCCAAGACCAAGACAAGAGAGAAAAGCCTGTTCTTCCTCCTAACCGTCTGACCCTGAATAGCCCTGTGGTCGTTATCCCTGCCCAAGCCCAGCAAAACATCGGCGAGATCATCATTCCGCCCTCGCCGCCACGAATAAATCTCATCGGCATAGGGCAAATTATAGGAAAAACCCTATCTTTGCAGAGGAAGGCAAAGGAAGACCCAGCGACTCCTTACCAAGGCGACTTAGGGCAGATGAATGTCTTAGGAAGGCAGAGCCTCAGCACACCCCCACAGGCAAAGTTGGTAGTGAACTTATATGCAGGAGCTTCTATAGTACAAACTTACGAGCAGCCTGTAACCCTTGCAGGGGAAACCGCATGGGAGGAACTCAGCATAGGCTTTACTACCACCGCACAGGTCAGGGTAGAGGCATACGTCATCAGCACAGAGCCAGATACAGAGTTTTACACTTGGTTTGATGAGCTGAAGATAGAGATTACTGACAAGCCTACGGCTATGGTAGTGCAAGAAAATCACTATTACCCTTTCAGACTCGGCATGAAGGGTTTGGATTATGTGCAGACGGCGAGTAAGGAGGATAAGTGGCAGTTCAACAGCAAGGAGAAGCAAACAGAGCTTGGGTTACATTGGCACGACTACGGAGCGAGAAACTATGATGCTCAGATAGGAAGATTCTTTAAAGTAGATAGGTTTGCAGAAAAATACTACAACTTTTCACCATATCAATATGCCGCTAATAATCCAATTAGGTATATTGATGTGAATGGAGATAGCATATATGTGCAGTATGACGGTCATAATTTAACATATCGCAATGGACAGTTTTACTATGCTTCAGGGGAAAGAACAGGTAAAGTTTTTTTGACTAAACCTAAGTCTTTTTTATCAGGAGTACTAACAGCTCTTAATCAATTAGGTAGTAAAACCCAAAAAGGAAAAGAACTTGTAAATTTCTTTTCGAATAAAGAAAATAACGCATATATTAAAGCAGGGAATAAAAACTCGGAAGGTCATGGCACAATAACTATTAAAAAAGACTTGACGGGCTCTGATATTATGACTAAGGAGGGCATACAAGAGAGTCCATTATGGCTTGATTTAGGACATGAATTAGCACATACACAAGACTACTTAACTAATGGTGAGGGAGTTTATGACAAATGGTTAGATAATCCAAAAGACCCTCATGACCCATATAAGCAATCAGAAAAGTATGCAACTCATGTAGAAAATATAATGAGAGCACAGGCTGGCTTACCTCTACGCACACATTATGCCACACAAGGGAATGAGGGTTACGAACCTTCATTGATATTACAAGTAGAAAGGGACACATTTGATACCAATAGACCTCAAAGAATTATAAGAATCTTGGATACGAGCGCGTTCTTCACAGATTCCCAGAATAAACCTATTAATTACAATAATTTTAAAAAATAATAGCAATGAAAAAATATTTGATTTTGGGATATTATTTAGTTTTTACTTATTTGATGTCTTTTTGCTCTTTGAAAAAAGAGATAATTAAAACCATAAACCTCAATAATGAAAGGAGTGGCTATACTACTCAGTGGAGGAATTCGACTATTAAACAATTGGAAATCAAAAACTTGCTTAACAAGTATGATACTTTGATACTTATTGAGCATATTTATTATGGCTCAACCTTATCCTACTTTTGCTCTGTATATGCAGACTCATTTATTGTTTATTTTGAAGCAGAAGACACTTATCCTGTAGGTAAAAATTACAGAATAAAGAAAACAAGTAAAAAGCAGGGAAAAGTAGGAAGTAATGACTTTTATATGTACATTATTCAGCACATAAAAAAGAATAATATAAATCACATTTTGGAACAAGGTAAGGTTGACCATAATAATCCTTCACAAGATATTGTGATAAATATTTTACAGCGTAAAAACAAATTATTAACCATCCAAACATATGAAATCAATCCGTTTACACCTATAGAAGAGATAGAGCGTAGAAAGAAATGGATGAGAAACTAATGTCTCTCTTGCCTTTGTTAGTGTTGAACGCGGTGTGCAACACCAACAAACATTTTTCATTGGTAGTCAGCAAGCTATAGTTGTGATGAGTTTTTCACGTGTTGCACCCCGCGTCAAAAGACATGAAAAATTGCATTTCATTCATAATTCATCATTTATAATTTCTAATTTTACTCTCCTTTGCTTGGGCATGAAGGGTTTGGATTATGCGCAGGTGGCGAGTAAGGAGAGTAAATGGCAGTTTAACAGCAAAGAAAAGCAGACAGAACTTGGGCTACACCACTATGATTTTAGTGCCAGAAGCTATGACTATCAGATAAATAGGACTACTACCCTTGACCCTCATGGGGATAGGTACCCAGACATGAGTGGGTATAGCTTCTTGAATAACAATCCCCTTAATACCATATACCCTACGGGCATGGACGGGGAAAGCATACTACCACAAGGGACAGCCTACGACCAAATGAAGGAGAAAGATGATAGGGAAAGGGAGAAAAATAGGCAGAATAAAGGCAAGTCTAATAATGTGATTTTAACATTTTTTGATGTAAAAACGCAAGAAGGAACTTACGAAAGTTCTGCATGGAATGTATTTAGTGATAAAGAAGATATGGATGGACAGTACGATAATAATGGTGTAAAGGTGAATGTAGTAGGTTTAGAGGCAGCTTATTTGTTTGCAGAATTTTGGACAAAAACGTATGGTAAAATAGATAATTTGGTTATTGCAACGCATGGAGCAACAGACAAAAATGCGTTAGCTTTCTCTCATGGGATCACTCTTTTAGGCAGTGATTTTATACCAAAATTTAATAAATCTCCATACGTAGCACATCTTAAAGCTATTACTGACCTTGTAAAACCCATGGTCAAAGATAAAAATACTGGTAATGTTGTATTTCTTGGTTGTAGGGCAGGTGGAATGTATAAAGCTGTAAATAACTTCCTTAATTCGAGTAGAGATGGTAAGATTAACATCTTCATGAACAAAGATTATACTACGATTTATGGAAACCATAAAGTTGGTTACAGAGTTCCTTTGGATACATGGCTTACTCAAGAGAAAAAGTACAAATTTGGATGGGTCAATGCTACTACTGGAGACAGTTATGCAAACTTAATGATACGCAAAAACGGAACCATTTTACTAAAAAATCATGCTAAAAAATAAAATTTTTAATTATTTTTTGATAATAATCCTTCCTGCTTGTATGGGAGGATTTCAATCTCCGCAATCATTTGTTGAACCTACAATAGGTGAGATTTATGACTTCGCTAAAAATATTCCTTCTATGGATTCTAAATACAAAGTAGCTCAGTGGGTAGATTATCAATTCTTTGATTTCAACACACTTACACCCAAAGATAGTACAAATATCAAGCGTAAAGATTATTTCAAAGTAGGGTATGACTATTCACATAAAATCATAAGCATAATGCATATAGAAAATGAATGGAACTTAGGAAATTTTGAAATGTTTTTCTACTATAATTCTAAATTTGTGCTTGCCACCGTTAAATCTTTTGATTATTACAAAGAAGGCTCATTTTTAGATGGTTTTTTTGTCATATACCCAAGTCGGAAACAATCTTACTTTATTTCTTTGCAGAAACTATATTTCAATGATGAGATAGCGCGTGGAGGGTTTGTCAATGAGAATAAAAATTTTGATTTAGGCAATCTTGAAGATATTTCTGTAGTAATGATTTTAGATGAACGTTTTTTTGCAAAATACATATTCAGGGTTTCCTTCGGCAGATTATTATTTGTTTCTGAACCGGTTTATAGTCATAAGGGTAATTTGAGATTGCTTTTTGAGCATTTATGGTCATACAATTGCCCAGAAAATTTTAATATTAGTTTTCAAAGCCAATTAAGCGATTTTGACAAGATTCTTGAAAAGGATTGTTTGTATTGGATGGCTGCTGTGGAATCACCATTCAATCCTAATTATTGTTTTCCACTGTGGGAAAATTCAGGTAAATATGAATATAGAATGACTTTTGATGAGGAATATGAAGAGGATTAGAAATATGGCAACTTGTCCTCCTGTTAGTCCGCATTTGATTAAGTTTGTTTCGCCTTTGAATTCTATGAATAAAGCAAATTTTGGACAAATTTTTTTTCATATTTTCCCTGCTGGGTGGGATTTACAATCTCGCCCTACTTTGTTGAGGACAGTTCCACTGTTGCTCTTGTCTGTGTCTTCACAAACAAGGGTTTTATTATTGGTAGTCAGTAAGCTATGATAGTAAAAATCAAAATTTGCATTTCATTCCAGATTTCTGATTCTTAATTCCTCATTGATATTTCCTCATTTTTCCCTATCTTTGTCTAAAACAACATAGAACATGATAGCACAAAAATACATCAATCCTTTCACTGACTTTGGCTTCAAGAAAATCTTTGGGGAGGAGGCAAACAAAGACCTGCTCATAGATTTTTTGAACGAACTGCTCACAGACAAGGGCAGAATCATTGATTTGACTTACTTGAAAAGTGAGCATTTGGGGACTACTGACTTGGATAGGAAAGCCATCTTTGACCTTTACTGTGAAAACGAAAAAGGAGAAAAGTTCATTGTGGAGATGCAAAGGGCAAAACAGGATTTTTTTAAGGATAGAAGTCTTTACTACGCCACTTTTCCCATTCAAGAACAGGCAAAGCGAGGTGATTGGAACTATCAATTGAAAGGGGTTTATTCCATAGCCATTACTGATTTTCTCATAGATGATGACAAAGCAAACAGAGGCAAGATAGTGCATGACATCAGACTGATAGAAAAGGAAACACATAAGATATTTTATGACAAGTTGCGCTTTATCTATGTAGAAATCAAGAAGTTTGACAAGACCTTAGAGGAGATAGAAACACATTTTGACAAGTGGTTGTATGTGCTAAAAAACTTAGTAAAAATAGAGGAGATACCTT
>NZ_FONY01000053.1 GCF_900113045.1 Thermoflexibacter ruber
ATCGCGCCTGGGCATGGTAGTCCAACTTTCCGAAAACAACTTCAAATATTACGCAACTTCCTCTATGGTTTTGATTTAGCAAAATTAAGACCTGATAATCAAAGTATCATAGCTGCATACGGAGCGGATACCTACTGCCTTTCTGACAAAGCTACCCAGTGGGCTATTTATAGTGAAAGCT
The DNA here is from genome assembly GCF_900113045.1 of Thermoflexibacter ruber. Taxonomy (GTDB): domain Bacteria; phylum Bacteroidota; class Bacteroidia; order Cytophagales; family Thermoflexibacteraceae; genus Thermoflexibacter; species Thermoflexibacter ruber. The sequence continues at coordinate 182 of NZ_FONY01000053.1, forward strand.
ATCAAGCAATGAGCCTGCTTATCTCGCTACCCAAAGGGAAATACAAAGTTAGCTGGATAGATGTGATTACAGGGAAAGAAATAAGCAATCAAGTAGTGGATTCTAAAAAACAAGCTATTGAAATAAGCCCTAATAAAAAGGCAGAAGAACTTGCAATAAAAATTATAAAAATTTAAGCATGTAAGCAGTAGGGCAAAATAAAAGTATAGCCCTCTTTTAGTTTAGACGAAAAATTGATTGCAAAGAGTATATACTCAATCAAAAGTGGTTTTGATATTTTCTTTACTCCAAAGTACCGTTTCTCCGACACTTCCTGTGTAAAACTTATGTAAGCATTGGGCTTTCATCTGTCCTTGACTAACACTGTATGTAAAAAATAATGAATAAAACCGCGTAGCAATGGCATATTTCACGCCTACGGCGTTGCTGTATGCGGTGCGGGGCTTACTCTTTTCTACCAAGATGACAGCCCTACGGGTTTAAAGTTAGATGTAGTATTGTTCATTAGCTAACTCTACAAAAAGTGTCAGAGAACCAAAGTCCCTTTCTCAGCAAGCGAAAGGGATTGAAAAATCATTTTATTTTGAGTATATTTAGGTGTTTATAAAATTAAGAAAAAGTTTTAATCTAATGCTATGAAATTATCCGATGGCAGGATAAGTTTACAAAACCTACTCTAAGGAGTAATTGCCAAATTAGCTTTTTGACACGAGGATAGTCATAAGTTGCTATCCGAGAACGCCAAGTTATGTAGATAATTGAGCATGAACGCTACCAACAGCCATAAGTCCCTAGCAGCAATTGCTATAAGGGAAAGAAAATAGTTGCAGACTCACCAAGTACGGGGAAGGTGCAAGATTTTGAGCTTTGGCAACAAAAGTAAGAGCAGATTTGCAGGCGGTCTAACAAAAGCCTGACCATAAAAAAGGCAAAGGTAAACCCAAAAACGGTCAAGGCAGAGATTTACTCAATTGCGTGGTAAGTTATCAAGTGGGGGTGGCTTTCGCTCGTGAGCAAGCCATGCCTTTCACCAATAACTAATCCAAGTAGGATATTCAGATTATCAAAATCAAGCAAAAAGTGGAGATATGTTTTAAAACTTTGAGAAAACAAGTTTCAAACACTGCTTGATATTAATGCTAAAAATAAGGTACAAGAGAGATGTCCCGAAATAGTTACAAAGAAAAAAATTTTGTAAAGTTTTCTACTTTTCCTACTTTCGCATTTTGAATTTCATTCCCCAAACGCATGAAAAAACTTTTCCTCTTAGATGCTTTTGCCCTTATTTATAGAGCGCATTTTGCTTTTAGTAAAAACCCACGCATTAACTCCAAAGGTATGAATACAGGAGCTGTCTTGGGTTTTACCAATACTCTCTTGGACATTATCAATAACGAAAAACCTACCCATATTGGTGTTGCTTTTGATACTTCTGCCCCTACCTTTCGCCATGTTACTTTTGATGCGTACAAGGCTCAGCGACAGGAGCAGCCTGAAGATATTACCATTGCCGTTCCTTACATTAAGAGGCTTTGTACGGCTTTCCAAATTCCTATTTTGGAATTGGATGGTTACGAGGCTGATGACATCATAGGCACTATCGCCAAAAAAGCAGAAAAGGGACATTACGAGGTCTATATGATGACCCCTGACAAGGACTACGCCCAATTGGTAGATGAGCATATTTTTCTCTACAAACCAGCCTACTTGGGCAATGAAGTCGACAAACTGGGCGTAAAAGAGGTCTTGGCAAAGTGGGAAATACAAAATGTGAACCAAGTAACTGATATTTTAGGACTTCAAGGAGACGCAGTGGATAATATTCCTGGTATTCCCGGCATTGGGGCAAAAACCGCAGTAAAGTTAATTGCAGAATTTGGTTCAGTAGAAAATTTGGTGGCAAATGCAGACAAACTCAAAGGCAAGCAAAAGGAAAATGTAGAGCAGTTTGGACAACAGGGAATTTTGTCTAAGCAGTTAGCAACCATAGATACCAACGTTCCTATTGAATTTGATGAGGAAACCCTGCGTTACAAGGGTTTTAATCCTGAATTATTAAAAAGTTTGTTTGATGAATTGGAGTTTAGAACACTAAGCAGGAAATTGTTTGGCGATTCAGACGCTAATAGCTTTGCGAGTGATAATATACGAAAAGATGAAACAACAAAATCGGCAAAAGCACAAAAAAATACACCGCAAACTTCACTTTTTGGTAGTGAAAATAGTTTTGCGAGTGATAACACTCACAAAAATGAAGAATTTGAAACACTTACAGATTCGGAAGTAAAATCAACCAACAACGAACAACCAACAACTAAGCAAAACATAGACACTGTCCTCCACGACTATCATCTCATTGATACCCCAGAACTACGAAAATCGCTGATTCATTTTTTGAGCTTGCAAGATGAGTTTTGTTTTGACACAGAAACCACAAGTACAGACCCTTACGAATCAGAGTTGGTGGGAATATCCTTTGCCTATCTGAAAAATGAGGCTTTTTACGTACCTATCCCTGAAAACCAAGCAGAAGCAAAAAACATAGTTCAAGAATTTAAAAGCATTTTTGAAAATCCAAGCATCAAAAAAATTGGTCAAAATATTAAGTATGATGTCATCGTACTGAAAAGCTATGATATTGATGTTCAGGGCATTAGTTTTGACACAATGTTAGCCCATTACCTTATAGACCCTGATACTCGCCACAACATGGACGTATTGGCAGAAAATTACTTGAACTATTCGCCTGTTTCCATTGAAACCTTAATCGGCAAGGGAAAAAATCAGGGCAGTATGCGAGAGGTAGATGTAGAAAAAGTTGCTGAATACGCCGCCGAAGATGCTGATATTACTTTCCAGCTCAAAAATGTATTTGTCCCTATCTTGAAAAAAGATAACTTAGAAGAATTGTTTAATAAAGTAGAAATGCCTTTGGTGGAAGTCTTGGCAGAGGTAGAACGCAATGGAGTAAAAATAGATGTGGGGGCTTTAAACCTCTATTCCAGAGATTTAGAAAAAGAGTTGAAAGATATAGAACAAAGTATTTATAATTTAGCAGGTGAGCCTTTTAATGTTTCTTCTCCTCAACAAATGGGAAAAATACTATTTGAGAAACTCAAACTCATGGACAAACCCAAGAAAACTAAGACAGGGCAATATGCTACGGGAGAAGAAATTTTAGCAACTTTGACCGAACACCAAATCGTGAGAGAAATCCAAGAATACCGCCAAATGCTCAAACTCAAATCTACTTACATAGATGCCCTGCCTACGCTGGTGAGCAAAAAAGATGGACTTATTCATACTTCTTATAATCAGGCAGTTGCCGCTACTGGAAGGCTCAGTTCTAATAATCCTAACCTACAAAATATTCCTATCCGCACTGAAAGAGGCAAGGAAATTCGTAAGGCTTTTGTGCCTCGCAGTCAGGATTTTATTATAGTTTCTGCGGATTATTCCCAAGTAGAACTGCGCATTATGGCAAGTTTTAGCAAAGATGCGGCAATGGTAGAGGCTTTCAAGCAAGGTAAAGACATTCATACGGCTACTGCCTCTAAAATCTTTAAAGTGCCTGAAAATGAAGTAAGTAGCGATATGAGGCGAAAAGCAAAAACTGCCAACTTTGGCATTATTTATGGCATCTCGGCACATGGACTTTCACAAAGATTAAATATTCCAAGAAAAGAAGCCGCACAAATCATAGATGCTTACTTTGCTGAGTTTCCCGCTGTAAAAACCTACATGGACGAGGTAATCCAATTTGCCCAAGAGCATGAATATGTAGAAACTATGCTTGGAAGAAGGCGGTATTTGCGGGACATCAATTCTCGTAACTTTACTCAAAAATCCTTTGCAGAACGCAACGCCATCAATGCACCTATTCAAGGCTCGGCGGCTGACATCATCAAATTGGCAATGATAAACATTCATGCGTGGCTAAAAAGCCAAAAACTCAAATCTAAAATGATAATGCAAGTACATGACGAATTGGTTTTTGACATATATTTGCCTGAGTATGACCTAATAAGTAAAAAAATAAAGGAACTCATGGAAAATGCTTTCCAAATGGAAGTACCTCTGGTAGTGGAAGTAGGCAAAGGAGAAAACTGGTTAGAAGCCCATTAACAAACAACTGTGCATAAAAGTTTCTACTTTACACTAATCTATATACACATTGATACTCACTTGGCTGAGCATATTGTTAGCGAAGACAAAAATGTAATCAGAAGTTCCTAATAGGTTGCGTAGTTTGACTACATTAGGCTGAATAATCAGTTGATAGCCACTCATGTCATCATCTCCTCCGATTTGGGTAACGCCTTGGAAAAATCTATATTTCTCTAACTCTACAAACTTGTCAAAGAATGCCTCTCTACTCATGCCTATCTTGATTTGATTACGCATTTCTATTTCGTTGTCAGTAATTTGAGCGAAAAACAGTATTTCATTCCCTTGCGACTTGTAGATTTTTAACTTTGTAGTTTGATAAGAAAAATGAAAGATAGTATCCTTGATTTGTGGATTATGCGTATTTTTTACAGCCTCTTTAAAAATCTTGAATTTCTTACTTAACTTTGATAAGAGTAAATCTGCACTTACGTCATAGTTAAATGGGTTTTCATCAAAGTCAGACAGTCTAATTTTAGTAGGTTCTCTTTTGGTATAAGAAGCTGTGGGAGGTCGGTCGTCTAATTGCTTAGTCCCTGAAAACGAAGCCAAAGGCAGCACAAAAAAGGGTAAAAATAAAGATATACAACACCGCATATATTAAAGAGAGTAATTATTAAGATAAACGGAAAACACATAAATTTGATTCAATTTTGATGTTTTTTTTGTAAAAATCTTACTTAAAATTTTATCTGAGGAGATTTCTCATGCAAAGAAGAAGTAGTTTGATTTGATATTTAATTGATAACCATTGGCTTAGTGGAGATTTAAAAAAATAGCTCAAAGTAACAAAGCCTAAATGGGCATGAGCAAAACAGATTTTGAGCCAATACGCTGCAAGAACCAAAGCAAAGGCTTTTTCTTCATAAATTTTTGTTTGCTGATTGGCTTTCAGCAGTTTATGTAGCCAAGCGTCCACCGCAAACAGAAATTCTTTGGAAGCCCTAAATTCCAAATGTGCTATTTGTTGGTGCAATTCGTACTCACTCTCACTCATCTCTATCTCTAATTTTAAAAGTTGCTGAGTAATGATTCGCTTAACATTTTGTCGCATTTTATCTTCTTTTACTTTGCTAATCCCTTGACTATGTTCTAAATAGCGAATCAAAGTTTTAGGAAGTATAGCAAAATTTGCCCTACCTACCAATTTTGTCCAAAACTCATAATCCTCGGCAGGGGCATAAGAGCCGTCAAAGCTCACCTCTTTAAAACTATTTCGCATCATCACTGAAGAAAGTGCAAAGCAATTTTGAAATAATAGCTTGATAGGCAGATGATTATTGGGTAAAGATAAGCAGAATGTATTGATAACATTCCCTTTTTCATCAGCTACTTCTGTCCAAGCTCCTACTAAATCAATCGCCGTATTTTTTTCTAAAAAACTTACTTGCTCTTCTAATCTTGTAGGGTAGGCGTAGTCATCAGCGTCCAAAAAGGCAATGTATTTTCCTTGTGCGTATTGTAAACCTAAATTTCTTGCCTCAGCCGCTCCAGCATTTTTAGCAGTATGTAAGATTTTTATCCTTTTATCCCCGAAACTGCTTACTTTTTCTACGGTTTTATCCGTAGAGCAGTCGTTAATGACTATGATTTCAAAGTCTTGAAAAGTTTGAGAAAAAAGGCTTTCTATAGCTCCACTAATGAACTTTTCGCTGTTGTAAGCGGGCATAATGATGCTCACCGTCAAATTCTTATCCATGATTCGGGGTATATGTCTTGTGTGTTGATAGTTTTGTCAGCAAACCACGCATCAGGAGCGATGATGATTTTTTGCGGATTGGGATTGAGCCAAGCTGACCACCATGCAAAGGTACTATTGGGAATGATATGATGCTTGCAAAGTTGCATCAGTTGCAAGTCTTGGTAGTCCAGATTCCCTTCTACAAAAGTATGAGGAAAAGACAGTTTGAGATTTTCCTTTGCCCAATCAATGACATCTCCAAAAATATAGAAATGTAAGTTTTCCTGTCTTTTTGCTATCAAATCTATGGCTTTTTGGTAAAAGGGATAATCGATAGAGCCATGAAACTTAACTCCCTCCTCGTTGATTTTTCCCTCTGCAATGCCCAATAAACGCCTTACATGCAAGCAAACAGAATTTTTTTGTTGAATTTCCTCTGCTAACCATTGATTTTTTTCAGGAATTGCTTCTTTGAAATAGAGGTCTTGCCTGATAGTATCTTCAATAGATTTAAAATATTTTTCTGTCTGCCAATAGCCTGAAAAATAGGTCATTGCTTTGATTTCTTGATTTAAAATACTTGCATCAAATTGGTAGTGCTTTTCATTAATAAAAGTAGGATGGATTCCTTTGAAATACTTATCTATCCAATTTTTCAGTTTATCTTTCCTCCCCAAAGGATTCTGAAAGCGTTGGAGAACTTGGATAGTTTGACTGTCCAAGAGTTGTGCTTGGGTATGAAATACATGGAGGCTATAAGTACGCTTGTAAAAATCATTTTGGAAGCCTGATTCAGCGTCTAAAAACAAAGGCAAAGCACTTTTGATAGATAAGTGCCTTCCCAATGCGTACTGAAATAACTGATTGCCTAAACCTCCAAAAAGTTTGATAATTATCATTTTTCTTTTTTACTATTGGCTGCAGGAGGTGCTAAAAATTCTTCAGGGGAGTCTTTATCTTTCTTTGCTCTGAAACCAAAGCCTTTGATGTCTAAGCTAATAGATTCATACTCAAAAGGAATGATTACTTTCCCTTGTTGGTTGATAATGCCGTATTTATCTCCTTTTTTGGCTTTGAGCAGTTGCACAAAAAACTCATGGGCATCATTGCCTTTTTTAAATTTTTCTATCAAATATTCAAGGCTTTGGTATTCAAAAGGGATAGCTTCTTTTTTGTTCTCACCTACTGCCCCAAAATATTCTCCTTTTTTTGCTAAGGCTATGCCATATTGGAAACTTTGTGCATAGTCGTACTTAGGAGCGATTTTTTCCTTGCCTTTCAGGTCTATGAAACCGTATTTTCCTGCTTTCTTCACTAAGGCAAAACCATACTGAAAAGGATATATTTCCTCAAATTCTATGGGAATTTCCTCTTTATCAGTCAGATTCATTACTCCCCATTTTCCGTTCTGCTGGATTTTCACTAAGAGATGAGTAGTGATTTTGTCTTTTTCTTGGATTTCTAATTGCTGGAGAAAAGCAATTTTATCGTAGTTGGTTGGCAGAATTTGTTTTTCTACTAATTCTAAAAAACCGTATTTCCCTTGCTTTCTCACGCAAGCCACTGCAGGTATGGTTTGCTTGCCTTTTTCATTTTTCAGCAAAAAAACATCATCATAAACAGGGCGAATAAGTATGCCGCCTTGTTTGTCTAACAGTCCGTATTTGCCGCCTTGTTTTACTTTGAAAACCTGTTGGCTTCCTTCACAAGTTTCTGATAGATAGGGAATTTCCTCAAAAGATAAGGCAGTAATAGGGCTACCGTCATAATGAGCAAGGGCACAAAGACCTCCTTTTTTTACTCGTAGTACTCCTTCCCAACGAGGGCAAAGCGAATCCTTCTGGTTATAAAACTCGATTTGGTCGTAAGTAATTGGCACTAAAATTTTTCCTGCCTCGCCTATCACGCCTTGAAACTTGCCTTGTTGGACTATTTGAATTGTGAGGTTTTTATTTTCTATGTATAAGGTATCTATGGTCGTAAATCTTCCTGAGATACGATTATTAGCATTTTGTTTGATAGCATTGGCGGAATAGACTGAATTGAAATCGCCTAAATTATCTGCTCTTGTACTTGTCTTAGTTGGGGGGCTTTGTGGAGATAAGCTATCCTTAGGGACATCTAATTTTTGAAGTTCTGACCTTGAAATAACAGTACGTTGAAAACTTCCTTTTTTAGGCTTATTTTGTCCAAAAGAAAAAGGGAGTAATACAGAAAATTGAAGAATAGTCAATAAAGATAAAATAATAACTTTTTGATTTGGAATAAAATACTTGCTCATGTAATCAGAAATAAGTAAAAAACTATTGCTCTTTAAGAAGAAGTTAATAAATTCTAAACAATGGTTTTAACGTAGAAAAGTGAAATAAGTTATGAGATAAATACAATAAATTTTCAGATTAATGTTTGATAAATTTGGTAGTTGAGGTATGCTTGGAGGAAATAAAATGAATGATATAATTTCCTGCGGGCAGGTGAGTTATGTCTAACTGTATTTGGTTTTGATGAATAAATACATCACTTTTTTTATGCACTACTTTGCCAAATTGGTTGTATATTTCTATCTCACAGATAGGAACATTGACTTCTGTGTGAAGTAAGCAAGTAATGAAATTTTCCGTAGGATTGGGGAAAATGGAAACAGTAGAAGCGGATTTTCCACATTGGTTGCGTGTAAAAACCATAGCAGAATAGTGAGGTTCATCGTATTCTTCTATAACTCTCAAGCGATAATAGGCTTGCTTCAAGGGTTGCTGAACATCAAAAGCATAAGCATTAGATAGCTGGTTCTTTGCTTCTACTTTACCAATAGTTTGGAAATCACCCCCATTAGTACTTTCCTCCACCTCAAAATATTTGATATGACTTTCTTGGACAGTTTTCCAAATGAGTTGTGTTTTGCAGTTGCTGCTTACTGCCTCAAAGGAAACCAAGTGAAGTGGCAAGATAGTGATAGTAGAACCTTCCTCAGCCCACGCACCGCTGACTCCGCTGAGGTCAAGACCGCCTGTCATGTTATTAGTAGCTTTGGAAAAAGCAGCGGTATTTAAAAAATCATCACTCACACCTACATCATTAGCTACTAAGGAATATCCATAAACAACTTGGTTATTGGCTATTCCTAAAGAGGCAAAAGAAATGAATGTACCTCTTACTGCTTGACCACTGATATTGGTAGTAGGGGCTGAGTTGGCAGTGTTATCTTTCCTTACAACCAAAAAGTTTAGTGAAGCACCAAGGTCGATACTAGTAAAATTTGAAGCGGCAATAGCTACTGCTTGACTTCCTGATGTTACGGGGTCTGCATCATAGTATCCTGTGGGCAGATTGCTTGCATTGATGCTACTGATTGCCTTAATTTTGCAAGGATCACCCGTACCTCTATCGAAAATGACAAAACCAGCTTTGGTAACATCTGCTGCACTCAGTCCATTTTTAAAAATATAGTCTATGCGTTCTATGTCATTATTGTTCAGATTTCCATCATTTCTATTAACAAAAACGTTGTCAGCACCTCTATTCAACACTGTTCCACCAAAAAAAACAGTGGGATTGATAGTATATGGAGGATTGAATACTCTGGTATTTCCAGTACTACTGACCAATTCATAGTAAGAAATTAGTCTGTCGCTACACCCATCACTTGCTAAACAACATGTATTCATACTTGGGCAGGTAGTTGGGGTTTCCCGAATGAGATTTACTTGGTCGGGACCTGACACCCTATTGTAATTTACTGCTCCTATTTGAAAACTTATCAGGTTGCGGGTAGCAGTTTCTGTCGTAGCTAAATTTCCGTATTCTAAAGTATAGGTAGTAGCAGAGGGATAGGTCATGGTGCCAGCTCCTGGTATAGAATAGAAAGAGGAAGTTCCTGCTTGCGTATTGGTATTAACCGTTGCAGCAGTAATGGCGGTTTGTCCAAACGCATTATTTAAAGGAAAAAGGCAAATAAAAGCTGTACAAAATAATAGGCTTATAAGTAATTTTTCTTTCATATAGAAAAGATAAATTTATGGAAGTCTAAACTAATAAAACAAAGCGAATGAATGTTTAGTGTATTTGCAAATATTACACAAGAAAGAAAATCGTAAAAGTGAAGCAAAATGTGCTTCAAAAGTAATTAAAATATGCAAAAATATAAAGCAAACTTTGCTTAAATTTATTTTAATTTAATCAGAAAGCCGCTAAACAAGTGCAGTTTATCTAATTTTCACCTAATAGCTACTTCTGTAACTATTTCTTTGTCTGCGTAATATTTTTCTAAGATTTTATCAGAAAGTGAAAGATGATTTTTTTCTGCAAATTCCTTGATTTGCTTATTGACTTCGGCAGGATTAGGGGCAACTAACCAATGTGATTTGATAGTAGCACGTACTATTTCTGAGGTAGGAATTTGCTCTATAATAAAGTCTTGCATAGGGATTTGTGGAGATGTATCAACAATTACGCCTACTATACTATTGAGCGTATCCTGATCACTATCAGGGTCAATGAAATGATAGACTGCAAAAGTTCCTTTGAGTTGATTAGTTTTGACCAAGTCAGCTATCTCGTCCATGAGTTTTTTAAAATCTCTTTTACTTCTTTTTCCTGCATATTTTTTCCCAATGAGTAAGTACGCTTCGCTGGTAGTTTTGATTATCTCTACTTTGTCGGCTCCTCCTAATTGTATGTAGATAAAAGCTAAAAAAATTAAGAATATAGAAAAGCCCATAATGGCAATTTTTTGTATTTTTCTCATATATCAGTACAAATTAGACCAAGTTATACAAGCGAGTTAAAACTCTAATGACGAAATTATTATGCTACAGGGTTCAATACCACACTAAAAACAGTAATAGCGTTCATATCTCTGCCATAATACAACTTATCTAAGGCTTCATAGATATTCCTCGCTCTAAAATAAGAGGTTTGGAGTTCTTTGCTGTCCTTTGCTGTCCACTGGATAGTGTAAGAATTTTCTTTTTCTTTATAAGTCTGTACATATTCCAACATTTTTTTCAAGGCATCTATTTTATCTATTCCTACCTCAGAATGAAACAGAAAAGACTGTGCATGCCTTTTATTTACTGTAATCAGATTTAGTTTGACCTTCCCTGCTTCGGTGATGTAATCAAAGATAAGATTTCCTTCTATACCCAAATACTCCTCAATTTCCTGCTGTATCCGAGCTGCTTCTATATGAATATCAACTATTTGCATATTAACCAACAAAATAAATTTACTTTGAAAAGAATGTAAAGTTACAAAAATTTGACCTATGAGCAAAATTGTTTGCTAAATTACTTGAAAGCCGTGAGCATAGGGGTCGTCGTCATCTATAATTATCGTGTTGTAACCTGTAGTAATAGCCCAGCCCTCTATGCTGGGAATGATAGCAGGTCTGCCCGCTAAGGTCGTTGTTGCCTCTACCTTCCCTATAAACTTTGAGCCGATGATGCTTTCATGAATGAAAGGCTCACCCACATTTAAGCGTCCTTTGGCATACCACTGAGCAAGACGTGCTGAAGTCCCCGTTCCACAGGGAGAACGGTCTATGGCTTTATCTCCATAAAAAACGGCGTTTCGGGCAGTAGAGGTTTTGTCTATGGGTTCGCCTGTCCAAAGGATATGGCTCAATCCTCTAATAGTTTCATTTTCAGGATGAACAAAAGTATAATTTTCATTGATATTTTTCCTCAATGCCCTGCTCCAAGCAATGAGTTGCTCGGCTTTAAAGTTTTGCAAACCACTGAAATTTTTTTGCACCTCTACTATGGCATAAAAATTCCCTCCATACGCCACGTCTATTTTTAGTTTACCTAAATCGGGACATGCTGCTTCTATATCCTCTGCTGCCAAGTAAGAGGGAACGTTGGTAATTTTCACTGATTTAACTTTTTTTCCTTCTTGTTGGTAGTTTACTTTGATTTCTCCTGCGGGAACTTCTATGCGGAGTTCTCCATGCTTTTTGGGGGTTACTAACCCCTGCTCTATCATCACTGTTACTGTTCCGATAGTTCCATGCCCACACATAGGCAAGCAACCACTCGTTTCAATAAACAAAATGCCGATGTCATTGTGAGGATTGGAAGGGGGATAGAGCATACTCCCCGACATCATGTCATGTCCTCTTGGCTCAAACATTAAGCCTTTGCGAATCCAGTCATACTCTCGGAGAAAATGTTGTCTTTTCTCACTCATGTTTGCTCCATGAAGTATAGGGACACCTCCTGCCACTACTCTCACAGGATTCCCGCAAGTGTGAGCATCTATACAGAAAAAAGTTTTAGTTGCCATGTATGCAAAAAAATTGAAATACTAAAAATTGAATTGTGAGATATAATTAAAAGCAGTGCCTCCTTAGGGAAACACTGCTAAATATATGCAGCAAAGTAATGAAAAGTTTTTAAGCCTCTCTCAATGCTCTCCTTAAAATTTTTCCTACATTGGTTTTAGGGAGTTCCTTTCTAAATTCTATGTGTTTGGGTTGTTTGTATCCTGTAAACTGTTCTTTGCAAAATTCTCTTAATTCCTCCTCAGTCAAGGATTCATCTTTTTTAACGACAAAGATTTTTACAGCCTCTGTGGATTTCTCATCGGGTACACCTACGGCAGCGACTTCTAACACTTTGGGGTGGGTAGCTACTACGTCTTCTATCTCATTGGGATATACGTTAAATCCTGATACCAAAATCATGTCTTTTTTCCTATCCACTATTTTGAAAAAGCCACCTTCCATCGCAATCCCAATATCTCCTGTTTTGAGCCAACGCTTGCCATTCCACTCTGCGATTACTTTGTCAGTTTCATCAGGTCGTTCCCAATAGCCTGCCATGATTTGAGGTCCTGCTGCCCAGATTTCACCTCGCTCTCCAAAAGAGGCTTCCACACCTTCGTCAGTAACAATTTTGATTTCTGTAGAAGGTACAGGGACACCTATTGTACCTATTCTTTCAGTACCATTGAGGGGATTGCAGCAAAGTACAGGCGAACTCTCAGTCAAGCCGTAGCCTTCTACTAAGGGAATACCTGTTACTTTTTTCCATTTCTCTGATACTACAGTTTGGATAGCCATAGCTCCCCCTACTACAAGTTTTAATTTTGAAAAATTTAGCTTAGCAAACTCAGGTTGATTGAGCAAGCCATTGAAAAGTGTATTTACCCCTGTCATTACAGTAAAAGGATATTTTTTCAAATCTCCAATAAAGGCTTTCATATCTCTTGGGTTGGTAATGAGCAGGTTAGAGTTCCCATTAGCAAAGAAAGAGAAACAGTTTACAGACAAAGAAAAGATGTGGTACAAAGGCAGAGGTGTTACAATCATTTCTTTACCTTCTTCTAAGATAGTACTCATCCATGCCTTCATTTGCAAGATGTTAGCTACAATGTTGCGCTGAGTGAGGATAGCCCCCTTAGAAACCCCCGTAGTACCACCTGTATATTGTAAGAACGCCATGTCTTTACTGCTTATTTCTGGACGTGAGTAAGTCAATGATTTGCCTTCACTCAGGGCAGTGCGGAAAGATATTGCCTTGGGCAAGCTGTAAGCAGGTACCATTTTTTTGACATATTTCACCACCGAATTGACAAGTATTCGCTTGGGTGTAGGCATCATGTCGCCAATTTCAGTAATAAAAACCGTTTCTATTTTAGTTTTGCGAAGTACCTCTTGGAGTAGGTGAGCAAAATTAGCTAAGATAATGATAGCTTTTGCTCCTGAGTCTTTGAACTGATGCTCCATTTCGCGGGCAGTATATAGTGGATTGGTATTGACTACCACCATGCCTGCTCCTAGTATGCCAAAGAGAGCTACTACATATTGTATCACATTAGGCATTTGAATCGCCACTCTGTCACCCTGTTTCAAACCTGTTCTATTCTGAAGGTAAGCAGCAAAACTTTTAGACATTTCGTCTATTTCTTTAAAAGTAACCTTTACGCCCATATGGACAAAAGCAGTATTATTGGGATATTTTTGTATCGCCTCTTCCAAGATTTCAATAATATTTTTATATGAATCAGGGTTGATTTCTGTGGGCGTACCCGCAGGGTAGCTCTCGAACCAAGGAAATTGTTGTGCCATAGAGATAATATTTTTGTTTGAGTTATTGGTTAATGAATATAGTAAATTTCTTCAGAAAGTCGCCTATTAAGCTAATAAAAGTACAAATTTATTTTTCAGTCAAAAGATTAAATTAGCAAACTAAAATCCCTTAGCAAAGGTTTTCAAATCTTGTAAAAAAACTAATAGCCTTGATTTTGTAGCATTTTAGGATTAATTTTTATCTCCTCAGCAGGGATAGGAAAAACAAGGCGATGGCGTTCTCTGAGCTGGGCTGGGGAAGCATTGGAGCGAGGTACACTGCTCAAGACTACTAATGCCCGCCCTGTCCTTACCAAGTCAAACCACTCAAAGCCCTCATAACAAAGTTCTAAACGTCTTTCTTTTTCTATTGCCGCCACTAACTGCTCTACCGAATTAGCTGTATTATCTGCCAAAGCATTTACCCTCCCTCTCACTGCATTTAAGTCTGCTCTCGCTCCTGCGAAGTTGTTTTGGTAGGTTCTGGCTTCGGCTCTATTTAGATACACCTCTGCTAATCTAATCAAATGTGCATTTCCACTTTTTTGAGTATATTTGTTAGAATACCAAAGTCCACTACTACCCCTGACGAACATTCTCGCTCTCTCGTCATTGCGGTCTATTTGATTGTAAAACTCTATATGTGCTGCGATTTCTCCATTTCCTCCCATAGCAGAAGGTAAGTAAAAGGTACTGAGTGTGTTGGTATCTGTATTGTCAAACTGTACTTCAAAAATAGATTCTTTTGTATTTTTATTGTTAAAAATATCCGAGTAGGGAAAAACTAAGCTATATCTTGGATTAGCAATGACTGCATTGGCATACCTTTCTACCTCTGGGTAGTTTTTAAAGTATAAGTAAAACCTTGACAATAAAGCATAGGCTACATTTTTATTTGCTTGACCCGCTGGGCTTATTTCTGGTAGGAGTTTTACCGCCTCCGCCCAATCTTTTTCTACCTGATTATAAGAGGCTTGTAAAGAACTTCTTTCATATAATACTACACTGCGAGAAGGCTCCTGAGGCAGGGGAATACCGCTCTCCCCTATTACATTAGGCACTCCCCCCCAGATACGTACTGCATCAAAAAAAAGCAAGCCACGCAAAAAATAGGTCTGCCCTAAAAGGTAATTTTTTTGTTCTTCTGAAAGACCAATCTGTGGCACTCTTGCTAAGATATTGTTAGCTATATTCACTCCGCGATAGATATATGTCCAAATCTCCAGCAAAACTGCATTCTCAGCATCTATGGTATATGTATCTATTTGACGGAGTGCAGAGTTACTTCCTATACTCTGAGCCGTAGTCCCTGCCACATCAGCCAGTCTTTGAATACGCCCGTTGTACACCTCTTGCATTTGGTTATAAAGTCCAGCTAAGGCAGCATTAGCACTTTGCCAATCAGTAATGGCTTTGGCATCACCTACTTGTAGGGCTGGCTCTCTGTCCAACATCTTGCAAGCCCACAAGGAAAGGAAAAGCAAGCATATTATTTTTTTCATCATTGCTTTAGCAATCAACTATTTTCTAATTTGAAATATCGTTCTCCTAAGACAAAACTAATAAATTTTATTTCAGAGAATCAATTTTGGTGATAAAATAAAATTTACTTCTCTCTATAAAATGGACTTACGCATAGTAGTTTTTAACATGGCAAAGCATACCTAAAACTAATAAAAGCACAAGAAAGGCAAAAAAATATCTTTTGGCAATGATTTTGTAAACACTTTGTCCATAAAACTCTTAAATTTGTGTTAATACTGTTAAAAAAGCTGTTTAGATAGTTTACATTACATTTGCCCAAGCAATACAAACATAAGGCACATTTATCGTTAAGCATGAGGTATTTACTTATATTTATTTCTTATCTTATTTGCTATCAAGCACATAGTCAATTATTTACTAACTACAATAGTAGTAACTCTCCTTTGCCTTTTGACAAAATAAACTGCATTGCTATAGACCAAGACGGAACGAAATGGATAGGTACAGACAAAGGATTTGCGGCTCTCTTGCCCAATGAGGAATGGAAAGTCTATAACAAGCCCAATTCTACCGATACTTTGCTTACTAAAATCACGGCTGTAACAGTGGATAAACAAGGAAATAAGTGGCTGGCTTCGTTTAGAGATAAAATTTATTTGTTCAAGTTGGATAAGGCTGGCAACTATCTACTTCACAATGAAATTCCTGTTTTTCAAAATAAAAATTACTACATCAATGATATTGCTATAGACCATAGTGGCAATAAATGGCTGGCTACCAAGGCTGGGGGAGTATGGAAAATAGATACGCAAGGCAAGTGGTTCTGCTATGACCAAAGTATTGTATTGGAATTTATGACCGACGAAATCAATGCCGTAGCCGTAGATGAGCGTAACGAGGTTTGGGTAGCCTCTGCAGCGGGGCTTTGGAGTACCAAAGACGGCAAAGAGTGGCAGCCTTACGATATTTTTGATAATATCACCACCGTAGAGGTAGGCGACAAAGGGCAAGTGTGTATCGGTGTTTCAGATAAAAAAGGCAGGCAAAAACTCTACTGCAACGATGTGCTTTTCAAACTTTCTAAAGACGTAGCAAGCAATAAGTATTTTAAAATCAAAGATTTGACTATTGATAGAGAGGGAATTGTATGGGCAGTAGGTACGGGTATAGCCCGCTATCAGAAAGAAGAAAGAGCCTTGTTTGACCTAAATACTTCGGGCTTTACAAGTAATTTGGCTACTTGTGTAGAGTTTGAGGATAGCAAAGGCGTTTTGTGGATAGGTACGGCAGACCAAGGGCTTTTTAGGTTAGGCATCTACGAAAAAAAGCAAGAAGTACAAGTTGATAGCTTATCAGGTAAGCGTCCTCAAATAGTACTCAATCCGAATGCAGGAAACTTAAACCTCAATCAAGTAAAAGTAAAGCCAGCAGAAACCAACATAGAGGAGGAGGAAACCGAAATAGCTTCTAATGAAGCCACTGTTGTTAGTGTTAAGCCAGAAACTACTCCCCCGCCTACTTACAGCACAGAGGATTCCTTGGCTGATGCCAATGCTACAGTAACTTTGGCGAATAAGACGATTAGGAAAGGAGAAATTATCAATTTGGAAAATATACAATTTAAAAAAGCAAGCTATGAACTCTCCAGCACAGAAGGGGTAGAAACCTTGCTGATGTTTATGAAAGAAAATCCAGAAGTACACATAGAACTTGCAGGGCATACAGAAAAAAATCCTGATAAAGACCACCCTGACTATAAAAGACTAAGCAAACTCTACTTAGAACTTTCGCAAAAAAGAGTAGAAACTGTAGCTAAATATTTGATAAATAGAGGTATAAGTGCTTCTCGCATCATTACGAAGGCTTATGGTGGAGAAAAGCCTTTATTTAACTACTCTACTGAAAGGAATAGACGAGTAGAAATGCGAATTATTAAGATAAAGTAAGAGAAAAATACAAGAGTTTCTCTATTTTTTTTACTTTCATACAATCATGTATCAATCTCCTAATCAATCCTATTGGCAAGGGCGCATAGACGGCACTGAAACTACAGTACTGCGTTGGCATCAAATTATCAATCTCCTTCCTATGAGAGGCAACTTATCTCCCCCAAAGCAACATAATGCAGTGGCTATTTTGGGCTTTTGTTCTGATGAGGGGGTGCGTAGAAACAAAGGGCGAGTAGGAGCTTTTCATGCACCAGCGGTCTTGCGGAAAGTTATTTCCAATTTCCCTGCCCAATCTCAAAAAGCTAATTTGACTATTTATGATGCAGGGGATTGTGTTTGCATAGAACAAAATTTAGAGCAAGCACAAGAAACATTAGCGGAAAAGGTAGCTCTCCTTCTACAAGCCAATTATTACCCTATGCTCTTAGGCGGGGGACATGAAATCACCTTCGGACATTTCCAAGGGGTAAAAAAAGCCTTCCCACAGGCTAAAATTGGCATGATTAACTTTGATGCTCATTTTGACATCAGACCTGTGGAAGCCCCGACAGGAGCGAGTTCTGGCACAGGTTTTTGGCAGATAGCCCAAGAGGAAAAAGATTTTAACTACCTTGTACTGGGCATCCAAGAAAATAGTAATACACAGTACTTATTTGACCTTGCAGGAAAATACGGAGTAGAATATGTGTTAGGCAGTAGCTTTAATTATGATGAACGACCGAAGGTGCTACAAAAAATTCAAAACTTTATAAATAAAGTGGATATTTTTTATCTGACTATTTGCTTAGATGTGTTTGCTGCTCCCTTTGCGCCTGGGGTAAGTGCCTTAGCTTATAATGGCATTTTCCCTGACAAAGTTTTCCAAGATTTTTTTCATTATATTTTAGCTTCTCCCAAGCTCAAAAGCATGGACATTGCAGAGCTAAATCCAACGTTGGATATAGACAACAGGACAGCTCGCTTGGCGGCAAGTTTTATTTTTGAGTATGTAAAAAGTAGGTGAGGAAGTCAAGAAAATTTTTTATTTTAAAAATGTATCCCTTACTTTTGCAGGCAAGGTATTTAGACAAAAACAAACAACTGATTGACTATGACACTTTTAAAAGGGAAAAATGCACTTATCACAGGTGCATCTAAGGGAATTGGGAGGGCTATCGCTTTGCGATTTGCTCAAGAAGGGGCAAACGTAGGGTTTACCTACTTGTCAAGTGTAGAGCAAGGCGAGGCTTTGGCAAAAGAGTTGGAAGGATTAGGCATCAAAGCAAAAGGCTATCGCTCAGATGCCTCTGACCACGTAGCCGCCGAGAAACTCATGCAGGATTTTATTGCTGATTTCGGTACCATTGATATTTTAGTCAATAATGCAGGCATTACTAAGGACGGTTTGCTGATGCGAATGAGCGAAGAGCAGTGGGACGGCGTAATCAATGTAAATCTCAAATCTGTTTTTAACCTTACCAAAGCAGCAACCAAGTTTTTCATGAAACAAAAATATGGTAGCATTATCAATATGACTTCTGTGGTAGGCATCAAAGGTAATGCGGGGCAGGCAAACTACGCCGCATCAAAGGCGGGCATTGTAGGTTTTACCAAGTCCGTAGCTCTTGAACTTGGCTCTCGTAATATTCGTTGTAATGCCATAGCTCCCGGATTTATAGAAACTGAGATGACTGCAAAGTTAGACGAAAAAGTAATTGCGGATTGGAGAAATGCTATTCCTTTGAAACGCGGGGGGCAGCCTGATGATGTTGCCAATGCTTGTGTATTTTTGGGTTCTGATTTGTCTGCCTATGTTACAGGACAGGTTATCCAAGTAGATGGAGGAATGCTTACCTAATAGTTCAAAATGAATACCTTAGATAAAATTCTTCAATCCAAATACAAGGAAGTTGCCCTCAGGAAAGAGCAATTCCCTATCAAAAAATTAGAGAAAACTCCTCTATTTGAAAGGGCAACTGTTTCTATTAAAAATGCTTTACAACATACCAACAAAGGTATCATTGCAGAGTTCAAACGCCAATCTCCTTCTAAGGGTATCATCAATGACAAGGTAAGCGTAGAAGAAGTTACGCAAGGTTATGCTGAGGCAGGAGCAACTGGCATTTCTGTTTTGACTGATACTGAATACTTTGGTGGGAAAAGTGAGGATTTGATGCAGGCGCGTAGCTGTGTGCATATTCCACTTTTGAGGAAAGATTTTACTATAGATGAGTACCAAATCATAGAAGCTAAAGCCATAGGTGCTGATTTTATCCTGCTCATTGCCGCTGCTCTGAACCCAAAGCAAATCAAACAATTAGCGGAGTTTGCTCATTCAATCCAATTAGAGGTATTGATGGAAGTACACGACTTGGCAGAGTTGCAGGCTTCGCTTAACTATCACTTAGACTTAGTAGGGGTAAACAATAGAAATCTCAAAAACTTTGAAGTTTCCATAGATACTTCTAAGCAATTAGCTGAGCATATCCCCTCAGAATTTGTCAAGATTTCAGAAAGTGGCATTAGCGAAATAGAAAATGTCAAAATATTGCAAGAATATGGTTATCAAGGCTTTTTGATAGGAGAAAACTTTATGAAAACCAAAAATCCTGCACAGGCTTGTAAGGAGTTTATTGCTCAGTGGTAGGAAGCATATTTTCTTAAAGTCATATATTTTCTATTTATTCCATTTACCAGTCTGCATACGGTAAATTTATTTGACAACTATGCTTACAAAGGTATATAGACCTTAAATATGCTCCCTTCATTGATTGTGCTTTCTACTTCTATGTACCCATTCATTGCCTCTATTTGTGTTTTTACCAGATACAAACCTAAGCCCTTGCCTTCGATGTGGGTATGCCCACGTTGATACATACCAAATATTTTATAAGTGTCTGAAGTATCTACTCCCAAGCCATTGTCCTGAACACTCAGACAGAAGTGATTATTCTCCACACTTGTTTTAATGATGATATGTAATCTACGAGATAAATGTCTGTATTTGATAGCATTAGACATTAGATTGTAAAAAATATTCTGAAGATAAACTTTGGCAGAAAAGACTGAAATGACCATGATTTGTTTTTCTATCAATGGGTTGATTTCTTGAATTTCCTTCTCTAATTTTTCTAATTCCTCAGCTATGAGTTGTTTGATGTCAATGTACTCTTTGTTAGTATTGAGATTTTTTCTAACAGCAAGGATTTCTGTTAAATCTTTGATAATATTATCGAGCATTAAAGAAGAATAGGATAGATGCTGAAGTAGCTGATTCCTTAGCTCGCTGCTTGTATATTCTTGATTAATTACGTTTACTAATCCTTGAATGCGGGCTACAGGGGAGCGCAGATTATGAGAAATAATATATGAAAACTGTTCTAAGGTTTGATTTTGTTTGAGCAGGTTTTGAACTGTTGTTTTTAATTCTCTGGTTCGCTCATCTACTTCTTTTTCTAAGTTATCATTGCGGTATTTGATTTCTTTGTGTTGTTGCTTGATGGTATTTTGTGCTTCTATTAATTTTTTATTCTGCTCGGTAAGTATATCTCTTTGTGTTTCAATTTCTTCTTTGCTTTGTCTTAATTCCTCATTATGTGCCTCTATTTCTTCCTTGTTCTGCTGTAATTCTCGATTTTGTTTTTCTATCTCTTGCTTTTTTTGTTGTAAAATTATATTTGTTTTTGCTCTTTGTCTATTGTTCCGAATGACGATAAATAGTACTACTAAAATAGAGAACAAGCTCCCTGCAAAAATGATTAAATAGCTGCGTTTCTCCTCCTGTGCCAACAGTTTTTCCTTCTCGAGTAAAGCTATTTTTGTTTTTTGCCTTTCTTCCTCGTACTGAACTTGAATAAGAGCAAGTTGTTGGGTGGTTTCTTGGTTCAGGATAGAATCTTTGAGTTGATAATATTGGCGTTGATAAAGATAGGCATTTTTGTAATCAGCTTGCTTTTCATAGACTTTGGATAAGCCAAAGTATGCTTCTTTCAAAAACTCTTTTGCATTGGCTTTTTGGCTATTAAGCATTGCTTGCTGAAGTACGCTAAACGCTTTTTCATTGTTCCCTTGTTGCAGATAAACATTACCTATTTGAAGTTGATTATAAGCAATCCCCACAATCTCTTTCCTTTCTTGAAAAATCTTAATGGATTGCTCAAAGTGAAAAATTGCCGAGTCATATTGTCTTTCTCTCGCATTGATTTCTCCTCTAAGATTAAAACTCCACCCTAACAACTGATTGTCTTTAAGCGACTTACCTATTTTTATGGATTGGCTTACGTACTGATGTGCCATTTTTAGGTCTTGGTAGGTAATTACATCTACCCTTGCCAGCCTATTTTTAGTAAGTGCAATATTTTTATAATCTTTTTTCTTTTGATTTTCATAAATCTTCAGAGCCTTAAGACTATAATCTTTGGCTAATTCGTACTGCTTCAATCCGTCATAATAGGCTATCCCAAATAAGCGATAGATATGAGCCATTTCTATAGAGTCTTGCATTCTCTCGGCTATTTGAAGGGCTTGGGTCATATAGCCGATGCCCTTCACATAATCTCCGTCTTGCCTGTGATAATCTCCTAAGCGATTATTTATACTAAAAAGTAAAAGGTTTTGAAATTTGGATTAGGAAAATTACGAAAAAAGTACAATATTTGGTAATCAAATTAGTAAAAATGTTATCACAAGCAGACTATGATTTACTAAGGGAGTTACAACACAATGAACGCTATGCCAGAGCGTACAAGAAGATAACTGTGCTTTTAATGCTTCATTTGGGTCAAAGTATGGAGGTGATTAGTGCCAGTTTAGGCATCAGTGAAGGAACAGTGAGGAACTATCGGCAGCGATATGAGCAAGTAGGTTTGGAAGCCTATTTACAAGATAATTATCAAGGTTATACAGGCAAGTTGAGTGTGGCACAGCA
>NZ_FONY01000070.1 GCF_900113045.1 Thermoflexibacter ruber
TAAGGCGTTCAAAACAACCTTTTTGTATTTTTCCAAAATGGCTCGCTATTTTCTAAACATACTCTTAAATAAAAAGAATAATTAAAATTGTTAAATTACTTCAATAAAATATTTCATGTCGTATTAAACTATACTCAAAATAACATGATTTTCAATCCCTTTCTTTTGCTGAGAAAGGAACTTTGGTTCTCTGACACTTTTGGTGGAGTCAGCCAATGAACAATACTACATCTAACTTTAAGCCCGTAGAGCTGTCATCTTTGTAGAAAAGAGTAAGCCCGCATACAGCAACGCCGTAGGCGTGAAATATGCCACCGCTACGCGGTTTTATTCATTATTTTCTATAAAAATTAGCACACCTACGGTGTTAGTCTGAAAGTCCAATGCTTAATAAGTTTTACACAGAAAGTGTCAAAGAACAGGGACTTTGGAGTAAAGAAAATTTCAAAAACACTTTTGATTGAGTATAAAAACTCTTCATAAGTTTTCAAAAATCGCTGAATGTCAATTTGAAATACAACTTTTACCTTTTAACTTTCGTAATAACTTATTATTTATTCCTATCAATAATATTAACGATTTTTTAATTTGTTTTTAGCCCTTCATTGTAAAAACGTAAGTAGCTTTGTGGTTCTATTTTGAAATGACTGATTTTTAGATGGCAATAATCATATACAAAGAAAAGCAAACGAGTAATCACTCGGCACAAGACCCGGTCAAAAAAGAGAAGGTGCAGATGCTTCCTGTCAGATTTATACTTAGCAGGAGTCTTTTAGCCATATTTGCTTTATTTGTGTTCTTGATTTCCTTAGCCTTACTTAGTCAATCGCTTCGTCTTTTGGGAGGAGAGCAGCTACAAAACATTATTGCGGCTACTTCTAACCCCTTTATAGGACTTTTTATAGGCTTACTCACTACCGCAATTATACAAAAAAGTTCACTCACTACCTCTATCGTAGTGGCAATGGTATCAGCAGACACCCTATCCTTAGCTAATGCTATTCCTATCATTATTGGAGCGAATATTGGCACTACTATTACTGCGATGTTAGTTTCTTTTGCTCATATTACTAAGAAAAAAGAGTTTAAAAGAGCAACCAGTGCCGCCGCCGCTCACAATTTATTTAACTTACTTACTGCTTTGATATTTTTTCCTTTGGAATACTTTACTCATTTTCTAAGCAATTTTTCTGTAGCTATTACGCGCCAAATCAAACCTTTAAGTAGTATCTTTTTTGATGCAGGTTTGCGAGGTTTTATAGATTTGACGGTAAACCCTGCGTATGAGTTTTTATTCTCACTTTTTAACTCTAATATCATATTTCTGCTTCCCTTATCTTTGCTATTATTATTTTTTTCTATCACAGTTTTTACTCTGAGTATCAAGGCGATACTCATGGGTGAGGCATGGGTACGTTTACAAAACTTTATTTTCGGCACCCCACTCCGCTCTCTGACTTGGGGGACAATCTTGACTGGGGCGATGCAGTCAAGTTCACTTACTACTTCTGTAACAGTACCCTTAGTGGCTACTCGCAAAGTTTCTTTAAAAAATGCTTTCCCTTTTATCATTGGAGCTAACATAGGAACAACTTTTACAGCTCTTTTAGCGTCTATTTCTCAGTCTGATACCGCTTTGAGTATAGCTATTACTCATCTTTCCTTCAATGTACTCGGAGCTATTGTTTTTTTCCCTTTCCCCTTTATCCGCATGATTCCTTTCCGACTTGCCCAAGTGTTAGGAAAGCTAACCATGAAAAATCGTATCATTAGTCTGATTTATGTACTGCTTGTATTTTTCATTATCCCGTTCTTATTGATTTTTTTCAATAAACTTTTTTAATGCTAAGTTTTTTGTATATTTGTGTATTCAAATAATCGTATAAACAAGCATAAAACTTACTATGAGAGTTAAACATTTTAACTTAGGGGTAGGAAGCCAAATCTTCAAAGCCCTGAGTGATGAGTCCCGCATACGCATCTTGTACTTGATTGCAAAAAATAAGGAAATGTGTATCTCTGATTTGGAATTGGTCTTAGATTTCACTCAAACCAAAATTTCTCGCCATTTAATCTATCTAAAAAATGCAGGATTAGTAACCCACCGAAAAGTAGACCAGTGGACTTACTATGCTATTAAAGATGAATTAGTCGACTTTGTGGAGTTAGTGATTAGATACTTTGAGAAGAACCCTGAACTTGCTAATGACCTAAGTACTTACAAAACCCTTTATTCTAATAGAGAATTAGCCATTAATAAGATAGAAAAGAAAAATAGAAGATATGAAGCAAAGTTTTAGTATTAAAACTTACTGTAACTATTTAGGTAAATTTTAGCTGGACAATGCTTTTAAGCCCGTACTTTTGTTGCCAAAGCTCAAAATCCTTTACTACTCCCTGCCCTTGCTGGTAAATCATATTGCGCAGGGGCATTGGTGGATAAACTTCCTATAAGTACATAAGCAAATTAAAACACCCTTCTGCCCCTATCTAAATCTTTCAGTTCCCCCACATGGTCAGTGCAGTTTAGGCAATTAGGATTACATACAAAGAAGAATAGATAGATTTAAAATTTTTCAAAGAATATGAAAAATAATTTCATATTGTTTAGATAGAATGACAAAAATCATTTTTTTTGAAGAGACTGCTATTTAATTTAGTATCATTAAATTAAACTATTCCTATGACAAACCCAAAAAGTGTTATTATAATTGGTGCTGGCATGGCAGGGCTTTCGGCGGGTTGCTATGCACAAATGAATGGTTTTGATTCTCAGATTTTTGAAATGGGAGATAAGGCAGGAGGGGTGTGTACCTCTTGGAAAAGAGGAGATTACACCATTAATGGTAGTATGCACTGGTTAGTAGGTTCGGCGCCCAATGTAAAAATGCACCAAATGTGGTTAGAATTAGGAGCAATCCAAGACAAGATGTTAGTGAACCACGATTTGTTTTTTGTACTTAAAAATCCCGGGGGGAAAGACTTTCATTTTTATACCAATATTGACCGATTAGAAAGTTATTTGAACCATATCGCTCCAGAGGACAAAGACGAAATTACAGACTTTATTAAAGCTGTAAGGACTTTCATAGAATATGATTTACCCACAGAAAAAGCACAAGAACTTTTTGGCTTATTTGATGGACTGAAATTAATCTTTACAGAGTTTCCTATGCTTATGGAGGCAATCAAATGGAGTAGGATTAGCATAACCGACTTTGTAAAACGTCTAAAAAATCCTTTGTTAAAAACAGCTTTTCTTGCTTTTTGGCACCCCGAAATGGTCATGACTACTATCATTGTTACTCTGGCATGGTTACACAAGCGAACCGCAGGCTATCCTATGGGCGGTTCTGGGGCTTTTATACAATCTGTGGTGGAGCGATACCAGCAATTAGGAGGATACATAGATTATCACAGCAAAGTAGAAAAAATCATTACTTATGACGACAACGCCGTTGGCATTCAATTAGCAAACGGCAAGCAGTATTTTGCTGATTATATAATCTCTGCCGCAGATGGATACACTACTATTTTTAAAATGTTAGGAGGCAATTACATAGATGATACTATTAAACAGGTATATACCTCATTTAAGCCATTTCCTTCTATTTTCTATATAGCCTTAGGGATAGATGAAGCATTTGACGAGTTGGAAAGCACCGTAGTAGGTTATAACCTACCTTTGCTTAAGCCTCTTAAAATAGGAAACACTGTGCATGAAAGAGCTACTGTACAGATTTATAATTTTGACCCTACGCTTGCTCCCAAAGGTAAAACGCTCATGACTTGTTTTTTAGCTACTGACTATGATTCGTGGGAAGAGCTATATCACCAAAGAGAGCAATACGAAGCGGCAAAAGACAAGGTACTCAGCGATTTTATTGAAAACCTTTTGCTTCATTTTCCACATATAACAGATAAGATAGAAATGAAAGATTGCTCTACTCCAATGACTTATAAAAACTATACGGGAAATTTCAGAGGAAGTTATGAGGGGTGGCTGCCTACTCCAGAAGCAAGCAAAATACACATTAAAAAAACCTTACCTAAGCTACATCGCTTTTACATGATAGGGCATTGGGTGGAAACGGGCGGAGGTCTGCCCCCTGCGGCAATGTCAGGACGCAATGTAATCCAACTGATTTGCAACCAAGAAAATAAAAAATTTAAGTCGTATATTTCTTCAGTAGAAGCAGTCATGCTTTGAGGTCTAACCAAATGTTAATCGCTACTTCATTTTCCTTTTGGTAAAATGAGGAAATTATTGCTAATTTGCGGTTGTATTTTTTACTATCATTAAGTCTGAAAGTTTTAGCAAGAATACGAAAAATATGCCTAACTTTTAAGTATAATGATGGTAGTAAGTATTGAAGGATAAGCATGTATAAAAAAACACTCTCCAAAAATACAACTGCATGGAAACCAAATTTTTAGAGCTTACTCGCGCACAAGAATCTCGCGCCGCTATTGAGAAACTCTATATAGAAATGCGTCATCTTTTCAACAGAGGTTTTTATAAGCCCTCTGGCGTATCTGGTCGTGAAGTAAGCAAGGCTCTACTCACACTTCGCCCTGAAATCTACGGCTCTATCAACGACCCCGCCAAAGTCGAACTCAACGGCTTGGTCTATGTCATTGACCGCCTGCCCAAAGGCATAGAGGAGTGCCGTTTCATCAAGTTGGTTTCCGAAGAGGGTTATTATAGCTCTGAATTTGATACAATTATTCCGCCTAAACGCAAGCGAAACTGTTACCGCATAGACAAAGAGCAAATGTTTATGGAAATCACCAGAGGGCGTAGCGAGATTTATGATATTCTTACGCACCTGACATTCTTGTTTATAGAAGCAGATAAAATCAAAAGGCGAGCTATTGACGATAAAGGAAGAGTTACAAGAGAGTGGCTTAAATTGGGGGAAATTGTAGAAGGCGGATTAGAATTAGAAGAAGCAGAGAGAGAAGTTGCATTTACCTATCTAAGCACTATTTTAGGACGAACTTTTGAGGAAACTAAGTACGCTTATGCAAGGTTACAAGAAAATAGCCACAGCAACAACGGACTTTTTCATATCGTCTATTGGTTAGGAAAAATTGCGATTGAGGAAGAAAAACAAGAAAAAGACCGCGAAATAAGTTTTACTTCTGCTCTAAGAGAACGCATTGGGCATCACATCTACGGAGAAAGATGGGCAGAGAATATAAAAAGGTTATTGGCAGAGAAAGACTTGTTGCATAGACCGTTGCACATCATCAGTGCTAACTTGCATAGTTTTCTGAACAGCCTTTTTGCTTATGCGGCTTTGAAAGAGGCTTTTGCAGGAAAGAAATTAGAAGAAATTGCCGCAGAGCTAAGCAAGCCTCAAAACAAGGCTTTTATGGAAGAAATAGAGGAATATGCCCATTTTCACGGTATGTACGTATTGCACGACCATACAGGCACAAACATTACTGTACAGATTTTTGATACAAGTAAAATAGACCTTAAAAAGTTACATCCTGATATTGAGTATGATGAACAATATATCAACAGAGAAAAGCCTGTCATTTTTGTCATGGACTATGCTTTTGGGGAGCAGGCTTATGAGGTCATGGACGAGTTACTCAAACCATATTTTTTAGAAGGTAAAAATCACCACTTAAATGTGGTTTCTATCTCAGTTATGGGAAAAGCGGGTATTTTAGAAGGAGGCAAAGGAGATTTGATGATTCCTACAGCACATGTCTTTGAAGGGACGGCTGATAATTATCCTTTTGAAAATGAATGTAAAAAAGAAGGCTTTGAAGGATATGGAATTGATGTGTACGAAGGAGCGATGATTACTGTATTGGGTACTTCTCTGCAAAATCGCGACGTGCTTTCTTATTTTAAAAATTCCTCTTGGCGTGCTATTGGCTTAGAAATGGAAGGAGCGCACTACCAAAAGGCGATTCAGTCTGCCTCCAAAATCCGCAAAAATATTTCTAAAGATGTCATCTTGCGTTATGCCTACTATGCCTCTGATAATCCTCTCATTACGGGGAGTACATTGGCATCGGGTAGCTTAGGCATGGTAGGTGTAAAGCCTACTTACCTGATTACTACTAAATTCTTAAATAGGATTTTAAAACCCAACTAATTAATTGTCATCAATTTACGTACATATTCCTTATTGCAAGCAGGCGTGCCACTATTGCGATTTTCATTTCAGTACCAATGCTTCTACTAAGACCCAAATGGTAGAGGCTATCTGCAAGGAAATAGCCTTGCAAAGCAACTACTTGGAGGGCAAAGTCTTGCAAAGTATTTATTTGGGTGGAGGTACGCCTTCCTTGCTTTCTGAAAAGGAATTAGGCAATATTTTAGAAACAATTAGGTTGATTTTTCCTATTGAAAAAAATCCTGAAATCACCTTAGAAGCCAACCCAGATGACCTCAGCCAAACAAAACTAAAAGAGTTAAAAAATTTAGGAATCAATCGTCTAAGCATTGGGATACAATCTTTTCACGAGCCTTTTCTCCTTTGGACAAACCGCACTCATCACGCCGAAGAGGCAGAAAAATGCGTAAAACTTGCCCAAGACATAGGCTTTGAGAATATCACTATTGATTTGATGTATGCCTTTCCCGCAGATAATCATGCTATTTGGCATAGTGATTTACAAAAAGCCTTATCACTTGGCGTTCCTCATATTTCTGCTTACTGCCTAACCATAGAACCCAAAACTGTTTTTGGGAATTGGCAAAGAAAAGGGAAAATCCAGCCTATTAACGAGGAGTTTGCCTCCCAACAGTTTGAAATATTGGTAAATACCTTAGCGGCAAATGGATATGAACACTATGAAATCTCAAATTTTGCCAAGCCTCCCTACTACTCCCGCCACAATACTAACTATTGGAAAAAAGGCACTTACCTCGGTATTGGAGCATCAGCCCACTCCTACAATGGAGAAAGTAGGCAGTTTAATATCAACAACAATGCCCTGTATATCAAGTCTATACAGCAAGGAATTGTGCCTTTTGAGAAGGAAATACTTAGTCTAAGCGACCATATCAACGAGTACCTCATGGTCAGCCTAAGAACGATGTGGGGCTGTGACATTAACTTTTTGAAAGAAAAGTATGGATACGATATACTAAAAGATAAAAAAAACTTTACACGCCTTTTAGACTACCAAGCCAATGCACTATTAACCATTGAAAATGAAAAAATTATCTTAACTTTTAAAGGGAAACTTTTAGCAGATGAAATTGCAGGAAACTTATTTGTATCATAAAAGAATAAAAAACTATCCTTTCTTGTAACCTTTAAAAAAAGTTAGCGTTAGTTTTATTAGATTATAATTTCAGAAAATATTGAAAATTTAAAACTTAGTACAGTGGAAAAAAGTAAGATTTTTTGGAAAGGTGTTTTTGCTAATGTAGCAAAAGCTCTTGCATTTTGCATCCCTCTTTATGTACTTACCCAAATAGATTTAGGAGAAGTAAGTATGGATACACTTCTGCCACTCAATATGACATGGGTTGGGCTTGGAGTAGTCTTGACGGGAACCATTACGCGCTATTTTTGGTATGGATTGGGTTTCTCTCCTATCAAAATTTGGGCAAAAGCTCTTTTATTGGATTGGTTGGGGACATTTATTTTCATGCTTACCACCTTTGGGATAAACAGTTTAGGTATGTTTGTTTACTTTTTGATTTTTGGTTTCTGGATATACCCTATCCTTATCGCCTTAGGTCTATGGATAGGTAGCGTTTTCCAAATCCAACGAAATAGCTTTGAGGCAACCCATGAGGTTTAACTTTGATAGAGCGCAATGTTATACATATATGCCTAATAATCTCATAGGTTGCTAAAGTAGTTTAAAGCACTTTTGCCAAAAACTCGTTCATTTCTTCTCTTAATTGCTTAAAAATTTGCTCAAAAGTGTTGAATCTATCTCGCAGTGCTACATGGTCTTCTGCTTTTCTATGGTCAGAGGCAACAGGGTTCTCGGTAATATTTTGCTCTATCTCCGCTTGGTTCATTTTAATAGCGTGCTTCAGTTCATCTAACTGTTCATCGTTGATAATCAACTGATTTTCAAAATGACTTACCCGTATTTTTATTTCTTTATCAGAGTTTTTACTTGCTACCTCATCGAGCCTATTTCTCAAGACTTTGATTTCATCTTTATAAAACTCTAAGGAGGCTAACCAAGATTTGTTTTCTTTGTGCTGTTCGGTAATATAGCTTTGATTTGAAGTCATGTTTTTTAAAGAGTTTTGTTGTTAAATGCTCAAAAATACAGTCAGTAATATGAATAAAAAATGACAAATGTCATTGATGCAAAATATTTTAGCAATCAGAAAGATATAATGTTGAATTCTTTTTGCAAAGACTAATTACTGCTTAGGATAATATTACTTTTTATGCCTTATTGATTATTTGATTGCTATTTCCCCATCTTTCAAATACAAAAAATTATCTATACACTTGGGGATTTCTTCTTGATAATGCGTAACATATATCAGCGTATCAGTACTTGTTAAGTAAGTATCTAAAAGATTCAAAGACAGGTTAATATACTCTACATCTAAGTTTTGGAAAGGTTCGTCCATAATGAGCAAGGCAGGTTTTTTCACCAATGCCCTGATAAGCAAAATAAGCCTCTGCTCACCTGTGGAAAGATGTAAAAAATTTCTCTGAGCCAAGTGGGTAAAGCGGTAATAGGCAAACAACGCTAAGATAGCATGTTTTTCATTTTCAGTAAGTTCTCTTGAGAGAGTAAAACCATCAAACAAGCCTGTTGCGGCTATTTCAAAGGCTGTCATGGTATTTTGCAAGTAAAAATGCAGTTCAGGAGAAACAAAACCAATCATTTTTTTGATGTCCCAAATGGTTTCACCCTTGCCTCTTGGGTAGTCAAAAAGCACAATATCATTGGCATAGCTTTGTGGGTGGTCGGCATAAATCAAACTCAGCAGGGTAGATTTTCCTGAACCATTGTTGCCTAAGACAGCCCATTTTTCTCCCTTCTTCACCGTCCAATCAATATTTTTCAGTATTTGCTTTGCACCATAGCTAACATTCACCTTAGAAAACTGAACGGTAGTCTCGAAGTCAAGTCCTTTATTCGTTTCTATAAAAGGAATGGCTATCGGGGGACTATTTGGAGTATAATTTTTAATCAAATCCAAGCTACTTAGTACACGAACTTGGAAATTGCTGACCTCAGCAATGTGAGTAATTTTTTGGGGAATATCCTCTTTGTTAGTAACCAATACAATTTGTAATCCACTGTCTATAAGGCTGTTTATCAATTCATTCATTACTTGGCGAGTAGATATATCCAAGCCAATATAGGGATTGTCTAAAAGCAGTAATTGAGGTTTTTTGAGGAGTGCTTTGGCTATAAGCAGTTTGCGTTTTTGCCCGTTGGAGAGTTTTATCACTTCCAGAGGCAACACTTCCCTCAATTGGAGCAGGTCTGCAATGCTATCGAGCTGAGGCTTGTCGATGCGTTGGAATAGCGATTGGTAGAGCAGTTCTTGGGCAGTGATAATTCCTTCGGTTTGCGAGGCATAGTAGCGTTGCTGGTAATAGAAAGCACTGTAATCCAATAGTTTACTTTGCTCTTGGAAACTTACTAAGGCAATAGCTTCTTTATCAAAAAAATAATTTACCCCCCCTTCCTGAAGAAAATATTTTCCTGCCAAGCACTCTAATAAAGTAGTTTTTCCTGCGCCTATTTTCCCAAGTATTGCCCACTGCTCTCCTTTATGTATATGAAAATTTAAGTTTCTAATAACAAGTTGGTTAGATTTTGTAAAAGTAGCGTTCTGCAAGGATAAAAATACTTGCTTAGAGGCTGTATTCTCTTTCATTTCAGGTACTTGGTTTATCGTGTGAAAGTATGGCTAACTGTTTAAGGGTTTCGCTTAGATGCCTTAAATCAGATTGGTGCAACTGCTCGGTCAGGGCTGAGAGTTGGATAACTTTCTCAGCGTCAAAAGAAAGTTGGTCATCAAGCGAAGATTGAGCAAGGTTCTTTTCTTGAAGCGTATTGATTCTATTGGCTAATTGCTGAATTTTAAGTCTTTGCAGGTACTTTTCTTTTTGTTCTTGTAATTGTTTTTTTACGGCTAAGTAGGCTTCTATTCTCTTTTTAATAGCGTCTATATTTTTTTGAGAAGTTGCAATTAGGTTATCTGCGACTTCTTTTTCCTCTTGCGTAGCATTAGCTAAATAGTCGTCTTTGAGAAAATAATGGTACCTATAATTACCAACGCTAAAGTATTGCAATACATCTTGCTTTTGAAGGCGCAGTTCGTCCCCTTCCCTATCTACTTGCAATGTATATGTTTGATAAACAGAAATATACGCTTCGTACATTGCTTGGTAAAACTCTTGGGAAAGTTTCTCATCTTCGCTAATATAATACTCGCACTGACGAATCCCTTGCAAAATATCATTTTCCGTTTCATCTATCTTTGCTTCTGGTTGATTGATAGGATTTTCCAAAGGTGTTGGCTGTGAGGAAGTTGATGTTTCAGATACTAAGCCGTAGTAAGTTTGTCTAAAATATTTGAGAAAATCCCTTAGATAATCGTGCTTGAAATTGTAGGCTTTCAAAGTAATGGTTTGGCTATGCTCAGTATTGAAAGAAAACTCTAAGTTGTTGTCTATATTCCAATTTTCAATTCCACCTGCATCTGCCAAATTATGCACTTCCGTACCGCTATTTTTGACGCTCTTGGTGATTTTAGGGTTACGGATTTGTTTAAGTGGTATTGTTTCCACTTTTTTGCTTACTAAGCCTTTAGTAATTTGGATTTTATCGCGATACAAAGCGATTTCTCTGTATTGCAAGAAAAGAGGAGAGATAATAGCTGTAGCTGTAAAAATTGCTGTAAGAAATTGAGCAATAATTTCAAAAAAAGCCCATTCCCAAGAGCGAAATAGGAATACGCCGCCTAAGGAAACAAGTGCAAAAATACCCATGCCCAAATTGACATCGTCAGAGGCTTTTAATACAAATAGCTTTTCTTGCGTTTGTTCTGTCATATAGTACTCCAAAAATTACACATCAAATCTGCCGATGCTGATTCCAATTGTATGATGGTATTTTATCTACTGTTATCAATTTGATGAGAAAAGTGTTTTTTTGAATAAAAATCTGTGTTTATCAGCCAAATCCGTATTATCGGTGTTCTATTTTGGAACACTGATGA
>NZ_FONY01000082.1 GCF_900113045.1 Thermoflexibacter ruber
GGATTTTCGGAAACGTAATGGAAGTATTTTTCCATACCCTCTGGAAGCAACCACCTTTCTCTTTGTAGAATATCTCGCAACTCTTCTAACTGCTCGGCAGTGGGAGCATCACCATACACATCGGTTATTACTTTGGTTCTCAGCGAAGTACAAGCATCCTCAAAGCGGATATGAGTCAAGCCCATGTGTTCCAACTTATCGTAGTAAGCAGCACCCTCTGCTATGCTGGAGAACTTGTGAGTAGCGATGTACTTTTGGATTTCATCATTGGGGTCAATGGTGGATTTGCCGTCCCGCTTGGCAATGGCTCTTTCCAACAAGTGCTTGGTTTCATCATCACTGGGGTTAAGAGCGATAGCTTTATTGAAATCCTCAATCGCTTGTGGGTACATAAAAAGATTGTAGTGCGAATAACCTCTGTGCATATACATAAAATAATTGGCTGTCGCTCCGCTCAACTGAATAGCTTTGTCGTAATCTGGCAGTGCTTCCTTATACATTCCATCGTTTTCTTTGGCTAAGGCTCTGAAATAAAAGGCTTCAGGTTTATTATAGTCAAGTTGGATAGCCTTGTCAAAGTCCTTAATAGCACTGGTATAGTCGCCGATGTAGAAGTAGCCCATTGCCCTCTGATAGTGCAGTTCTGCACTGGGTGTTTGGTGAATCAAGTTATCAAAATACATCACTGCTTTCATATTGGTTTCATACCCTTGATTTTGGGAGAAAGCAGAGAAAGACAGTAAAAGTAAAGAAACAAGGAAAATGATTTGTTTTTTCATAAGTTTAAAAGTTTGTTAATGAATGAATTATTTTTTTAGCATTAATTATTTTTCTGATAATGGATATAAACTTTACAATGTGGATAGCGCAATACTCAATGAATTAGCAAAGATGCGCAACTGCAAACCTGCCAAATAGCATGAAACAAACTTAGATAATAAAGTATTCTAAAAAAATAGTCAATTATGACTAATTTTCTCAAACTATGTTTTATGCAGGGGTATTCCATTGGCAAATAACATTCTCGTTTGAGCTTTTAACCACATACAATCCACTTTTTAGGGCATAAGAGAGTAGCTCATATCTACTTTTTAAGTCAAGTTTGCTCAGAATACTCCTTACATGAGCGGCGATAGTATGCGGTGAGCGAATCAGCTCTGCTCCTATTTCCTCATTTGTCTTTGTAGGATTTTCTACCAAAATTTTAAAATGTGTATCTCTTCACGAGTCAATTCAAGGTACTTCATAGTGATATTTGTTTAGTAGTGATACTTGATTTTACATTGCTATATTTATTTTGTTATTAGATTGATTATTAATCACATTCACGAAAAGAGTTTAGGGATAACAAAGGAATTTAACAGAAATTTGTAAAGAATTTAGCTTGAGTCTCAGTAAGTATAGCTGGTTGAAAAAAAGCATTTTAAGCGGGAACGAAGTCTATCTGGTATTCAGAGTTTGCCTTGTCATCAGCCCTGAATCTAACAGAAAAAGAAGTTTCTGTCAAATTTAGTAAAGGTGTTTTTGCTTCTCTGCTTGGATTGCCCCTGTCAAAAAGGATATTAGTATTATTATCTACCAATTCCCAAGTTCCACTATCTCCCAAATGTGCCACAATAGTAATAGGTGAATCACTCAAAACGATGTTATAAGTGCCATTGGCAAAAAATGTAATACGGTAACTACCATAATTCCTCATATTATCCACTGAGCCATTAATCGTTACTCGAGAGATTCGCCAAGTTTTAGTTAGCATCTCTTTAGGCGTTTTTGGCTTAGGAGGTTCTTCTGTTCCTTTTTTCTTGCAGCCGTCAAAAACGAATAGAGCGACAAGCAATAAAATTATATGTAAGATTTTCATGTTTTTTCAAGGTTTAAGTGTTTAGAGTTTTATTTAGAAAGATTGATTCTTTTGACTGCTACCCTCTTTTGCTCTATCACATGGAGGTAGTACACCCCTGAGGCATATTCAGATAAGTCCAACTGCAATTGTTCTTGTATTTCTTGCTTGCTTAGGCTTTTTACTTCTTGCCCAAGTGAGTTCAAAAGTTTGATAACTTCTATTTTCGCATTCTTGGGGAATTGTACTATTAGCCGATTAGAGGTCGGGTTGGGATAAGCAAGGATACTATTGCTAAACTCCTCATCTACCGCAGACATCACGTTATTAAGGGTAAAAGGAATCACTGCCGACTCGCAACCTGTTACGCTGTTATGCACTACCAAATTAAAATTGTAATTTCCTGCTACTGTATTCTGTGGAATATTGACGGTAATAGGCGAGGCTGTTAGCGGCTGTTTATTAATAGGCACAAATCCAGGGAGTGCATTTGCGCCTGCCGTCAAAGAAAACTGATTGGGCGAACCCGTAGTAGCCGTATAAGGAATCGTAAAAGAAGTAGAACGCGTATTGATAGAAGGTATAGCCCCTAAGGTAATGGTAGGGATAGGGTTTACCGTTCCCGATACTGCCACATTTTGCGTAACCGTTCCGTTGGTATGGGTAATGTTTCCTGAAGGTGAGCCTGTAGCATTGGCAGCTAATCGCACACGAATAGTGGCAGAACCTGCCCCAGAAGGTGGAGGCGTAAAGGTGATTCTTGTAAAATAATCTACACCATCATCAGAAATTTGAAAGCCAGCAGGAGGCGTAACAGCCAACTCCTCAGTCATATTGGTAACAGAAAGCGTATAAGTTTGCACATTAGAGGCAGAACCCGCACAAGAGTTAAAAGGGGTTAATGTGTTTGAGAATGTAATTGTAAAAGCAGAAGCTGTTGCCCCTACTACTACTGAAAACGGAACTACTGCTGATAT
This sequence comes from Thermoflexibacter ruber, assembly GCF_900113045.1. Taxonomy (GTDB): domain Bacteria; phylum Bacteroidota; class Bacteroidia; order Cytophagales; family Thermoflexibacteraceae; genus Thermoflexibacter; species Thermoflexibacter ruber. The sequence goes on from NZ_FONY01000082.1 coordinate 2,818, forward strand.
ACAACCTGTGGTACTATTGCGAACAGTTAGATTAAAATTGTAAGTTCCTGCGTTTTTGGTAGCAGGTAAGGATAAACTAATAGGAGAAGCAGTCAAAGCCTGATTGTTTACTGGCACAAAACCTGCCAAAGCATTTGCCCCTGCGGTAATAGAATACTGATTGGGTGAGCCTGTAACCGCAGTATAGGGAATACCTACTGAAGTAGCGGTAGTAGTAACCGAAGGGACTGTTCCCAAAGTAATAGTAGGAATGGGATTGACCGCTCCTGAAACAGCCACATTTTGCGTAGCTGTTCCGCTTGTATGTGTAATGTTGCCAGAAGGAGAGCCAGAAGCATTTGCCGCTAAACGTACTGTAATGGTGGTATTTGCTACTGTGCCATTGGTAGCGTTTAGGGTCAAAGTATTGCTAAAAGTAGTGCCATTAGAAGAAATCTCAAAGCCTGTGGGGGCATTGATAGTAATATTTGCGGATAAGTTTGAGCCTGAAACGGTGTAGGTTTGGGAAGCGGAAGGCGTACCTGCACAAGTAGAAAAAGGAGTAAGTGTACCTGTAGTAGTGATGACAGGCAGAGAAGCCAAGCGAACAATCCCATTCTTTACTACTCCATTAAAAGTAGCAAAATCTCCACCTACTATTATTTTTCCATCAGATTGAACAGCAATGGTGCGAACCCTGCCATCAAAGCCTGTCCCCATGCTAAAAGTATTATCTCTTGTACCGTCATTATTGAGGCGAATAAGCCTATTGATAGGAGAACCATTAAAAGCAGTAAAATCTCCACCAACCCATATCTGGTCGCCTTGTAGTTGAATATCTCTTACGGGATTATTGAATCCAGTGCCTATATTAAAGGAATTGTCCCTTGTCCCATCGGCATTTAGACGAATAATATGATTTGCACTTGTGCCATTAAAAGTAGTAAAACTTCCTCCTATTAATATCTTTCCACTGGTTTGTAATTTAATAACATATACCTTATCTGTATCGGCAAAGGCTGTTCCTACATTAAAAGTCGCATCTAAAGAGCCATTTGTATTAAGGCGAACTATCTTTCTTGCAACAGTATTATTATAGCTTGTAAAATCGCCCCCTACAATTATTTTTTCATTAACACCATCAACTTGTATTGCAAGTGCATAGACATAAGCATTATTGAAAACACTATTTCCAGTAGCAAACCCAGTTCCTGTTACAAATGTATTGTCCCTTGTCCCATTCGCATTTAGTCTGACAATTCTCCCTATCACTGTTTCAGTTTGAGTTGCATCTCGCCTAAAGCCACCTCCTACTATTACCTTCGTTTCGTTCCCAACAGTCTGTAAAGCTAAAGCATATACCGCGTTTATCTCTGTAGTATTGCCACCATTTAGCACTGGGGCAGCAAAAGTTTGGTCTCTTATGCCATCTGTACTAACTCGTATAACATTATTGATATTACCTATATTATTGTATGTAAATAAGTTACCAATAGCTATGATTTTCCCATCAGACTGCCTTACTATATCATTTACAAAGTTAGTTCCTGTAGTAAAACCTACTCCTCCAGCATTAAAAGTTGCATCATTGATGCCATTTGAGTTAAGTCGAGCAATTCTTCCTATAGCAACTCCATTACTAAATGAATTAAAACTTCCTCCTACTAATATTTTTTCGTCAGGTAGCATGAAAACTTTACCAACAAGAGGTCTTTGTTCACTTGGGGTTGTACTTGTACTTACCCCTACTTGCCCCTGCCCAGCAGTAACAGTAAAAGTAGGGTCATCTATCCATGTAGGGTTTTGTGCTTGCCCTTGGGCTATTGGCAGCACGCCTACCAAAAAAGCAAGCACAACGATTCTGAATCCTTGCCAAAAAACCTTTTGACAAGGGAAGTGTAAAACATATTTTTTCATAGATTATTTTTTAGATTTTTTTATTGCAGTTTATTTATTTTATGTGTTTTTTATTTCTATCATTGATGACTTTTGCTCCATACAATGCACCTGCGACTAATAATATGCCCAAACCTCCATCTATGGGAATCTCGCTACTGGGAGGTGGTACAGGGTCGAGTCCTTGAGCTTGTAGATAAAAACTTACGAACATTAAAAAGCTTGCTACGATAATTCTTTTCATTGCTTGATAATTTTTTTAGTTTCAGTATAGTTTAAACCATTGATTTTGAGTAAGTAAATACCTTTGGGCAAGCCTTCTATGCTCATATTCACTTTCATTTTTTCTTCCTTTTTTTCCATGCTTTGAGCCGCTACTACTCTTCCAAGCAAGTCCGTAATTTCAATGCTGATGTTTCCTCTTACTTCGTTTTCTAAGGAAATAGAGACCTCACTATCAGTCGGGTTTGGGTAAAGCAATGCTTGACTGCTTACATTTACTTGGTTTTTTTGTGCGGTCAAGTCGGGCAAAAAATGTAAGAAAAAACGAGCGGAATCGTAAGTGAGGTTCGTACTAAAAGTATATTCCTTTTGCAAAATATCGTGCAGTATGCCTTCCTGCCTATCTTCTAAGTAAATCTTTGGCTTGCCTTCAAAATGCTTCATTTCGGTCATTTTGAAAGTAAAAGTTCCTTTTTCGCTGATGATAAAACGCAAGGGAACAAGGGTTTCTTTGCTAAGTTCTGGAAGCCCGTTGATGGCAAAGTTTTGCTTGCTCGTGTGCGTAAAAACATTGGGTGCGCCGCCTGTGTTGAACTGTATTTTGGGGGCATCAAAGGCATTGTCAAACTGCTCGGTTGCCTTTTTGCGGAAATAAACAATGGTTTCATCTTTTAGGACTTTGCCCGCCAACTGAATTTTTAGCAATCCATTAATATTCTGACTTTCAGTGCTTTCCGTTCTATAAAATTGCGGATTTTGGTACGTAGTGAGGCGAACTGCATTCGTAAAACTGAAATTTGAAATACCAATGTTTGTTTTTCTTACAAAAAATCCCTGTCCTAAGGCGATTTCGTTGGTGCTGCTATTAGTCCCTGTTCCTGCACCTTGTACGTAGTAAGCCCATGTACCACTGTAAGGGGCAGTTGCAATTCTGCGGTAGTTGTAACCATCAATTTGCCCACTATTGAGTGCGTAAAGTGCATCAAAGTCTATGGGTGAAGGGTAGGGATTACCTACCAAGTTCCAACCTGCATTGCTTGCATTGCCTCTGGTGATGGGCAAAGACAAATTGCCATTGTTCAATGCACCAAAAAAGTCAATCACTGTTCCTGAATTGAGGTTGAGTATGTAGCCTCTCCCTACGTCTAAGGCTTCAGAAAGGGCGGAAGGCGACTCCCAGCCTTTTTCAAAAACGTTAAAAGTTGGGGGTGAACTTATTACTCTGCTTTCTTCATAGCGATAAAAATTAGGAAACGCACCCGCATACTGCACCACAAAGTCGTAGTTAGGGTTTAAAACCAAAGGAACGTCATCATTAAACTCGGCAATGGTTTTTCCTGAAACAGGGGAAGAGAAATAGTTATATCCTTGAACCGTAGTGCGTTCTGCATAAGTTGGCACAAACCTTTGTACGTTTACATTGCCCACTATGCTACCTCCCAGATTTGCCACCATGCCTTGTTGGGTAGCATTGGACAGTAGGCTCAAATAATTATTAGTAAGCAAATCTCCTGCTTGCATTCTCAAAAGTTCGGAAATTCCTACTGCCCCAATGAGATTGATAGTTTTCCCTGTAGCATTGACATTTATCGCTTGTACGATAGGGTTGCCTACGCCTTGCAAGCTAAAACCCTTGCCTGTAATAGTTACATTTTCGTTATAAGTTCCTGTATTTAAGACAACTGTGCCGCCATCGGGAACAGCAGCTACCCCACCTATGAGTGTCAGTTTTGCACCTGTAGGCGTATTGGTAAAGCCATCGTTGGCATCATTTCCATCTTTGCGAACATAAATAATAGAACCTGTACCAATGCTTACATTTACACTATTGGAAGTAGCGGAACTGCTTAAAATGCACGTGCCACCTGCAATACTAATCTCACAAGTAATCACGTTTCCATTTGCCAAACCTGTGGCGTTCCAAGTATTTGAGGTAGTATTTTGTTGGGAAACGCCATCTTTTTTAAAATTGTAGGTAATGGTGCCGCTCGGTACATTGCTTACTGTTGCTGTAAATGTGGTCGCTACTGTAGTAATGCTGGCAGGGGCAATGCTCACAGTTGGGGCAGCACTATTATTGACTGCTCCCTGCAAAAATGCCTTTTGAGTAGTTGCGCCTGTAGCGGTATGTGTAAGCTCTGAGTCTGTGTAATTTCCTGCGGTTGCGGTGCTTGCTATTCGGATATAAATCGTTGTTTCGGCAACATTTCCACTTGTTGGAGTCAAGTTTTGCGAACTTGCAAAACCACTCGTGGCATTGGTTTTAGAAATCTCAAAACCTGTAGGTGCTGTAATGACAATATCAGAAGTGAGGTTTGCTCCCGCAATGGTGTAGCTTTGTGTTTCAGAAGGCGTACCCGCACAAGTAGTAAAAGCATCAAGCGTTCCGCCAAGCACGACATAAGGCGTTACTTCGCAAAGTAGATTTGCACCTCTTAGCCTTACCAAGCCATTGAAGTTGGTAAATTTTCCACCTACATAGACAAAACGCCCATCAGCAGACATTTTGAGCGAAAATACATCACTGTTAAAACCTGTACCTGTGTTAAAAACAGCATCTTGCGAGCCGTCTGTATTCAGGCGAACTATCCTTCGGGCATTGGTTAAGTTTCCATTAAAAATAGTAAAAGCACCCCCTACGATTATTTTCCCATCGGCTTGCAAAGCAAGTGCGAATACACTGTTGTTAAAGCCTGTGCCTATATTAAAACCCGCATCTGCCGAGCCGTTTGTATTTAAGCGAGCGAGGGCATTGGCGGTATTTCCATTAAAAAGCCCAAACTGCCCCCCTACGATTATTTTTCCATCATTTTGGACAGCAATGGTATTGACGTTGCTACTAAAACCTGTCCCTATATTAAAACTTGCATCTATGCTTCCATCAGTGTTGAGGCGGACAATGCGGTTAGTGGTAGAGCCATTGTAGGTCGTAAACTCACCGCCTATTATACTAAAAAGTAAAAGGTTTTGAAATTTGGATTAGGAAAATTACGAAAAAAGTACAATATTTGGTAATCAAATTAGTAAAAATGTTATCACAAGCAGACTATGATTTACTAAGGGAGTTACAACACAATGAACGCTATGCCAGAGCGTACAAGAAGATAACTGTGCTTTTAATGCTTCATTTGGGTCAAAGTATGGAGGTGATTAGTGCCAGTTTAGGCATCAGTGAAGGAACAGTGAGGAACTATCGGCAGCGATATGAGCAAGTAGGTTTGGAAGCCTATTTACAAGATAATTATCAAGGTTATACAGGCAAGTTGAGTGTGGCA
>NZ_FONY01000030.1 GCF_900113045.1 Thermoflexibacter ruber
TGCTGTGCCACACTCAACTTGCCTGTATAACCTTGATAATTATCTTGTAAATAGGCTTCCAAACCTACTTGCTCATATCGCTGCCGATAGTTCCTCACTGTTCCTTCACTGATGCCTAAACTGGCACTAATCACCTCCATACTTTGACCCAAATGAAGCATTAAAAGCACAGTTATCTTCTTGTACGCTCTGGCATAGCGTTCATTGTGTTGTAACTCCCTTAGTAAATCATAGTCTGCTTGTGATAACATTTTTACTAATTTGATTACCAAATATTGTACTTTTTTCGTAATTTTCCTAATCCAAATTTCAAAACCTTTTACTTTTTAGTATAAATAGGCTTTTAAAATGGTTTTAGCAATTTATGCAGATTTTGCATATTTTTGTGGATAAAAATGGTAAAAGGAAGATGACTAAAACTTTTGAAAAATGGAAAATAGGAGAGCTGCACCACACCTTTGGGCTTAGAAGACACAATGAAAACTTTGCACCGCTTGACACTTGGTTGGCTTCACAAACCACTTTTGACAGTACAGAAGAAAAAGCACTTCGTAAACTTGCCAAAGAGCTAAGCATTAATGCTATCATTTGGAATGAAGACGAACTCAAATTTATGTTCATAAGTCAGTTGATAGCGATTGCAGACCTACAAACTGCTCATGCAAAGATATTTACACAAAGACCTCTCTCCGCAGAAGTAAATGGAATAAAAATCAACGGGATTGTAGATTTTGTCATTGCTAATGGTATTGACGAGCCTGAACATCCTTTTTTCTTCCTACATGAATATAAGCAAGAGAAAAAAAGTGCCAATGACCCACTTGCTCAACTTTTGGCGGAAATGTTAGTTGCACAAGCACATAATGGAGATAACACCTTATATGGCTGCTATGTGATGGGTAGATTTTGGTTTTTTATTATCTTGGAGGGCAAAGACTATGCAGTAAGCAATGCCTATAATGCTTCTGATGAAGATATTTTCCAAATTGTAAGTATTCTAAGAGCCGTAAAAACGAAGATTGAAGAAAAAGAAAAGAATTGAGCAATCGTGAGATAGGAGCAATCTCATCTATTGATATTCAAGAAATCTGTTCTTTGATTCTGCCCCTCCCTTGCCCTTCCAATGGAGAGGGCTGAGTGGGGCAGGAGAAATCAGGAACGAATATCTATTGAAACCTAATAAAACTTATGAAATTTTTTGTTCTCTACCTTCCCTCTGGCACCCTCACAGGATTAGGGCTTTGTTGCTTATAGAGGTCATTGAATTTTTGCACGTCTTCAGTCAGGATTTTTTGCATTTCTGCCTTGCGTTGTTGCCAAGTAGCACTCAGGTCTTGCAAGCGTTTCTTTGCTCCTTCAGTAACAGCAGGGTTGTTAGTATCGACTATTTCCTCTTTCAAGTGAGCAAAATCCGCATTGAGTTTATTGGGGAAGTTAATCACATCTTGAAAAGTTTTTTGCTTTCTTTGGATAAGTTCTCCCTCTAAGTCATTGATTTTCTTCATCAATTTTTCTGCCTCTTCCTTCAAAGATTTGCTTTCACTCATTTCGCTGATGATTTTGATTTGCTCTTTGACCTTGTTCATTTTGTTCACTCCTTCGTGAATTTCATTAAGTTGATTGTAAATCTGTTCCAAAACTTTTGCCTGTTCTTCGTACTGAGCAGCAGTCGCTTTAATACGTGGGTCGGGCAGTAGCTCAAAAGTTTGGCTCATTTCCTTGCCCATGAGTTTGATTTTGACAGTATATTTCCCTGGTTTTACTCTGTAACCCGCCAAGCTATTGGGTAAGAAAATATCTGGTACAAGTACTTGATTTTCAGTTCTAAAATCCCAAACGATGCGATTCATGCCTTCAGAAGTTTCCAAAGTAGGGTCGCCTGTAATTCGCAAAGGATTAGGCACGACTACGTCTTTTTTAGAAGAGTAAGAACGCACTATTTTCCCACTTGGGTCTATGATGTCAAGGGTCAAAGTGCTGTCTGTCTTGGCTTTAAGATAATAAAAAATCATCACTCCATTGGGTGGGTTTTGCCCTTCACTTCCTCCACTCCCTCCATTCAGTTTGTAAGTATCTCTGGGCTTAAATAGGTGCATATCCGCCTTTGCTACTTCCTGATTGAGTTGGTGCAAAGGGGTCAAATCGTCTAAAATCCAGAAGGAACGACCCGAAGTAGCTGCAACCAAATCGTTTTGATGAACGACTAAGTCATTGATAGGAGTTACAGGCATATTTAGTTGGAAATCCTGCCAATTTGCCCCACCATCAAAAGAGAGATACAAGGCGTGTTCCGTGCCTGCATAAAGTAAGTCTTTGCGTTTGGGGTCTTCTCTGACTACTCTGGCAAAGTGATTGTCTTTGATTCCATTGGTAATTTTTGTCCAAGTTTTGCCGTAATCTGTTGTTTTGTAGATATAAGGCTGATAATCATTGGTTTTGTATTTTATCAAGGTAATATAGGCGGTTGCTTTGTCGTGAGGGGAAATCTCAATCGCATTGATAATTCCTTCACCTATGTTAGGGGGAGTAATGTTTTGCCAAGTTTTTCCTTCGTCTTTGGTGAGGTGTACTAAGCCGTCATCAGTGCCTACGTAAATCGTACCTGCCTCATGAGGAGACTCCATGACATACATAATCGTGTTGTAAACTTCGCCGCCTGCTCCTTCATTGGTAAGGGAGGTTCCTCCCCAACCTTGTTTATTTTTTTCATTACGAGTTAAATCTGGGCTAATTTCTGTCCAGCTCATGCCTTTATCAGAGGATTTTAAAAGTACATGCCCAGCATGGTAAAGCGTTGATTTGTTGTGTTTGGAAACTAAAATAGGTGCGTTCCAATTAAAGCGGTATTTCACGTTTTGGGCTTGTGTTGCCAAACCTAAGTAAGGGTACGCCATGATGCTTTTTGCTTCGCCTGTTTTTGTATCTAACATATCAATTATTCCTTGATAACAACCACCAAAAACAATGTCGGGATTCTCGGGGTCAAAAGCTAAATACGCACTTTCGCAACCTGCTGAGATTGACCAATCTTTCCAAGTAATGCCATTGCCGTCGGTGCGACTGGCGATTTTTACCGAAGTATTATCTTGCTGACCTCCATAGACGTTGTAAGGGAACTGATTATCTACACTTACTCTATAAAACTGCGAAGTAGGTTGGTTTTGTTGGGTCGACCAAGATTTTCCATAGTTAAAGGAAACATTTGCACCGCCATCATTGGCATTAATCATGTTTTTGTTGTCTTTGGGGTTAATCCAAAGGTCGTGATTGTCGCCGTGGGGCGTGGGAACAGGAGTAAAAGTTTTTCCGCCGTCAATAGAGCGTAAGGTTGGGGCATTAAGTACATATACTGTTTCGGTATCTTGTGGGTCTGCATAGATTTCTATGTAGTACCAAGCTCGAGCCACCGTAGTTCTATCTTTGGAAGTCTGCGTCCAAGTTTCTCCTCCGTCATTAGAGCGATAAACACCTGCTTTTTCTCCCTCTGCTTCTATGTTAGCATAGACGACTTCTGAGTTTGCTCTGGAAACTGAAACGCCAATTTTGCCCATTTTTTCAGGCAGCCCTTTGCTTAATTTTTTCCAAGTTTCTCCTCCGTCAGTGGATTTCAAAATAGCACAACCTTCCCCACCACTTTGTACTTGCCAAGGTGTCCTGCGGTGTTCCCACATCGCAGCATACAAGATACGAGGGTTATTCATGTCCATGCTCAAATCTACTGCTCCCGTGTTCTCATCGGTATAAAGGACTTGTTTCCAAGACTTTCCTCCATCTGTACTTTTGTAAATGCCTCTGTCCCTGCTCGCCCCATGCAAAGCTCCCTGAGCTGCGACATAAACAATATCTGCATTTTGAGGATGAACGCAAATCTCTGCAATGTGCAAAGTCTTTTCCAAACCTAAGTGTGACCAAGTTTTCCCTGCATCGGTGGACTTATAGACCCCGTCGCCAAAGGAAGTAGCTACTCCACGTACAGCGTGTTCGCCCATGCCTACATAAATTACATTGGGGTCGTTTTCTGCTACTGTAATCGCTCCTACCGAGCTTGTTTTGAAGGTATTATCAGAGATATTTTTCCAAGAAATCCCTGCATCTTCAGTTTTCCAGACCCCACTACCTACGCCCCCAAAGTAATAGACCAAAGGCTGTCCCACTACTCCAGTGGCTGTTACAGACCTGCCCCCACGAAAGGGACCGATGTTTCGCCACTCCATAGCAGAGTACAAAGACTTGTCAAAAATTTCAGTAGCTCGTGCTTGCCTTTTTTGGGCAAAAAGCTCTTGTGTGCTTAGCTTTGCTTGTAAAAACACAAGCAAAAGGAAGATTACAGTAATTAGTTTTGTACGTAAAAATATGTACAAAAGAGTGAGTGAAAGTCGCTTCATGGTATTAATCATTTATTGATAATTGCTTATTGCTAAGGTAAGGAAGGGGTAGGGAAAAGAAAAATTTTAATTCATAAACTTTTTTGTAAAAGCATAGTTTTTTAAGCAAATGATTTTATTATGAACTACTTTCTTGATGAAACAGCCTATCAGCAAATACTGTATTTGATAGAACTTTCCTCTCAGATGGATAAGTTAGGTCAAAAAAATGACTTGTATTTTTTACTTGGTTCTAAGCACATCGCTAAAGACAGAGTAATCGATAAAATATCTAATAGCAAAGGTTTGCGTAAGTGGTTACTTCTATGTGTGTATTGTAAAAATCCTTTACAACTGTATTGGAAAATGTTATCCCATATCTATAGGAGTATCAAAAATGCACTTTCAGAGGAGTTTTGGAACAAAGAAGTAAGGTCGCATCTCAAGCATAAGCCCAAAGTAGAAAAAAAACGATTTACTTACCTTTACAATTAGTAATTCTTTTCCTCTATTTTTTCCTATCTTTGGCAAGTAAAGTTACTATTTTTTTAATATTTATATTTCTCATTCTCTATGCAATTTGAAAATTTACTTTGGGAGGTAAAAGACCAAATCCTTTTACTTACTATCAATAGACCTAATAAACTTAACGCACTTAACCAACAAACCATGCGTGAAATTAGTCAAGCCTTTGATGCGATTTACCAAGAGGAAAATATCAAAGGGGTGGTACTAACAGGGGCAGGAGAAAAAGCTTTTGTAGCTGGCGCAGATATTTCTGAATTTATTGGCATGGCTGGCACAGATGCTAAAGCGATGGCTCAAAAAGGGCATGAGATATTTTTTAAAATAGAAAACTGTCCTAAACCTGTGATTGCGGCGGTGAACGGTTTTGCTCTTGGAGGAGGTTGCGAGTTGGCTATGGCTTGTCATATTCGCCTTGCCTCCGAAAATGCTAAGTTTGGACAGCCAGAGGTCAATTTGGGAATTATCCCTGGTTATGGAGGTACTCAAAGGCTCACCCAACTCATCGGCAAGGGAAAAGCCTTAGAACTAATGATGACGGCAGACATGATAGGAGCTTCAGAAGCACTTAGTTGGGGCTTGGTAAACTATGTACTTCCTGCCGAGCAACTTTTACCGAAGGCTTTTGAAATGTTAGAAAAAATCAAGCAAAAAGCCCCTGTGGCAATTGCTCAGGTAATTCGCTCTGCCAATGCGGTTTATCAAAATGGCTATGAAGTGGAGGCAGATGCTTTTGCTAAGTCAGCTTCTACGCAAGACTTCAAAGAGGGAGCAGGTGCTTTTTTGGAAAAAAGGAAGCCCAATTTTCAAGGTAAGTAAGGGTAATGATATTGAAAGAAGTAGCTATTTTTCCTTATTACAAACAGACCTTTGTATCTTCTTATACTCAAGAACAAATCTTGGAGCGATTGAGAGAGTTTACCAAAGAGGAAGGCAAAGAAAGTAACCCTGTTAGACGTGAATTTAATGGAAAAATAGATACAGATGGTTTTCAAATTTCTCGTATGATAACCCAAGCCAATACTTTTTTGCCAGTGATAAAGGGAAAAATAGAAGGTACAAAAACAGGGAGCATTCTTTTCATCACTTGCGAGATGTTCTACACCACCAAAATTTTGCTTTTTATCTGGACGGTCATTCCTTTGCTGATTTTTCTTTTGACTTTGCTCTTTGTCCAAGGATATTTCTATCCGCTTTTAGCTTTGTTCTTTGGTTTATTTAACTATATTGTGAGTGTAGCCAACTTTCATCGGCAGAGAAAGATAAGTATGCAAATTTTGGACAAGATTTTGTCATGATTTTTTGGTTCGCAGTTTGTTATTAAAACCTGTAGTTCATTGGGGCATCATTTTTTGATTATCTGCTTTTTTATTATGTTATATAAAAGACTGTTTTACCTCTTACTCATCGGCTTTTACAGCCCGTATTTCGTTTATGCCCAGTATGCTACTGGGTGCTTGGTTGACTCAGCCAAATACATGGAAGTTCCTATGAGCGCACCTTTGATGCGTGGAGATTACAAAGTGCCAGCCTCTGCTTCGCTCAAAGAATACTGCCCTATTCCGGGCGACCAAGGCAATTTGGGCACCTGTACGGCTTGGTCTGCTGCTTATGCTTCTCGTACTATTCTTTATGCCAAACGCAAAAATATCTCTACAAAAGAGGCTATTATGAATATGGCTTTCTCTCCTTCTTATGTATATAACCAAATCAAAATTACAGGAGATTGCTTTTATGGAGCGTATATCTCTGATGCGCTGTATTTACTCAAAACCCAAGGTTGCCTATCTTTCAAAGAATTTGGTTATGATTGCGAGAGAGAAGTAAAAGCGTCAGAAAAAGCAAGGGCTGGCAAGTTTGTCATTCAAGATTATAAACGGCTTTTTATGTACGGAGTAAACAATAACCTTGCAGGAGGGATTATTAAAGTAGTGAAAAAAAGCCTCTCCGAAGGGAAACCTGTCATTGTTTCTATGCGTTGCTTTGCATCTCTGGAAAAAGCCAAAGGTATTTGGAATCCACCTACCTCTAACGATGCCAATAAAGGGTATCATGCAATGACTGTCATAGGCTATGACGATAACAAGTTTGGCGGGGCAGTAGAAATCATGAATAGCTGGGGACCTGCTTGGGGGAACGAGGGATTTATCTGGATAAAATACAGTGATTTTGAGAAAAACTGCGTAGAGGCTTACGAAGTAGGTGATTTCCCTGCCGAGGCTATAGACAGCAAACCCGAGCAAGAAGTTTTTTTTGCAGGAGAAGTTTCTTTTAAAAAATCTGACGGGCAAGTCATGTCTGCTTCCCTCAAAAACGGTATTTATAAAATGAAGCAAAACTACTACTCTGGCACAGCATTTCAGTTTTTTGTCAGTCATCAAGAACCCGTGTACATGTATGCCATAGGTACTGATTTGAGCAATAAGTTTTCCGTACTTTTCCCTTACGATAAATTTACCAGCCCTCTTTTAGGGTATAAGAGGGGAACGGTAGCTTTCCCAAGCGAAGACCATTTCTTGCAGTTAGACCAAACCAAAGGCAGCGATTTTGTCTGTGTGCTGTATGCTAAGAAGCCTTTGGACATTGACGACTTAGTAAAAAAAATGGAATCAGGGACAGGCTCTGTTAAAGATAGGGTGTATCAGGCGATTGGTAGCAGGGCAATTATTCCTTTCCAAACACAATACAAGCAGGATAAAATTAGTTTTTCCGTAAAAACTACCCATGCAGAGCAGTCTTTAGTAGTGCCACTTATCATAGAAATAGGACATCAGTAACAAATAGTATAATCTATTTCACTTCACTAAATATTTTTTAAAAATAGTATTTAATAAAGCAAATTTTGTACTTTAGCAAGTTATTTGCCCTATGGTATGCCTTTTGATAAATGCATATATTACCTCTCTTGCTTTTTTACCTAAAATAAATATTCACTGATGGATAGCCTTAGTATAGTATTGATTCAACTTTTGATTAGAGAATGTCCTATTTTTTTTCTAAAAAATACTTATTAATTGTTGGTTTTTTATTCTTACTGCATTTAGACGTGTTTTCTCGACAGAATGAGATAGACAGTCTAAAACGTCTTTTACTTGTTTCTAAGGACACCGTTTACATAAAAATCCTCACTGATATATGCTGGAGATACAGAAATATCAACTCTGATTCGGCAGAAAAATATGGGAAAGAAGCCCTCCGATTGGCTGAGAAAGCCAATAAGCCTTATCTTATTACACTTGCTAACCAATATCTTGGCGTGATTGCTCAAAGTAAAGGGAAATATGCAGAAAGTCTGGAGTACTATTACAAGGTCATAGAACTTGCTGAGAAGTATAACTACACGGAAAGATTAGGGTATCTTTACCAAAGTATGGGGAGGATGAACCAACAGCAAGGCAACTATGAGCAGGCTATCAAATATACCCAACAAAGCATAGTTATTTTTAAGAAACTGAATCATCAATTAGGCTTATCTTATTGCTACCTGACCTTAGGAGAAGTTTATACTAAAATTCGTGATTACCCCAAAGCTATGAACTTTTACCAGCAATCTTTATCACTTCGCCAAAAAATGAACAGTAAAGAAGGTGTAGGAGCGGTATATTCTCTCATCGGAGAAACACTGTTACAGCAAGGGAAGTACGAAGAAGCATTAGAGTCTTTGCGCAAGGCAGAAACTATTTTTTTAAGCTTACAAGATATAAGAGGGCAGATTACTGTATTCAATAGAATGGCAAGAGTCTATACTTTTCAAAAGAAATGGGAAAATGCCCTTGCTTATTCTAAGAAAAGCGAGCAATTAGCCCAACAAACAGGCATTACAGAAATTATCAAAGATGTCTATACGAATATCATAGATATCTATGTTGGTAAAAATGACTATGTCAATGCCTATCATTATCAGCGTATGCTTTCAGAATACAAAGATAGCCTGTTGGACAGAGAGAAGGAGGAGAAAAATCAAGAAATACAAGCTAAGTACCAGACTGACAAGCGACTGCAAGACATAGAACTCCTCAAAGCAGAAAATCAAAACCAACGAATTATCATTTACCTGAGTTTTGTCATCGCTTTTTTATTGCTTATTACAGGTATAGTTTTTTACTTTAATATTCAACAAAGGAAAAGGCATAATGAACAACTACTTTTCCAAAAAAAGCAAATCCAAGACACTAATGATAAGTTAGCGCAATTGAATAAGGACATTTTAGCCCAAAATGTATCTATTACTCAACAAAAAGAAGAGCAGGAAAAAATCAACCATTTCAAAGATAAACTTTTTTCTATTATCTCCCATGACCTGCGCAATCCGCTTGCTTCGCTCAAAGGTGCGCTTGAGCTATTAAATGCAGACTTTTTGTCCGCACAGGAGAAAAATAATTTGATAGATAGGCTCTCTAATGACTTACAAGCAACTTCTTACCTTTTGGACAATCTACTCAACTGGACAAGAACACAGATGCAAGGATTGAAAATAGATAAAACAGAAGTAAACCTAAGCAGCATAATAGAAGAAAACTTTAACTTGTTCAGACCTCAAGCTGAGAACAAAAAAATATCGCTACAATCTAATATTCCTGCGGATATTTATGTTACGGCAGATGTAGAAATGACCAAGCTAATAGTACGAAACTTGATTCATAATGCTATCAAATATACCTCTTTTATGGGAACTGTCAGGGTCAATGCTTTTCTTATAGATGACTATGTAATTACGGCTGTGCAGGATACAGGAAGGGGAATGACTAAGCAAGAACAAGACAAACTTTTTGGAATCGAGCATTTTTCTAAGCAAGGTACGTCTAATGAGAAAGGGAGTGGCTTGGGTCTGCTCCTTGTCAAAGATTTCGTAGAAAAAAACAATGGCACAATTTGGGTAGAAAGTATTGAAAATGAAGGTAGTACATTTAGCTTTACCCTGCCCAGAGTGTATAAAGGAGGTCATTCTTCATGAAAGGGTATTTTTTTAAAATATTTTTACTTATTTATATCTTTTTTATTCACTTTCACCTCTCGGCACAAGTCAATAGAACTGATAGCTTAGAAATTATTTTACCTACTCTTACCGAAGACTCATTGAAAACGGCTGTATTGGTAGAACTATGCTGGGCTTATCGCAATATTAACATTAAAAAATCAGCGACATATTGCCAACAAGCCGAGAAATTGGCTCGTTCTAAACAATACACATATTTGCTTGCCAAAACGCTTAATCATCTTGGCTTGCTTCATAACAATAAAGCTGAGTATGACTTAGCTTTAGCTTATTATTTTGAGGCGTTAGGCATTGCTCAAACCAATTTGCATCAAGACCAACTTGGCTATGCTTACCACAGCATTGCTGAAATTTATCGGAAAGACGAGCATAAAATACATCAAGCCCTCGTTTTTGTGAATAAAGCCTCACAAATTTTTAAGGAAGGTAATTTTCCTGATGGCGTTGCTTTTTGTCATCTTACCTTAGGACGTATTGATACAGGGAGAAAAGCCTATCAGTCCGCACAAAAAAATTATTCCATTGCTCTAAAAATTTGGAAAGAACTCAACAATGAAAACCTCATTGCCAATGTGTATTTTGACATGGGAGGGCTTTACAAAGAGCAAAAAGACTACGAACAAGCATACACTTATCTGTACAGAGCTAATCTCACATTTAATAAGCTGAACAATATTAGGGGAAAGTTGTTGGTGCTAAATCAGTTAGCAGATATTAATTTATTACAAAACCAGCCTGACTCTGTTATCATAAAATTGCAACATGGACTTTCTGTAGCTAAAAATTCTGGGATTACAGAACTTATAGAAGAATTTTATACATATTTAGCCAGTATTTACGCTTTTCAAAAAAATTATCAACAAGCCTACCAATACGAAAAAATCCTCAACCACTTCAAAGACAGCATCAAACAAATAGAGAGAAACACTCAAATCGTTGAAACGGAAACTAAATATGACGTTACTAATAAGGTAAAAGCCATTCAAACCTTACAGCAGCAAAACGAAGAGAAGCAAGATATGCTTTATTTGCTTGGCATCGTGCTTTTAGGAACGATTATCATAGGCGTTTTTCTTTACAAAAATATCCGACAAAAACAAGAAGTCAATAGACAGCTAATTTTTCAAAGAGAGCAAATTAAAATACAAAACAACCAACTTGCACGCCTCAATGATGAAATCCTATTACAAAAAGAAGAACAAGTAAAACTCAATGCTTTTAAAAATAAACTGTTTTCTATCATTTCTCACGACCTACGCAATCCTCTGGCTTCATTGAAGGGAGCTATTTTACTTTTTAAAACACACCTATTGACGGATTCAGAACAAGATAGTTTGATAGATAAGCTCTCTAATGATTTACAATCTACCTCTTACCTGCTCGACAATTTGTTGAACTGGACGCGCAGTCAAATGCAAGGTTTAAAAATATACCCCCAAACGGTTGTTTTATATGAATTAGTACAGGAAAATATAGAACTACTAACTTCTCAAGCCCAATTGAAAAATATCCATTTAGAAAATCAAATACCTAAAAATATAACTGTTTTTGCAGATGTAGAAATGATTAAAACTCTAATACGCAATCTCTTGCATAATGCAATAAAGTATAGTTTTCCTAAAGGAGTGGTACTTATTTCCGCCTATGTAAGTGAAGAAAAACAATGCGTAATCGTTGATGTCAAAGATAATGGCAGGGGCATAAGCAAAGAAGAGATGAGTAAGCTATTTGGTAGCACCCATTTTTCTAAGCATGGCACAGCCAACGAAAAAGGAAGTGGCTTGGGTTTGCTTTTAAGTAAGGAATTTGTAGAAAAAAATGGAGGAGAATTATGGGTAGAAAGTGTTGAAAACAAAGGGAGTATATTTAGCTTCTCTCTACCATACGAGAGAGCAACTGAATATTACATTAAATAGATAGGCATTATGTTTAGAATTGCTATTATAGGAGCGGGCAATGTAGCTTGGCACTTAGCAAGTAATTTAGAAAAAGAAGGGCATCAAATCACAGAGGTTTATAGCCGTAATTTAGCCAACGCCAAAGCATTAGCACGGACATTATGGAACGCTAAACCTACCAATAGCTTAGACTTTAGTCATTCACAAGCAAGTATTTTCTTAGTATGTGTTAGTGATAATGCTCTCCAAGAGGTAATAGAGCAGATTGCTTTGCCTGAGGAGGTGATTATCGCGCATACCTCTGGGACACATTCATTAGAGATATTAGAAAGAGCCAATGCCTATATTGGCGTTTTCTACCCTTTGCAGACCTTTACCAAAGACAAAGAAGTAAACTTTAAAAATGTGCCTATTTGCTTGGAAGCAAACGAAGCAGAAGTTTTAGAAGTATTGATAGAGTTGGCGGAGAGTATTAGCTCCCAAGTATATGAAATTAGCACACCTCAACGCCAAGTATTGCACTTGTCGGCAGTCTTTGCTTGTAACTTCACTAATTTTTTGTTCACTATTAGTAAAGAAATTTTAGAAAGAAACGAAATGCCCTTTGACCTGCTCCAAAATCTAATACAAGAAACCGTACAAAAAGCGTTTGTACTATCTCCTGAAAATGCTCAAACAGGACCTGCCAAAAGAGGAGATACAAGCATTGTAGAGAAACACTTGACTCTTTTAGAAAGCTACCCCGTAGAGTGGAAAGTCCTATATGAACTTTTTACCCAACAAATCAGGGCTTATTACCAAAACATTACCTAATTAAATCTGTCAAGTCATTGGCTCTCAAGACCTGTACATAAGTTGGTTCGGCATTATTAGGATTAAGTCTAAATACTCCTGCATCTCCTTGATTGAGTGTGGATAGCACAGGATTGAGATTAGGCGGAACACTGGGGTAGCCTACATGAGTAATAAAGAGAATATTCCTATTACTGATAGCCTGTTCCCTAATAAGCCTAAAAGTATTAGCATAGCGATTGGCTTCGTCATAGACATAATAAGTCAGCAAAGGAGATGTTTCTATGTTTACGCCTAAGTTCATGAATTGGGCAGTTTGTATGCATCGACAATACTCGCTGGAGATAATCCTGCCCACAGGAATTTTTAATACCCTCAAGGCTCGCCCCATTTTCTCAGACTGTACTCGCCCGTCGGGAATAGTTAGTTGGCGGGCTACGGTATTATCACAGCTTTTCCACCAATTAGTAGAGAAATCTCTGAAAGTATCCGAGCCATTGGCGGCAAGTGCATGACGAAACGAAAGTACATGACCACCTCTACGCAAAGCGCGAAATAGCTGTACCTGTGGACTTACAATAAAAGTACGTTGGATTTTTTGGGAAGTATCTGCCTTATTAATGAGTTGAACGGTGTAAATGCCTACATTTCTGGGAGTCCGATAAACAATATTAGTGCTATCACTGTTAGCACTAATAAAAATACCTCCATTGGCTTGAAGGATTCGCAAGCGGATAGATACATTCGCAGTAAACACAATATTAGTATCTGTGGGGACAAGCAGGCTATCGGCTACCTCACTTACCAAAGCCAAATTAGGACGATTTTCCTCTTTTTTGCAGCTTGTCAGTAAGTAAGAGATAAGTAAAGAAAGAGTAGCTATGAGAAATATTTTTTTCATAAGTTTTTATATCAAATTTTCTACAAAAATAAGCTAATTCTTGCATAGAGATTCTCCCCTATCTATTAATTTTTTTAATTATTTTTGTAAAGAATAAATAACTCTTATTTTTGCAAATAACTAATTGTTCAGCATAAATGAGTAGCGAAGAGAAAAAAGCCTTTCTTTTACTGAAAAATGTGATTTTTAATTATCATGGTCGTGATGAAGACGAGCAGCAAATTATTGAGGAAACTGTAGCAGAGTTAGATGCTGAAAAAGAACAAAAATGGGCTGAGGAGTTTATTGCAGAGGATTACTATGATGCTTTTGATAGAGCAAGAAATTATTTGAGCAATGTAATGAATAGCCTTGACAAGAAAACCCGCATTCATTTTTTAGAATCCGTACACGAAGCAAACAATAAAAAAGGTTACATTAGCGAAATGGAGGCTATTGCAATGATTACTTTTGCAAGAGATTGGGATATTGAGAATGAATTTATAGAGATTATTAAAAGATAAAGTCTTGTTTTTTGCAAAGACGTCTAACAACCTTACTTGAAGTTACTCATTATAAAATCAACAGAATCAATAAAAACCTTACTTAGCCTAAGTCCATCTTTAAATAACATTTTCCTGCCTACTTTTACATACATCAACATTATTTTTTTGAAGTCCCATGAAAAACAAACTGAATCAATCACTTGGTAACTATATCGCTCATTTTCCTATAGAAAATGGTTTACAGTTTGAAACTACTTTGGGTAAGTTTCAGCTTATTGTTTATCAACATTCTATTATTCGTTTGAGGATTGTAAAAGAAGATTTTGAAGAGCGAGATTTTTCCTATTCCGTGATTGCCAAACCTGAGCCTTTGAGTTTTTTAATGGAAGAAAATGGCAATTCTTTCCGACTTATTACCAATACCTTGACGCTCCAAATCTCAAAAAATCCCATGCGTTTTTCTTTTTTTACCAAAGAAGGAAAACTTATCAACCAAGACGATGCTGCCTTCGGTACTTCGTGGATTGGAGAGCAGGTTACTACTTATAAAATCTTGCAAGAAGGAGAACATTTCATTGGTTTAGGAGAAAAAACTGGCAATCTTGACCGCAGGGGACGTGCTTTTACGCACTGGAATACTGACCGATTTGGCTATGATGAGGACTCAGACATGATTTATGCCTCTTTCCCTTTTTACATTGGGATAAATCAGAATTTGGCTTATGGAATTTTCATGGACAATTCTTACAAATCTCATTTCAACTTTGGGGCATCTAATGACAGGTTTGTTTCTTTTTGCGCTGAAGATGGTGAGATGAATTACTATTTTATTCATAATGAATCTGTAAGCAAAATTATAGAGGACTATACCTTCCTCACAGGTAGAATGGAAATGCCTCCGCTTTGGAGTTTGGGCTATCAGCAGTGTCGCTATAGCTACTACCCTGAGAGCGAAGTCCTTACCTTAGCCAGAACTTTCCGAGAAAAGCAAATTCCTGCTGATGTGATTTACTTGGATATTCACTATATGCAGGATTATAAACTATTTACATGGGACGAAAAACGTTTTCCTGAGCCTGAGAAACTTATCAAAAAGTTAGAAGAAATGGGGTTCAAAGTAGTAGTGATGTGCGACCCGGGTATTAAGGTGGAAAAAGGCTACAAACCTTACGACAAAGCGATAAAAAAAGACCTTTTTGTTAAATATCCTGACGGAACGCCTTATACTGCCCAAGTCTGGCCTGGGTGGTGTCATTTTCCCGATTTTACTAAAGAGGAAACTCGGGCATGGTGGGGCGAAAGTTTTAAAGAGTATGTAAGCATGGGTTTAGAAGGCTTTTGGAACGACATGAACGAGCCTGCCTCTTGGGGACAGCGAACTCCTGACCTCATAGAGTTTGACATGGACGGTGAGAAAGCTTCTTTCAAAAGGGTGCATAATCTCTATGGTATGCAAATGACAAGAGCAACTTTTGAGGGAACAAAAAAACTGCTCAAAGGCAGGCGACCTTTCTTGCTTACTCGTTCTGCTTTTTGCGGAAGTCAAAGATTTACAGCCATTTGGACAGGAGATAATACTTCCTCTGACGAACACATGATGACGGGTATTCGCTTAGTCAATGCGCTTGGGCTTTCAGGTATGCCCGTCGCTGGCTATGATGTAGGTGGTTTTATTGGCGAACCTTCGGTGGCTCTTTTTGCGCGTTGGCTCTCTATAGGGGCTTTTTCTGCTTTCTTTCGCGGACATAGCATGATTAACTCCAAAGACCAAGAGCCTTGGAGCTACGGCGAGGAGGTAGAAGACATTGCTCGTAATTATATTTCATTGAGATACAAGCTCTTGCCTTATATTTACTCTTACTTTTATGAAGCCACCCGCAATGGCTTGCCCGTAGTGCGTAGCTTGGCGATTGACTATACTTTTGACGAAAACATTTACTCCCCAAAGTTCCAAAATCAATACCTGTTTGGAGCAAATCTACTCGTTTGCCCTGTAGAAAGCTACAAAGAAATCACCAAAGTTTATCTACCCAAAGGAGCATGGTATTACCTCTATTCCAATACTTTATACCAAGGAGGAGAGGAAATTTATGCAGACTGCCCTCTGGAATTGTTACCTGTGTATGTAAAGGCAGGAGGCATCTTGCTCATGCAATCTTTGGTACAAAGTACAGGTGAAAAACACGATGGCATATTGGAAGTTCATGTTTACTATGGCACAGAAGGCTCTACTTTTATCTATTACGAAGATGACGGCAAAACCTATAAATATGAGAAAGGTAAGTATTACAAACGTAATATTTCTTATTTTCCTGAAAATCAAGCTATTGTTTTTTCTATGGTAGAAGGAGATTACAAAAGTAGTTTTGATAAAATCAAATTAGTTTTGCACAATTTTGAGGGAGTAAAGAAAAACATAGAAGTAAACAATGAAAAGGTAAAAGTGATTAAAGAAGAACTTGAACTCCTGCCTCCTGTATCAAGTTTTGACCCACTTGGCAAGCAAAATACGAGCATCAAACAGATAAATAAAGTAGCATTATTTGAAAATAGTGATAAAGAAATCATAGTAAGACTATCGTAACATCTTAACTATTTCCAATTATTCATTCCAAATTTCCCATGATTTCTCGGCTTGGAGGTAAAGCATCTCCAAGCCATTTTTAACATTCGCCCCATTTTCTGCTCCTTTTTGCATAAATAGCGTATTTTCAGGATTATACACTAAGTCGTAGAGGTAATGATTTTCACCTAATAGGTGATAAGGAATCTCTGGGCAAGTTTCTATAAGAGGATACATTCCTAAGGGAGTAGTGTTGATAATGAGTTGATGAGATGAGAAAAAATCTTCATTTAACTGATTGTAAGTCAAAATATCAGGTTTTTCTGAATTTCTTGACACATACCTGTAAGGAATGTTCAAATCTTCTAAAACCACTTTGACGGCTTTTGAGGCTCCTCCCGTCCCCAAAATGAGGGCTTTGACCTCTGTATTTCCTGCTAAAAATTTTTCTAAGGAAATTTTAAACCCGTAATAATCTGAGTTATAGCCTTTTAATTTTTTATTTTCTTGAATCTTAATGACATTGACTGCTCCTACGCGCTCTGCGGCAGGGTCTATTTCATGCAGAAAAGGTAATACTTCTAATTTGTAAGGAATCGTAACATTTAAGCCTTTTAAATTTTCTTGATTCTCAATTAATTGAGGGAAATCATCAATACTTGGGATTTCAAAAAGTTCATACACTACTTGTTTAATCTGCTCTCTTTCAAACTTTTCTGTAAAGTACTTTTTTGAGAAAGAATGAGTAAGTTTCTTTCCGATTAAGCCAAAAATGCGCATATTTTCAAAATTTTAAATAGTTTTTTTTTGCAACTTTTGTCGAGAAAATTGGGTTTAAAAAGGAAATCCAGTCGGCAAATTTGTAAAACAATCCACTAATTTAAAGTCAAAATAAATTAAAATATTTTAACTTTTAAAACTAAGATATTTGCAAATTAATTCTTAAATTGCTTTTGTAAGAATCATAAACCTAAATAATGCTTTGACATTGAAATTTCCCGAAACTTTATACCAATTAGATGAAACTATACCGATGCACAAGAGTTTCATGGGCAAGTTTATAGGAGGCTTTATCCTTGCTTGGCTGAGCATTTGGTTTGGTGGCTTCTTTTTCAAATTTGCCTTTATCGTTAGTGCATTGGCTTTGCTTTTACCCTTAGTAGCTGAGTTTTGGAAAGGACAACTCAAATCTATTTTACTCACTACTGAATACTTAGAGTTGCGGACAGGTTTGGAGGAGCATCCTCAGCGAATTTATCTTTCAGACATCAAACGCGTTTCTTTGATAGAAAAAGAAAATCGTTATCATACTAAAAATCAATCTAATAGTGAATCTACTACTGTGCTGATAGATGAAAAAAAAGTCAAAGATTATGATGCGGAGGCTAAGTGTACTATTAGTACTGTGGGAGGTAAAAAATATGAAATCAAAAGTGCCTACTTTCCTGAGGGAGAATTTGGCGAGTTTTTAGAAAAGCTACAAAAAGCCTATCACGAACGTTCTACTTCTTTCCAAATCAATAGCTCTACGTATGCTACTTTGGAAGAAGCAAGCCAAACAGCAGACCGAATTGAGCAAGTAATGTATGCGAATATCAGGCGGTTACAGGAAGATTTAGTACTCAAGAAAGATTTTGAGAAAAACATGATTGAGGCTTATAGGTCTATTTATAGAGTGCGGGACGCTTTTGATGTTTCTAAAAGTAATGCTAAAATCATTTATGAGTTTAAAAATATAGATTACTCTACAAGTTATATCTTGGAAAATGACTACCTGCCTGAACTTGATGAAGAAGGAATAGAGTTTGGTAAAAACTTGATAGAAGCAGCAAAAGAAAATCTGATTTTAGTAGAGCAACGCATTACTTTTTATAGAAGAATAGACAAAGAATTAGAAAAAATCAAACTCCAGCAGCAAAGTCGCAGAAAACTGCAAGCTGTAGCACAAAATCTAAAAGATTTGCAGTATAAAAATACTACCAAAATGATAGACCAGTCTTTTTCCAACAATGCAGAGGATATGGAAGCAAAGGTTCTCAATGAATTAGAAGAACTTTCTCAGAAAGTCCGAAACATAGACGATTTAGACGATTCTATTATCCTCAGACAGCATATTGCTTTATTTAAGTGATAGGTTTGGTCTATCCAAATAATAATTTCTCCTCACATTGATATTTTTTATTCTCCTTGTTTTAATTTTGGGTTTAGCATGATGAGTACCTTCAATATGAAAACCCTAATTATCTTTTTTATCTTTTTCTCCATAATTAGTTTTTCTTTTGCTCAATCTATCCCTCCCAAAAGAGAATTAAGAGCTGTATGGATAGCTACAGTTGCCAATATTGATTATCCATCAAGAAAAAACTTACACCCTTTTGAGCAACAGGACGAATTTAGAGCCTTAATCCAAAAACATAGGCAGGTGGGTATCAATGCTGTATTTGTGCAGGTGCGTCCAGCAACTGATGCCTTTTATTATAGCGACAGAGAGCTTTGGTCGGAGTGGCTTAGTGGAAAGCAAGGGAACGAGCCTCGCCCTTTTTATGACCCTTTGGCATACATGATAGAAGAAGCCCACAAAAACGGTATGGAGTTTCATGCTTGGTTCAATCCCTATCGTGCAGTTTTTGATACGGCTCGCTCCTCTGAAGTTCACCCTGAGCATATCACTAACCGCCGACCTGAATGGTTTATTCAATATGGTAAAACCAAATATTTTAATCCTGCCCTACCTCAAGTCAGAGAATATATCACCTCTATTATTACTGATGTAGTCAAGCGGTATCCTATTGATGGTGTGCATTTTGATGATTATTTCTATCCATATCCTATTGCCAATACCCCTCTTGATGACCAAAAAGACTTTGAGAGGTATGGACAGGATTTTAAAAATATTCAAGACTGGCGAAGGCATAATGTTAATTTACTCATAGAGTCCGTAGCTAAGAGTATTAGACAAACTAAACCCAAAGTAAAATTTGGTGTAAGTCCATTTGGAGTGTGGAGAAATGAAAGAGATGAAAAACAAGGCTCAAAAACTATCACAGGCACAACAAGTTATGACCACTTATACGCAGATGTAAGGTATTGGTTAAAAAATGCTTGGATAGACTACGTAGTACCTCAGGTATATTTCCACTCCCAATTTAAGCATGCTCCCTACCAACAATTAGTTGATTGGTGGGCGGCAAATGGCTTTGGCAAACATCTCTATATAGGTATGGCAGCGTACAAGATTGGTTCTAAAACAGATACTCTTTGGCAAAACTTATCAGAAATGCCCTCGCAACTTCGTTTCAACCGAGCCTGTGAAAATATCAAAGGAAGTGTATTTTTTAGTGCTAAATCTATTTTCAATAATAGCTTGCATGATTCTCTAAAAACTAATTTTTATCGCTACCCTGCCTTAGTGCCTCCTATGCCTTGGAAAGATAGTATTGCCGCTAATCCTCCAACAGACTTAGTTTTGCATAAATCATACAAATCTGTCTTTTTGCAATGGAAAGTTCCTCAAAGAGCCAAAGACGGCGACGAGGCAGTTTACTATATTATTTATCGTTTCAATCATGATGAGCCAATTAACTTAGAAGATGCCAGCAAGATAGTCGGCATTAGGCGACAGCAAGGCGAGTTTTTTGTAGATAAAACAGTCAAGCATGGGGGCAAATATCGCTATTTAGTTACTGCTCTTGACCAAATGCACAACGAAAGTTCTGCCTCCAATGTAGTCTTTGTCGATTTTGCCGACAGTTCTTGGCTTGATTTTGTCAAAGTACTTTTAGAAATCTATTTCAAGCGTTAGCGTGCCTTTACTCTTTCTTAGCTTCTCCTTTCGGAACTTTGTGGATTAAAATTTCTATGCGATTCATTTTGTCGCCTCTTTTAATTTTATCCAAATACTCAAAGTCATCTTCTATTACTTTTCCAAAACAAGTATGATTGCCATCAAAAGCCTCTGTATTATTGCGGTCTAAGCAGATAAAAAATTGCGAACTGCCTGTATCGCGTCCGCAGTTTGCCATAGAAAGCACACCTCTATCGTGTTTTTGCAACTCGCCTCCCAGCTCGCACTTAATAGTGTAACCTGCACTTCCTGTGCCATCGCCTTTTGGACAACCCGTCTGCACCAAAGTCCCTGCTATTACCCGATGGAAAATCATATTTTTGTAAAATCCCAAATCTGCTAACCTGCAAAAGTTATCTACTGTTTTAGGGGCATCTTCTTCAAAAAGTTGCACGTGCATTACTCCATGCTCGGTATAGATTTTTGCAGTGCGAATAATCTCAAATTCTTCTTCCTCTTTTTTCGCAAATAAGCCAAAAAGCATAATTTTTTCTGATTACTTGTCAAATTTTAGAGTAAAACTAACAACTTCTTTTCTTATTTGGTAATTTTAAATCAAAATAAAGTATTACCATTTTAATCTTATTTAGAATATGAGGAAGAAAATTACCTTTATACTTATCGTTTTTTGCTTTACGAGCATAACAGCTTATAGTCAGGAACTTAAGTATTACTTACCAGATAGTATTACTTATAACCCTGCTATCCCCACTCCTGAGTCGGTTATTGGGCATAAAGTAGGGCAGTGGCACATAACTCATGATAAATTAGTGTATTACATGAGAGAGTTGGCAAAATCCTCTGACCGCATCAAGATAGAACAGACAGGCAAAACCTATGAAGACCGCCCCCAATTACTGCTTACGATTACTTCTCCGAAAAATCATGCAAACTTAGAGCAGATTCGCCAGCAACACTTAGACCTCTGCAACCCTGCCAAATCTGCCAGTCTGAACATAGACAATATGCCCGTAGTAATTTGGCAAGGTTACAGCATACACGGTAACGAACCAAGTGGCTCTAATGCAGCTCTTTTGTATGCTTACTACTTGGCAGCGGCTCAAGGCCGGCAGATAGAAGAAGCCTTAGAAAATACGATTATTTTACTCGACCCTTCGTTCAACCCTGATGGGCTAAATCGCTTCGCTCACTGGGCAAATATGCACAAAAGCAAGCACTTAGTAACTGACCCTCAAAGTAGAGAGTTCAGCGAAGTGTGGCCCGGAGGCAGGTTTAACCACTATTGGTTTGACTTGAACCGAGATTGGCTACCCGCTCAACACCTTGAAAGTCAAAACCGTCTGAAAAAATTTCACGAATGGAAACCCAATGTACTGACTGACCACCATGAAATGGGGTCTAACTCTACCTTCTTTTTCCAGCCCGGTGTTCCCTCTCGCACCAATCCACTTACTCCTGCTAAAAATCAAGAATTGACAGGGAAAATTGGCAAGTTTCACGCGGCATTTTTAGACAGGATAGGCTCGCTCTACTACACCAAAGAGGGTTTTGACGATTTTTATTACGGCAAAGGTTCTACTTATCCCGATATTCAAGGGGCAGTAGGTATCCTATTCGAGCAGGGAAGTTCTCGCGGACACGCTCAAGAAACTATCCATGGCGTGCTTACCTTCCCTTTTACCATTCGCAATCAGTTTACTACCTCACTTTCTACTTTGGAAGCGGCAAAAAACCTCCGTAAGGAACTGCTTAATTATCAAAGAGAATCTTTCCAAACGGCAGTCCAGCAAGCCAATGCTTCTCCAATTAAAGGATACATTGTAGGGGACAGAAACGACAGGGCAAAAACCTATCATTTCTTAGAAATGTTAGAACGTCATCAAATAGAAATTTACGAGTTGAAAGGCAAAATTACCGTAGATAACCAAGAGTTTGAGAGTGGCTCGGCTTTCATTATTCCTACTAACCAGCCTCAGTATAGACTAATAACCACTATTTTCCAAAAAGAACTCAAATTCAAGGATAGCTTGTTTTACGATGTTTCTGCTTGGACTATGCCTTTGGCTTTTAATCTGCCTTATGCCGAACTCAAATCTTTGAATAATACTATTTTAGGCAATAAACTTTCTCAAGCTATTTTCCCTATGGGCGAGGTAGTAGGGGGCAGAAGTGAATATGCTTACCTCTTTGAGTGGGACGAGTATTATGCCCCTAAGATGCTCTATGCCGTGCTAAATAGTGGGCTTATTGCCAAAGTAGCTACTGACCCCTTCGAGATTGTTACGGCAAATGGAAATATGAAATTTGACTATGGAACTATCATGATTCCCGCAAAAAATCAAGCAAAAAGTGAAGATGAAATTTATCAGTTAATTGAAAATCAAGCAAAAACTAATGGAATCAAAGCCTATGCAGTAAAAACAGGCTTAGTATCTGACGGCATAGATTTAGGGAGCAATAGCTTTTCTATTTTGGAAGCCCCCAAAGTTGCTATGCTGGTAGGTGCAGGCGTAGCCGCAAGCGATGCAGGTGAAATTTGGCACTTAGCCGACCAGCGTTTTGGCTTGCCTATTACCATGATAGATGTCAATAATTTCAATGGGGCTAACATTGATAAGTACAATACTTTAATCATGGTAAGCGGGAGCTATGGAAGTGTAAATAAAGATAAAATCAAAAATTGGGTGCAAAATGGTGGTTCATTGGTGCTTTTTGAAACGGCTATTGAGTGGGGAGCAAATGGTTTAGTAAACATCAACTTAAAGAAAAGCAAGGCAGACAGCCTGAAAGTAGCAAGTTATGCAGATTTAGAAAATAATTTGGGGGCGCAGGAAATGGGCGGTAGTATCTTCCAAGCCAAAGTAGATTTGACCCACCCACTTTTGTATGGTTATAATACGTCAAATTTGAGCTTTTTCAAGGCAAATAGTGTGTATATGCAAAGAAACTCAAACCCTTACAGCACTCCCGCCCAATACACCGCTAACCCATTGCAGAGCGGATATATTTCTAAGGCAAATGCTGAGATGATGCGAAATGTTGCCGCCATCAATGTCAATGCCTTGGGTAGAGGGAGAGTAATTTCCATAGATAACGACCTAAATTTCAGGGCATTCTGGTTCGGTGGAACAAAACTATTTATGAATACTTTATTTTTTGGTAAGGTCATAGACGCAAGGTCTGCAAGGTAATATCAATAAAATCTAATTGCTGACATCTGTAAGTTTTCTAAAAAAATTTATAAATGTCAGCAATTACTTTAATAAATCTGTCATTTTTTTATCTTTGTGTATGAGAGGAAATTCTCAAGCTCAGTGTCCAACTAAAACTATTTTCAAGAATGAAAAATGAACTAAAAGACCAAGAGGGTAAAGTTTTCTTTACCTTAGAATATTTACAAGACAAAGGTATATTTTATGCCGCATGGTTTGGCTCTTATCTGTCCGTTGAACAAGTAAAGCAAGGAGCACTCCTGTTTCTTGATGAAATTGCCTCGCACTCTACCTCTAAGCTGATGAATGATAATAGACAACTGGAAGGCGTTTGGGACGAAGCAAATGAATGGTTAGCCACCGAATGGATGCCTGCCGTCATCGTGAGGGGCTTAAAGAAGTTTGCCCATATTTACTCTCCAGACTTATATGCCAGACTATCCGCCGAGTTTATGCAGGATAATAGCCAGCAGTTTCCTGAAGGTTTTGACCTTCGTTTATTTGATAATCAGGAAGATGCAGAGAAGTGGTTACTATCAGAGGATTAAACCAAAGATATGTCTTTCTGCACATTTGCTTTCAGTTCAAAATTTTTTAAATTTTAGTAACTTTTACTCATTTTTCACGTTAAACTTTAAAAAATGCAAAAAAAACTTGGTTAAGTGAAAAAATACACATAATTTTGATTATGTAATTTTAAGCAAATGATGACGGAAGAAACACTACATAAACTATCAACAAACAAAAGTCTTACCCCTATTTTCAAAGACATTTGTGCAGAAACGTATCATGTAAAAGAAGGCAACATCATCTACTTAGTGATGAAAGGGCTAACTAAAAATCAGTGCTATCAAACCAATGCTGAGAGAGCCTTATCAGCCTTAGTAAGATTCAACAGTTGCAAAATGTTGATTGATTTTCGCAACTTAGTGATGCTTTCTCCCCAAGACCAACAATGGATGGAGGAAGTATGGCAGAGGCAAGCTGTCAAAGTAGGATTGCATCAATTGGCGATAGTCATGCCTGATGGCTTATTTGCTATACTTAGTACTAATAAATTGATAGAAGCTATTAAAAAACATGCTTCATTTGATACAGAAAGCTTTTTAAACGATACAGAAGCCTATGATTGGCTTGTCTAATAAATCTATTGCTTGTTCTTAAAATACTTGCAAGACCTCTATGTTACTCGGTAAAAATTTAAAATAGAAATACAAAAAGCCTCATCAAATTTTAATAATTAGAATAGTTCCCCAAAGAAGGATGCTCGTTGCTTCTTAATCGATAGCTGCGACTTAAAATAAGAAGCAAATTAACTTTATGCGGGCAACCTTGCCTAAACATAGTCTTAGGACAAGAACAATACGTATTAATATCTATAAAATACTCGAATTGATATGCAGTATTTATCTAATCCTTTCAGAACCGTACTACTTTTCTCCTCATTGATATTACTATCAGCTTATCCTATGAATGCCCAATTTTTAAGTAACCAACTTGCCCAAACCAGAGTAAAAGAAGCTCAGAAGGCAAAAGATGTACTCATGCAACGGCTTTTCACAGAAAAAGGCTTGTCGTATCCTCCTAAAGAATTGTTTTTCAGAGCCTTTAAAAAGGAAAACTTATTTGAGATGTGGGCAAAAGATGATAAAACAGGAAAGTTTGTTTTAGTAAAAACCTATGATATTTGCTATGCCTCTGGCAGTTTAGGTCCTAAAAGAAAGTAAGGCGACTTGCAAGTCCCTGAAGGCTTTTACCACGTGGACTGTTACAACCCTCAAAGCAATTTTTATCTCTCCGTAAGAATTAATTACCCCAATGCTTCTGACAGAATCTTGAGTCCGCACAAGCGTAAGTTAGGCGGCGATATTTGCATTCATGGTTCTTGTGTTTCCATTGGTTGCATTTCTATCCAAGACGAGAATATCAAAGAAGTATATTGGCTTATGATTCAGGCACACGGCGCAGGACAGAAAGAAATTCCTGTGCATATTTTCCCTTCTCACTTAGACGAGCAGAGTTTTGCAAGTTTAAAAAAAGAATATCAGGGAGATACAGAAAAACTCACGCTTTGGGAAAACTTACAAACAGGGTATCTTTATTTTGAGAAAAACAAAAAGCTACCTAAAATCACTGTTAATGACAAAGGAATGTATATTTTTAAGTAATTTTCTGCGATGCCTTATTGAATTTTTTTTAATCTTCGCAAATTAAGAGCAACATATACTAATCCTATAAATTACCTATGCAAGTAAATGACAAGACCATCATTTTTTCCACACAAAATTACAGCTACTTAAAAGAGGAAATTTTGCAAAGTAGTCATTTTGAGGAAGGTAATATAGAAATACAAACTTTCCCCGATGGAGAGCATTATTACAGAATTTTGTCTGAGGTAGAATACAAGGAGGTTGCCTTGATTGGAGGCACTATCTCAGACAAGGATACCTTAGAATTGTATGATATAGCTTGTGGATTGGTAGAAGGGGGAGCAAGGAAACTAAACATCATCATTCCTTTTTATGGTTATTCCACTATGGAGCGAGCAGTCAAAAAAGGAGAAATAGTTACCGCCAAAACGCGCGCTCGCCTGCTTTCTGCTATTCCACAAGCCTATTTTGGGAATAGAGTTATCTTCATTGATTTACACTCAGAGGGCATACCTCACTACTTGGAAGGGGGTATTAGAGCGATTCATCTCTATGCCAAACCCATCATTTCTACGATAGCCACTCATTTGGCAGGGAAAAATTTTGTGCTTGCCTCTACAGATGCAGGTAGGGCAAAGTGGGTAGAATCTTTGGCAAATGACATAGGCGTAGAGGCGGCTTTCGTGTATAAAAGGCGTATGAGCGGTAGCAATACCAGAGTTACAGGCGTAAATGCAGATGTGAAAGGAAAAACTGTAATCATTTATGACGACATGATTCGTACAGGAGGTTCGCTTTTGCAAGCAGCAAAGGCTTACAAAGAAGCAGGCGCAGCACAAATTTATGTACTTGCTACTCATGGCATATTCCCAAATGAAGCAGTTAAAAAGCTACAAATGAGTAATTTGATTGAAAAGATAGTAGTAACTAATACACACCCTCAGGCGTTAGCACTCCAAAGTGATTTTTTGCAAGTAGCTTCCGTAGCTGGACTTATTTCAGAAAATTTGATAACGATTCGTAGTTTTTGAGATTTTTTGAATGGTGTGCATAGTATTTGTTATTATATAAGATAATATTATTCATTTACTTTCCTAAATTTGCAAGATACATAAGTATTATTGATTTATGGAATGAAAAGAAGAGTTTTGATAGGAATATTTTGCCTGATATGGAGCCTTGTCAAGGCTCAGGACGAACCTAAGTTTAGAATAACTCACTTCTCTACTTATACTCATGCCTCTTGTGGAGCGGCAAGTGGGGTAACTTTTGAAAAAGGTTATTTGAGAGTTCCTAAATCTAATGCTTGGGTAGAAGTGATGTTGTTTTTACAGCGTAAAGACGGCTCTTTTCAAAAGCATCATTTTGAACATCAAGGAACAGCAGTGATACAGCTAAATCTATCAGACTGCAGATATACAGGCAATTATTATGCTTATGTGTGCTATGCCGACGATGAGAACTGCAAATTTCCTACTGAGCAGCAAGTCATAGAGAAACATCATCAAACCGTTCACAACAAACCTCCAGAGTTTAAAATTACACGTACCATTCCTAATCCAAAATGTAGAGAAGAAGGTATAATTTTTGAAACAGGCTGGGTGTATTCCCCTACGGGAGGCAAAGTTGATATTACTCTTTTTTTAGAAAAAAAAGATGGTAGCTGGCGCAAGCAGCACTTTACTCACCAAGGTACAGGTGCTATCAGGTTAGATATTGATGACTGTAACCTTACAGGAAAGTACAAAACAATCGTAAGTTATAATAATACTAACTAACAGATATAAAACGAGATAAGATAAAATTTTTCATATCTTTTGCAACTTAATTTCAACTTCTTTACGTACATAACCAATAAATCCCCTTACCCTTAATAAAAGAAAGTATATGCAAAATAGATATTTATCGTTTTTCATATTAGTAGCTTTTGAAGTAAGCATTCTTTTATTATTACATTCATTTGATTCAAAAGCACAGATAATTGATAACCAGCATAATCAAAAAATAAATCCCAACTTATCCATGCGCTTAGGAGCAGAGGATTTCTTGGATAGTTTTTTCAACCATAAAGAAAAGTTAAGCGATGCTTTATACAATTCTTATTATTACTTACTTGTAGAATTTGCCCAAACCCCTACTCAGCAGAGCGTCGCATCTTTGCAGAAACAAGGCATAGCCCTTCTCCAATTTATTAAAAAAAATACCTATTTAGCCAAAATTCCCTTCTTCATCAATACAGCAAGTCTAAAAAATATAGGTATCAAGACTATCCAAAAATTTGAGATAAAAGATAAAATAGAAAAGACTTTATTGAGTGAAACACGTCCACAACCTATTGAAGTTAGCTTTCTTGTAAGCACTCAAATCCCCCAAGAAGTAATTAGACAAGCATTTTCCGAAATAGGCATTAGTGATTTTATTTATCAGGAACAACTAAATACAGTCATTGCAAGGCTTGCTCCTGCTCAGATACTAAAAATAGCCAATAAGCCCTACATACTTTGGGCAGAGAAAAACCCAGAACAACTCATGACGCTTGGAAATATAATCAGAGAGCATTATAGAGTCGACCCTTTGGAAAATGTCTATGGACTGACGGGAAAGAATGTGAACATTGGCGTTTGGGACGGTGGGTTTGCAGGACCGCACATAGATTTTATCGATAGAGTTACCCAAGTTCAACCAACTAACTTAGGCAATGTATTAGGTTCTCACGCTACTCACGTAGTAGGGAACATGGCAGGAGCAGGTACCAGAGACCCTGCTATGCGTGGAGTAGCTACCGAAGCAAGTATTTTTGTGTATGATATTACTAATCCTCCTCCTTTTGAGAATTATATTCCCTTCGAGATGCTAAGGGCAATAGATGACTACCAAATAGTCATTACACAAAACTCTTATGGAAGTTCACCTAACTGCAATACGGGTATGCCTTATACCGTAACGAGCCGTAGTATTGACCAACTTGCTTATGTTTATCCTTATTTGACGCATCATTTTGCCGCAGGCAACTCTCGCCTCAATTGTGCAGGCACTTTTCCGCCCAATGGAGGTTATCGCTCTACGGTACAATCCTCAAAAAATTCTATTCACGTAGGAGCATTGGAGAGAGATAATGTAAACATATTATCCTTTTTTGCTTTTTCTATTGCCTCAAGCTGGGGACCAAACCAAGATGGTAGCCTTTCTCCTCATGTAGTTTCTTTAGGCAGAGCCGTTGATGCTCCACACCCTCACTCTTCCTATGAAGGCACAGACTCATGGACAGGGACATCACATTCCTGCCCTACAGTTTCAGGAGTGTCTGCCTTACTTTTTCAGCGTTACAAAGAACTTAATGCCAATACCAATCCGCGAGCTTCCTTAATCAAAGCCTTGGTATGCAACGGTGCTACGGATTTGGGAAATCCTTATCCTGATTATCAGTTTGGTTTTGGTCGGCTCAATGCCTTAAAGTCTTTAAAAATATTGAACGAAGGAAATTACCTTGTTGATAATGTATCTCATGGTAATACCAAAACCTACTCTGCTCAAATCAACGTTCCTGCCAATACCAAAAGACTAAAAGTAATGCTTTGCTGGACAGACCCACCTGCCATGCCAGCTACTATACCTGCCTTGATTAATAATCTGGACTTACAAATACAACACGACCCAAGTACTACGACTTATTTGCCTTGGGTCTTAAATCCTTCTGCTCCTGCTTCTGTGGCTGTCAGAGGAATAGATAACCTGAACAATATCGAACAAGTAACGATAGAAGACCCTGACGCAGGAACTTACACTATTCAAGTAAGCGGCACAAATATCAACTTCCCTGCGGGAGGTAGCCAAGAGTTTGCTTTGGCGTGGCTGGTAGAGCCTGAGTATATAGAAGTTACTTATCCTGCGGGTGGCGAAAAGTTGAAGCCAAGTGTGAATGAGGTAATTCAATGGGACGCAGAAGGTATAGCAGGTGGAGATTACACCATTGAGTTTTACGACGGTAGTAGTTGGAATACCATTGCCAATGTAACTATTCCAGACAATAGACTTCTACGCTACACTTGGCTCACGCCTAATATTATCACCGACCAAGCAAAAATTAGAATTAGCGGAACAAAAATGTCAGGTGGCACCACTTCCGATGAATCTGACTTGGCTTTTACTATTATGGGCGTACCAAGAGGAATTTCTACTACGATGATTACTGCCACTCCGCAAAATAATCAGATACAGTTAGACTGGCTTCCTGTGAGTGGGGCTGATTTCTACGATATTTATAAAATCAGACAGTTTGATAATTTCTCTGGAGAAGGGAAATGGCAGTTGGTAGGCACGGTAGCCGCACCTACGACTACTTTTACTTCTACGGGTTTAGTAAATGGAGGTTGGTATTTCCACACGGTAAGAGCAAGAACCAATACCGGTGTAGTTAGTGAAAGAGGCTATGCCACAGCACGCATTATTCCCTCTGGAGTAGGTGCAGGTACAGACCTTAGGCTGATGAGTATTCTCGCCCCAACTAATAATATCTGTCAAACCAATAATACAGTAACCGTTAGAATACGAAATTCGGGGCTTAATCCCATTGTTGCGGGTACTCCCATACCTCTTTCTTTTCAAATCAACACAGAAGTTCCTGTTACAGAAACACTCACCTTAGCGAATGATTTAGGCATCAATGGAGAAATAGATTATACCTTTACTACTTCTGCTAATTTTACTTCTTTTGGAGAAAATACGCTCAGAGCATCAGTCAATCTGCCTTCTGATGAGGTCAAAGATAATGATGTAATGAGTTTAAAAGTCCAAAGAAACACAAATACACTTCCTTTGTCTATCGCAGCAAACCCTTCTGCTACCTACTGCAATACGGTTATACTTTCTGCTCAAAACTTCCCCGTCGATACTTACTATGTTCAAAATATCCCACTTGCTACCGAAAATATGGCAAGTGCTAACTTAGTAGCTTTGGGAGATGATGATTTCAAAAAGTTTCCTATTGGATTTAATTTTAATTTTTATGGGAACACTTACAGCGAGTTTTATATCAACTCCAATGGATTTATTGGTTTTGATGGCTTTGACCATGATTTTGCCCCAAGTGTAAAAAGGCTAATTCCCAATACTTTAACCCCTAATAATTTTATTGCTTTTGCATGGTCAGACCTCGACCCCTCAGCAGCAGGGACAGTGAAATACCAAGTTTTTGGAACTGCTCCTAATAGAAAATTAGTAGTCGAGTTTTTAAATGTACCTTATTACAGTGCTACTCCCCCAAGTCCAAATAGAGTAAATGCCCAAGTCATCTTGTACGAAACTACCAATGTTGTAGAGATTCACTCTATCAATATTCAAGTAAGTACCTTTGCCTCTATGATTATGGGGTTGGAAAGTAGCGGCGGGAAAAGGGGCGTAGTTATTCCAGGACGAAACGATACCTACTGGTCAGTAACCAACGAAGGATTGCGATTTACTCCATCGAGTACTACTCTGACCTGGTTCCCTAATGGAGAAACTACACCCTTTATTACAACTAATATCTCTGGAAATGTGGGATTTAGAGTTACAGAAAATACATGTATCTATAGTACTTCTATTAATATTTCCAATTCTTGTGATGTTAGCCCCGTAAATTTTACTTCCTTATTTCCATCAGACAATAGTGTTAGCGTACCTTTGAATACCAATTTACAGATACAATTCAATAAACAAGTAAAGGCTGGCGTAGGAAATATTACTATCACGGGAGGAACAAGTCCTGTGGTTATTCCTATTACAGGTGGAGGTACAGGGACAGTAACTTTTAGCGGCAATACGGTAACTATCAATCCCACCGCAGATTTGGAGGGCAACACTAACTATCATATTTTAATAGATGCAGGGGCTATCCTTGACTTTGCTACCCCTGCCAATGCTTTTGCTGGCATTAGCGATGCCACTACTTGGAATTTTAGCACTATTAACCACGCACCTGTATTAGACAATACTGGTGTTTTTACACTTGGTATGATAGACGAAGATGCTACTAACCCTGCGGGTAATACAGTAAGTCAGATAATTGCCTCAGCAGGAGGAGATAGAATTACCGATATAGACGCTAATGCACAAGAAGGCATTGCTGTTATTGATGCTGACCAAACTAATGGCACTTGGCAATATTCGCTGGATAATGGCATCACTTGGACAAACTTTGGCACTCCCTCGTCTGCTATTGCCTTACTGCTTCCCACTGATGCCAGAATCCGATCTGTCCCCAATCCAGATTTTTATGGTACTGCTAACTTTACTTTTAGGGCATGGGACAGGACTACAGGAATAGCAGGAGGTACAGCAGATATTTCCTTACCTACAAGCTATGGTGGAAGCACTGCATTCAGCATCAATACTGCCAATGCCAGCATCAAGGTCAATGCAAGACCTACTATTACCTCTATTGCCAATCAAGTTACTAACGAAGATACACCCACCTCTCCTATCAACTTTACTATCGGCGACCCCGATAATTTGGTAAGTAGTCTGACATTAACCGTTACATCTTCTAATACTTCCTTAGTACCAAATGCGAATATTGCCATAGGAGGTACAGGAGCAACCCGAAACTTAGTGATTACACCAGGATTGAATCAGTTTGGAGGAACGGTTATTAGTATTACCGTTAGCGATGGGCGAATCAGTCAATCTATCAATTTTATTTTAACTGTCAATTCTGTCAATGACTCTCCTATTATCAGTAGTTTTACAAGGAATGTTGCAAATATTTTCTCCATTAATTTCTTTCCAAGTGATTTTATAGGTGTGTATAGTGATATAGAAAATGATGAATTGGCAAAAATCAGAATTGTATCTTTGCCCGCTAACGGTAGTTTGACTTGGGACAACCTGCCTGTAGCAGTAAATCAAGAAATTAATAGAGCTGACATCAACTTATTGAGATATACGCCGAATATAACTTTTGTAGGGAATGACGGCTTTCTCTGGCGAGCTTCTGATGGTACGGACTATTCTACTATGACTGCCCAAGTGATTATCAACGTAAGCTCGGGAAACTCCGCACCTGTGATTAGCAGTTTTTCAAAAGTAACCTCAAAAAATCAAATCCTTAATTTTTCCATTTCAGACTTTACTACTGCCTACACCGATGCAGACAATAACGATTTGGTAAAAATAAAAATTACAGAATTACCTTCTAAAGGAGAATTATTCCTTGATAATATTTTAGTTACGCTCAACCAACAAATCAATCGCTTAGATTTGAGCAAACTCACTTACCGACCTCTTTATGATTATTTTGGAAATGATGCCTTTTCTTGGAACGCTTTTGATGGGTACGTATATGCTACCACACCTGCACAAGTCAATTTGACTATTCTGCTTGGCAATCAAGCCCCTGTGGTATATGATGTAAATAAAAATGTAAATGAAAATACCACTTTAAACTTTGCAATCACAGATTTTACTGATGCTTACGCAGATGCTGACAATAATGAGTTGGCAAAAATTATTATTCTTTCTTTACCAACTAATGGCACTTTACTTTTTGATAATACTCCTGTAACAACCAACCAAGAAATTCCTAAAAATTTCCTTCATCGTCTTGCTTATAGTCCTAATACTGATTTTGTTGGCAATGATGTTTTTGTTTGGAACGCTTCTGATGGCTTGGTATATGCCAATGTCAGTGCCAATGTAAATATCAATATAATTTATGTAAACAAACCACCTTTGATAAGTAATATCATAAAGCAAGGAATAGAGAACCAACAAATTAGCTTTAAACCTGTGGACTTTAATAATGCTTTTGCAGACATAGAAAATGACAACTTAGAAAAGATAAAAATACTTTCTCTGCCTGAAAAAGGCATATTGTACTGGAACAAAACCCCTGTAAATACGCATCAAGAAATTTTAAGGCAAGACCTTGATATTCTATATTATGTTCCTAATAGGGATTATTATGGAAATGATGGCTTTACTTGGAATGGAGCAGACCCTATCCAATATGCTACTATCCCTGCCCAAGTAATTTTCAATATTTTACCCATCATTCCTAATATTCCCACAGGCTTACAAGCACACGCAGGGAGCGAAAAAGTTTGGCTCACTTGGGACGCTAATCCTGAATCTAATATTGCCTATTATGAAATTTATATGTTTTCCACCAACCAGCCTTTGCGATTAGTAGGCACAAGCAATACAAATAGCTTTGTGGTTTACAACTTGAAAAATGCCACAAGCTATGCTTTCAGAATTAGGGCTGTTACGCGCTCAGGCATAGTCAGTGAACTTTCTCCTACCGTACAAGCCAGACCTTCCATCATCTTGGCAGAAAATAATAACTTGATAGAGAATAGTTTGAGTATTTATCCTAACCCAACAAAAAAAGAAATCACCATAGAAATAGCACTCATCAAGCCAGCATTGGTGAAAATTACTTTAGTAGATTTATTGGGGAGAGAAATAGAACAGATAGATATTTTTAAGCTACAAAATTCTATCAGTCAAATCGTTAATTTGGAAAAGTTAGCTCATGGAATGTATTTTGTTCGCATAGAGGCAGGAGAACTCAAAGCAGTTAGGAAAGTCGTCAAAGAATAAGAAATCTATTGGAAAATATACTTTTGGAAAAACTAATTCATGCTTTTTCTATACCTTTGCCGAGTTGAACAATAGTACATAATCAATTTATTTCATGGATAAGAAAATTACTTCTGCACTAATTTCAGTTTTTTATAAAGATAACCTTGCCCCTGTCGTAGAACTATTAGGCAAGCAAGGTGTAAAAATATTTTCCACAGGAGGCACACAGAAGTTCATAGAAGATTTAGGCGTTCAAGTTACTGCCGTAGAGGACTTGACCTCTTATCCCTCTATTTTTGGAGGAAGGGTAAAGACTTTACACCCCAAAGTTTTTGGAGGAATACTCTATCGCCGTGATAATCAAGAGGATATTTCTCAATCTAAGCAATATGAAATTCCTGCTATAGATTTAGTCATTGTGGACTTATACCCTTTTGAGGAAACAGTGGGTAAGGGAGCGAGTGAGGAAGATATTATTGAAAAAATTGATATTGGGGGTATTTCACTGATTAGAGCCGCCGCTAAAAATTTCCAAGATGTGTTGATAGTTTCGTCAAGGGAGCAGTACCCTGCCTTGCTTACGCTCTTGCAAGAAAAAAATGGGATTACTTCACTTGCTTACCGCAAAAAATTTGCCGCCCAAGCCTTTGATATTACTTCACACTATGACACTGCTATTTTTAATTATTTTAACCAATTTGAAAACGAAAATCAGGTATTTAAACAAAGCATTCGCCAAAGCCAAATGCTTCGCTATGGAGAAAACCCTCACCAAAAAGGTGTTTTCTATGGGAATTTGAGCCAAATGTTCGAGCAGTTACACGGGAAAGAACTATCTTACAATAACTTAGTGGACATAGATGCAGCAGTTTCCTTGATAGCCGAGTTTGATGAAACGGCTTTTGCTATCTTGAAACATACTAACGCCTGTGGCATGGCTATCGGCAATACTCCTAAAGAGGCTTACTTGAAAGCTCTTGAAGCAGACCCTATTTCTGCTTTTGGAGGAGTGATAGTTACCAATAAGCCAGTGGATTTGCCCTGTGCAGAGGAACTGAATAAGTTATTTTTTGAAGTCTTGATAGCACCCACATTTTCAGAAGATGCCTTAAACTTGCTTCAAACAAAGAAAAATAGAATTTTACTTTTGCAAAAACGTGTAAAGCTTTCAGATAAACAGTTTAAAACTTTGCTCAATGGAGTAATAGAGCAAGACAAAGATTTGAAAACAGAAACAGAGGCAGACTTGAAAGTAGTTACTCAGCGCGCTCCTACTGCCGTAGAGGTAAAGTCGTTGCTCTTTGCTAATAAAATAGTAAAACATACCAAATCGAATACTATTGTCTTAGCTAATGATAATCAGCTATTTGCAAGTGGAGTTGGGCAGACATCAAGAGTAGATGCACTCAAACAAGCCATAGAAAAAGCAAAACATTTTGGTTTCGATTTGACAAAAGCAGTCATGGCTTCTGATGCTTTTTTTCCTTTCCCAGACTGTGTAGAAATAGCAGATAAAGAAGGAATTAAAGCAGTTATTCAGCCCGGTGGTTCTATCAAAGATGCCGATTCTATCGCTTACTGTGATGCTCATAATATGGCAATGGTCTTTACAGGCGTAAGACATTTTAAGCATTAAACTATTTCCCTATCCCAATCTAAAACTTTTGCGATGTAAGTCTGTGATTCCATGAATCTTGATAGCTTCGTAATGAGTTTTAGTGGGATAGCCTACATTGCTTTCCCAAGCATAAAAAGGGAACTCTTGGGCATATTTTTCCATGATTTTATCTCTTTCTGTTTTAGCAATGATAGAGGCAGCGGCAATAGAAAGAAATTTTCCGTCGCCTTTGATTATACATTCGTGCAAAATAAAAGGATAGGGTTTAAAATACTTTCCATCTATAAGCAAAAGTTCAGGTGCAGGAAATAATCGCTCTACGGCGCGGTGCATTGCCAAGATAGAGGCTTGCAAAATATTGATTTGGTCTATTTCCTGCGGCGAAGCCAATCCAATGCCTATGCTCATCGCTTGTTTTTCAATTTCTAAGCGTAACTCTTCTCTTTGTTTCTTGTTGAGTTTTTTTGAGTCCGTAAGCCACTCGTGTTGATAGTCTTTGGGTAGAATTACTGCGGCGGCTACTACGGGTCCTGCCAAACACCCTCTCCCAGCCTCATCTACGCCAGCCTCGACCAGATTAGGAGTAAAAGAAGAAAGTAGCATCAGTCAAATACGATTAAAACATGATTTTTTTCTACTCTATCTCCCCTGCTCGTTTTGATGCTTTTTACCGTTCCCTCGCCTGTGGATTTAATCATATTTTCCATTTTCATTGCTTCTAAAATAAGCAAGTTATCTCCTTTTTTTACCTTATCTCCTTCTTTTACTAAAATATCCAGAATCAAACCGGGCATAGGAGCTTTGAGGTCATTGAGTTTCTGCTTGCTTGCCTTCCCCATACCTAACTGCTCTAATAAAAGGTCGAATCTGTCTTGTACAGCAATTTGATAGGTATTACCATTGATTTTAACTGTAAAAGACTTTTCCGCATAGTCTGCCTTGACTATTTCCGCATTATAGGAACGGTTTTGATAAAGAATATGAAAATGATTACTTCCCAAAGGTTGTATATCTCCGTCAAAAACTTCTTGGTTGATGGTCAATGTGTCTTTATGATTTTCTACTTCAAAAGAGGCATTATTTATATTGATTTTCAACATGATGTATTTATTGTTTAGAAAACTATCTATTTTATATCTTCACTACTATCTTTCCAAACTGCTTGCTTGACCTCATTTCATCAAAAGCAGAAATAATCTCATCAAAAGGTCTGATGCTATCTATCAAAGGGACTATTTTATTGGTATTTACAAAAGAGAGCATCTCAGCAAATTCTTGGTCGTTGCCCATAGTCGTTCCTTGAATTTTGATTTGATAGTAAAAAATGCGATATAAGTCTAAGGTAGTAGGGAGTCCTTGTGTAGCCCCATAAGATACGATTCTGCCTGCGGGTTTCATCATGCGAATAAAATCGCTAAATCCTTTTCCCCCACCACTATCTATGACCAAATCAAAGCCTTTGGATTTCTCTAAAAGTTCCTTGTTCCAATTACTTTCCTTGTAATTGGCACCGTCAACTGCTCCAGCTTGCAGGGCTTTGTCTATTTTTTCTTGGCTTCCAGAAGTGATATATATATTTGCTTTGGCGGCTAAGGCAAACTGTAAAGCCAAAGTAGCTACCCCGCCTCCAATTCCTGAAATCAGCATATTTTCTCCCTCTTTGAACTCTCCATGATTGAAAATAGCGCGATAAGCTGTCAGCCCTCCCAAAGGTAATGCAGAGGCTTGCTCATCGGTAAGATGCTCAGGTTTAAGGTGAAGACGATGATTTTTTACTACAATATACTCAGCAAAAGTCCCGTGCGTAGGCATTCCCAGAATCTGATAATGACGAGCTTGAAACTTAGGATTATCGCCCCAATCAATGTTTGGATTGATAATCACCTTTTTGCCTACCCAATGACTATCTATTTCGCTCCCTACTTTTTCTACTATACCACAGCCATCAGAGCCAAGTGTTGTATGAGGTTTAATATTTGGATACTTGTCTTCTCGTATCCATTGGTCGCGTCGGTTCAAGGCGGCGGCAGTAAGTTTTACCAACACTTCTCCCTCCTCGGGCTTAGGGATAGGCACCTCTACAAGTTTAATTTTCTCTTTGGGATTATCGGTTATTTGTAGTGCTTTCATCATATAGTTTTGAGTTTTGAATGTCTATCAAGACCAAATTTATAGAATTTTTGGCTTCATTTGCCTAATATTTTGCCTAACTTTTCTTCATAAATGTAAAAAGTATTCAAATCGTTGTGGTCGCCGCCTTCTATGGTAATGAACTCATCACGGGCTTTGAGCAACGGTTTTAATTTGAAACCTGAGCTATATGGCACGGTGCGGTCATAAGTCCCATGAAAAATCGTAATTGGACAGCGTACCTCTGTAATCCATTCATTACTTGGGAGTTTATATTTTAAAAGCAGATGATAAGGAAAGTAAGGGAAGTGATAGCCC
Source organism: Thermoflexibacter ruber (assembly GCF_900113045.1). Classification (GTDB taxonomy): domain Bacteria; phylum Bacteroidota; class Bacteroidia; order Cytophagales; family Thermoflexibacteraceae; genus Thermoflexibacter; species Thermoflexibacter ruber. The sequence goes on from NZ_FONY01000030.1 coordinate 38,320, forward strand.
GCTACATCGCTTAGGTTAAAATAAGGTGTTTCTAAAATCAAGTAGTTGGGTGCATTCATTGCCGACAGGTAAGTTGCCATGCCTGTACCCAATGACCTCCCATAAACAATGATTTGATTTTCAGAGAAATGCTTTTTAGTAAAATCATAAACTGCTTGTGCATCATTCAGTAAGTTTTCCTCATTTAGTTGTCCTGTACTCTTGCCGTAAGTGCGGTAGTCCCAAAGAATGATGTCATAACCAAATCGCATGAGGTCATCTACGATGCTTGCCCAGCGTTGAATATTTCCTGCGTTACCATGACAATACAAAATAACTCCCTTCGGATTAGCTATTTTGAACCAGACCAGATTAATTTTCCCTCTATTTTCCGTGTTTAAGAAATTTTCCTCATATTCTTTAATCCATTGGCTATCAAATTTATAGCGATAGTTTTCTGAAAGGGAAACAGGTAAAAAAAGGATTTTTTCTTGTAAAAAATATAATATTGCACAAGCGACCAAATACAAACTTGTCAAAATTTTTAATATGAGGAAGGCGATTTTCATGCTTATTTTTCTATGCTGTAAATATAACTTCCCAAAGGAGAAAGTTTTAGCTGTATGGCTTCGTTAGTTTTAAATGAAAGTGTTTTTCCATTTAAAAATAGTTCTTTCAGTTTGTATTCTTCTCCTTCTGAAAGCCCCATGAGTGCTAAGGCATTACTTGGAATTTTTAGGCGAATGTCTTTGGGTTGAGCATCTGCATCAAAATTTACGACTACCAATAGTTTTTGATTTTCTGTAAATCTCAAAAACGCATAGATTTTGTGAATGTTATAATTATTCGTATTAGCAGACTGCAAGTCATACAAGCTCCCTAATCTAATTGCTTCATTTTGAGTACAAAAATTCAATAAGGTTGTATAAAAATGTAGAATTTCTTTTTCTGGTTCTTCCAATGCTCCTCCATCAAACTTGCCTCCATTCATCAACTTTTGATGGGCGGGCACGCTCCAATAATCAAAAATAGTAGTCCTTCCGTCTTCTCCACCAAAACCTTCTACACCGCCCCCTTTTTCGCCTACTTCCTGACCGAAATATATCATGACAGGACCTGAGTTGAGCAAGGCACTTACTACCATAGCGGGAAAAGCTTTTCGTGGGTCGCCTGCAAAATCTTGACTTGCTATGCGTTGCTCATCATGATTTTCCAAAAAACGTAACATTTGGTTATTATAACCTTCGGTTTGTTTCCAATTTTTTGTAATGTCGGAAGCACTTGCCCTATTTTGAATAACAGTTTTTAGTGTGTCGTACAAGCCTACTTTGTCATACAAGTAGTCAAATTTCCCGATGTCGAGGTAGTTTTTGTACTCGTTAGGATTGTAAATCTCCGCAATAAAAATAATGTTAGGATTGACTTGTTTGATTTGAGGGATTACCCAATTCCAGAACTCTACAGGCACCATTTCTGCCATATCACAGCGAAAGCCATCTACTTTTTTTTCTGTCCAATATAGCAGTATTTCCTTCATTTTTACCCATGTATTAGGAATACGCTCAGGGCTAAAATATTTTTTCCTGCCGTTTTGAATGTCTATCCCGTAGTTGAGTTTAATGGTTTCAAACCAATCGTTAATGCTGGGTGCGTGAGAAAAAACATCATTTCCAGTAGCTTTGGCTGGGGCTTCCTCATATACTCCATTTTTCGTTTTTACTTTCAGGAAATCAGGAAGTTGATATTCCTTAGGTACAATGAATTTAGAATTGGGGAGATAGTAAAAGTTATTATCTATATCAAAGGCTTTTGTTACATCGTCATCTTCGCCTAAGTCCTTGATATGGGCAGGTTTAGCATCGGATTTATAATTGCGAGCTACATGGTTCGGCACAAAATCTATGATGACTTTCATGCCCTCTTGGTGGGTACGCGCTACCAAAGCCTCAAATTCTTTTATGCGATTAGGCACATCTACTGCCAAATCAGGGTTTACATCAAAATAGTCCTTAATAGCATAAGGCGAGCCAGCCATACCTTTGACTACGTCAGCATCATCTAAGGGAATGCCATACTTCGTGTTGTCGTTCATAGTAGCATGCTCGATGATACCTGTAAACCAAATGTGTGTGAATCCCATTTTTTTAATTGCTTTGAGGGCAATTTCATCAAAGTCATTCATCTTTCCTACGCCATTTTCTTCTATTGTTCCGTACCGTTTGTTAGTAGTATTTTTATTGCCAAAAAGTCGTGTAAAAACTTGATAGATAATAATTTTATGGTCGCTGACCTGTTCTTTCAATAGGTTTGGGTCGTTCATGTCTTTTGTCATTTGTTTGTCATCACAAGCTAAAGTAAGTAGAAATACCAAGAGCATCAGGCATATAGTCAAATTTTTCATTTTCAGAGATTTACTTTGTTTTTCACCGAGATAAATAGATAGTCTTGTCCAAAGATAAAAAAATTTTAATGATTTAGGCGTTCATCAATTATACTAAAACATCAATTTTAATTTTATTGTACTCAAAACTAAAAAGTTTGCAAAAGTTTACGAAAAAAAAGATTAGTTTTGTCCAACAACTTTACTTATCTTGTGCTTCAACATTTTTGCTAATGAAGTAAGTCCAACAAATCATAAAACAAATTTTCAACTCATTAACTATTTAAAACTATGCCTGTACGTATTGTAAAAGATAATCCAGACGAAATGGTTGTCAATGACAATTTTAATTTTGATAACCCACAAAACCAAGTAAAAGGTAATCAAGGTGGTGGGGGAATAGACCTTTCTTTCCTTAATGACCTTCTTGGAGGTGGAGGACAAAAAGGAGGAGGTAATATCTTAGATTTGCTTGGCGGCGGTGGACAAGGAAGTAGTGGAGGCGGCGGCATCTTGGACTTGCTTGGAGGAGGACAAACTAACCAAGACGGTGGAGGTCTATTAGGTGGACTTATTAATAGCTTTTTGGGAGGGCAAGGAGGTAATAGACAACAAGTCAATAATAGCAACAATACCAACAGTTTGCTCTCTGTATTGGGTAGTATGGCAGTGAATGCCTGTATTAACTACGCCGTCAATGCCTTTATGAACAAGGGAGGCGGTCGCTCATTTAGCAAGGGGGCACCTCCAAGTAAAGAAGACGTAGATGGCTTGCTTAATGAGAGGTTAAACTCTGCGGAGGTATGCGTCAGTTTGTGGTCGCATACAGTATTTGCAGACCAAGAATTACAAGCCCAAGAAGAACAGGTTTTAGAACAACTTATTAGTGATACTGTAAACCAACTGTTTCCTCCCTCAATAGCCAATCAAACTGAGGTGCGTCAGATACTTGTGGACAGAGTTCACAATCCTTTAGACTACGATGAGGTAGTTGGTCTGGCACGCCAAGATTACAATTTTGCAGGACAACTTTATCAACAAGCCTGTTTGTTGATAGCTGCCGATAAGATGTTAGGAGGAGAGGAAGATAACTACATTCACCATTTAGCTTCTGATTTAGGTTTACAACCAAGCGATGCCCAAGCTATCCGTCAAAAGTTTGGTTTGTAAAACGATTTTAACCTCAAAAAACCCTTATAAGCATGTATTTTGGCTTGTAAGGGTTTTGCTTTTTGAGAATATAAATTTGCAAATTTCAAAAAAATATACTTATCTTGTTTGCAAAAATTAAAAGCGAAAAAATTGTTGAAAGCTCGTTCATGGATAGAGAAAATAAGAAAGTTGCCTTAGTTACAGGTTGTACAGGTGGTTTAGGTACGGCTATTTGCAAAAAACTTTACAAAGATGGCTATATGGTAGTAGGAAACTACCTTACACATTCAAAAGGCGAGGCATGGTCAATAGCAATGCAAGAACAGGGTTTTGAAATTCCTATATACCAATGCGATATAACAGATTATGATAAGGTTGGCGAAATGATAAAACTCATTGAAACTGAAGTTGGAGGCATAGATATTTTGGTAAATAATGCCGCCATTACCAAAGATGGGCAGTTCAGGAAAATGACCTATGAGCGTTGGGACTTAGTATTAAAAACAAACTTATATAGTGTATTTAACTGTACGCGACACGTCATTAATCAAATGGTAGAGCGTCAGTACGGAAGAATTATTAATATATCCTCTGTTAATGCTCAAAGAGGACAGTTTGGGCAAGTAAACTATGCCGCCGCCAAAGCAGGCGTACATGGTTTTACTAAAACTTTGGCTGTAGAAGTAGCTAATAAAGGCATTACCGTCAATACGATTTCTCCCGGCTACATCGCAACAGATATGGTCATGTCTATTGCAGAAGACGTGAGGAGGAAAATTATTGAAAGTATCCCTGTAGGTAGGTTAGGAGGGACAGAAGAAATTGCTTATTTAGTTTCTTTCTTGGCTTCCGAAGAGTCAAGTTTTATTACAGGCGCAAACTATGCCATCAATGGTGGACAACACATGTATTGATATGGAAAATTTGGAAATACAAGGGCAACTTAGTACATTTTTACACCTTCGGTGAATTTCTCTGCAGAAACAGGTATTTGCGAACTCTCAGGAGAGTCTTACTTAGAAGATGCTTTCCAATTCTATGATATACTGATGAATTGGGTAAATCAGTATTTCGAGGAGGGCAATAATGAATTAGAAATGAATATCCGACTTACTTATTTCAATACAAGTTCTTCAAGAGCCATATTAGACCTCCTGCGCCTACTCAAAAACTATCAAGAAAGTAGGGATTACAAAGTCATCGTCAATTGGTACTACCCCAATCCCGACTATGACGAAATGAAAGCAGAAGCTGAGGACTATATAGATGAAACAGGGCTGTCCATGAACCTTATTCCTTATTCCGTGTAAAAGGGTGCTTCGTATAGATACTTTTTCTCATCGTAAAAATCTTAATTACAAAGTAATTTAAAAAAGAAGAATACTTTTAGAAAAAACCTTTGCAAAAAAAATTCAACATATACCGCAGTTCCGCAGGTTCAGGTAAGACCTTCACTCTCACCAAAGAATATCTCAAATTGGTGTTGGCTACGCCTGCCTCTCCTTCATTTAAGGCGGATTATTTCAAACATATCTTGGCGGTTACTTTTACTCACGATGCCGCCAATGAAATGAAAGACCGAATCGTGAATAGCTTATACAGAATAGCTAATCTGTGTGATAACGAAGAAGATAGCTTACTTTTTGCTATCCTTGCCGAACTTCAAGAGGAATATCCTGAAAAGCACTTCACAAGAAAAACCTTGCAGGAAAGAGCAGAAAAAGTTTTTGCTAAACTTTTGCACAACTACTCTGACTTTGCGGTTAGCACGATTGACTCTTTCAATAATCGAATTGTGCAGTCTTTTACCAGGGACATGGGCTTGCCTTATAACTATATGATTGAATTAGAACAAGATGAAGTATTGGAGCAGGCAACAAAATTGCTATTGGAAGAGGCAGGCGAAAAGGGCAATCGGGATTTGACAAATATTTTAGTAGATTTTGCTCTCAGACAAGTAGATGAGGAGAAATCTTGGAATATTGAAAAACTCTTGCAAGAGTTTGGCACAAATGTCTTTCAGGAAGCGAAAAAACCTTTGATTGCTCAGTTGGAAAAACTGACAAAAAAGGACTTCATAGAGATTAAAAATGACCTTTCTGAGTACAAAAATGCGGTAGAAAAAGAAATCAAAGACTTGGCAGCCCAAGGAATGAGGGCAATTCAGAACACAGGTTTTGAGGAGAAAGATTTTTTTCAGGGTTCAAAAGGGCTTTATGGTTTCTTTAAAAAATATAGCCAAGAGATAGATGGCAAGTTTTTTATAGAGTTTGCCAATAGTTATGTAAAAAAAACGATTGAAAGTGATGATGCTTGGGAAAGTGGGGATTTAAAAAAGAAAAAACTGACTATTCCAGAAACCTTGAAAATGAGGTTGAGAGAAATTTTTAGTAAGTTAGATAGGTTAAAAGGCAAATATAAATCTAATTATTTGATAATCATTAATTTGATTCCTTATATTTACTTGCTGGCGACCATTAATGAACTGGACAAAAAGTTGAAAAAGCTGATGAGTGAAAAAAACAAAGTCCACATTAGCGATTTTAACCATAAAATTAATCAAATAGTTGAAAAAGAGCCTATTCCGTATATTTATGAACGTATTGGAGAACGCTTCAAACACATCTTGATAGACGAGTTCCAAGATACTTCTCAAATGCAGTGGCACAATCTCATTCCTCTGATTTCCAACTCTTTGGGTTTTGATTTTCCTAATATGCTGGTAGGAGATGCCAAGCAAGCGATTTACCGATGGCGCAGTGGGAATGCGGATTTGATAGTGAGTCTGCCCTATGTTCCTACTGCTGCCCCTAACTCGCCTGTGGCAGAGAATGCAGAGATTTTTCAGTGGCATTTCAACGCAAAAAACTTGGATAGAAACTTTCGTAGCAAAGCACAAATCATAGAGTTTAACAACGAGCTTTTTGAGCATATTGCTAACCAATACGGGAGAGAGTTTCCTGCACTCAAAGATTACTATGAAGGAGTAAGGCAAAAAGTAGATGAAAAAAAGCAGGGTGGACACGTGCAAGTGAGTTTTTTAAGCAAAGACAAGGACTACGACGAGGCTACTTTTGAGGAATGTTTGTCAATCGTCAAAGATTTGGTAGAAAACAAAGGCTATACATACAGAGATATTGCCATTTTGGTACGAACCAATACCAAAGCAAGCAAGTTAGCCGAGAAATTCTTAGAACAAAAAATTCAAGTAATTTCCTCAGAATCATTACTTTTGACTTACTCGCCCAAAGTCAATTTCATTGTGAGTTTCTTGCGGATAATGACCCAACCTCTCAATCCCTCAGCAAAGGCAGACTTGTTGTATTTTCTCTACGACCACTTCAACAATGAGTTAGGAGCAAATCTTCCTTTTGATGACAACACCCACTTAGCGATTAGCGAAGTTTGCAATAGCTTCAAATTTAAGGACTTTGCCAGCTTTATTAAAACTAATTTTAAAACGCCTATCAATTTTAAAACCCTACAATACCTTTCCATTTACGAAATTGCAGAGGACTTGATTCGCACTTTCCAACTCAATTTTGACAGCAAGCAACAAATTTATTTGCAAAAACTGCTTGATGTCATGCTTGATTATGGGTTGCGAAACTCAAATAACCTGCCTGACTTTTTAGAGTATTGGGAAATGCAGAAAAGCAAAATTTCCATTACCAGCCCTGAAACGGGCAACGCCATTCGTATCATGACTATCCACAAATCTAAGGGTTTGCAATTTCCTGTGGTAATTCTGCCTTATGCCGATTGGGAAACTACGCCCAAGCATGGAGAAAAGTTGTGGCTTTCTTGGGAAAATACGATTGCTCCAAAACTGAAAACAGTCATTCTGCCTGTAAAAAAAGAACTCTTAGAAACTGAGTTTGCTGAGGAGTACCAAAAAGAAATACAAGCTACTTTCATAGATGCGATAAACTTGCTCTATGTTGCCCTCACTCGCCCAGAGGAAAAACTGTATGTGCTTGGCAAAGAGAGTAATAAAAGCAAAGATGGAAAGCCAAGTAGCGTGCAAGAGTTGTTGAATGTGTATGTGGAATCATGCCCCACCCCAGCCCTCCCCGAAGGAGAGGGAGTAGAAACACCCTTTGCAGAAGGGGAGAGGCAAAATGGGCAAGTGTATATCCTCAAAAATGATGATAGTCCCAAGTCTTCTCAAAAAGATAACAAAGTAGCTGATACCTACGAATTATCTTATTTTTTAAGTACAGAGTGTAGGGACAAAATTCGCATGAGACGGGACGATAAAAAGGTAAAAATCCACTTACAGCACGAGGTAAAAGGAGAGTACAATATTGACATTCAAGGGCTTTATGATGCAAGGAAACAAGGTTTGCTGATTCACCATGCTTTTGAAAGGGTGAAATACAAAACTGACATAGGAAGGGCAGTGCAAAAGTTAGTGAATGAAGGCTACATTACAGAAGAAGAAAAAGAAGGAATAGAAGTTAAAATGCACCAAATCATTGCTTTACCCGAAATACAAGCATTTTATGAACCCCAAGAAGGAAGGCGGATTTTTAATGAGAAGGAGTTGGTGGTGAAAGTAGAAAGTAATAGTTTTTTGAGTGATAACACCCAAAAAAAGGAAGAGAAGGTATTGCGACCTGATAGAATAATAGTTGATAATGAACTAATTACTATTATTGATTACAAAACGGGTATAGAAAAAATCCAAGAGCATACGCGCCAAGTCAATGAATACGCCAAAGCACTCTTAGCCATAGATACTTTCAAAGATTTTGAAATTCAGCAGTTTATTGTTTATACTGAGGAGTTGAGAATAGTAAAGGTATGAATAAACTGTTTAAAAGTCGATTTTTTGCATGGCATCAAAATATCGTCTAATTTCGCCTTTTATTTACGCAAAGATTTATGCAACAAAACTGGAAAATCTACTTGCCTTTCTTGGGGATTCTCTTAGTGTATATTGTGGGTATGTTCTTGGATATCATGGACATAGATGCGGCTCAGTACGCTTCTATTTCTTTGGAAATGGCAAATAATGGAAGTTATTTGGAAGTTTTGCATCGGGGGGAGGATTATTTAGACAAACCTCCTCTGCTTTTTTGGGTGTCTGCCTTGATTTTCAAAATCTTAGGAGTGAGCAATTTTACTTATCGCCTTATACCTGTTCTGGTTTGTATCTTAGGTATTTATTCTACTTATCGCCTCGCCAAACTCTTTTACCCTCAAAGAGTGGCTTACCTTTCTGCGATTTTTTGTGCTTCCTCTTTCAGTGTTTTTTTAATGAATCATGATGTCCGAACCGACACGATGCTCATGGGCTGGACTATTTTTTCAATATGGCAATTAGCTGAATACGTGGAGTTTGAGAAATGGAAAAATCTATTGTTGGGCTTTGTAGGCATTGGCTTGGCTATGCTGGCTAAGGGACCGATAGGCTTGATGGTGCCTGTATTAGCACTTAGTACGCACTTTATTTTGACTAAAAAATATGCTTTCTTTTTTCGCTGGCAATGGTTAGTAGGTTTAATTATTGTTGGTTTGATTTTGTTGCCTATGTGCATAGGTTTGTACCAACAGTTTGATTTGCACCCTGAGAAAGAAATAGAAGGGCAAAAAAATACCTCTGGCTTGTATTTTTTCTTCTGGAAACAAAGTTTTGGAAGGCTCACTGGCGAAAATATGTGGCAAGATGATTCAGACCCTTTTTTCTTTGTGCATACCTACATTTGGACGGTTTTGCCTTGGGGCTTGTTAGTGTTTTTTGCTTTTTATGACTTAGCTAAAAAGGTATTTATCAAGATTTTTAAACCCTATTTTTTTAGTCAATTCGAGGGAGAGAAAGAGGAATATCTTACTTTGGGAGGTTTTATTTTGCCTTTCATAGCCTTATCTATGTCACAGTACAAACTCCCACACTATATCAATATCGTTATCCCACTAAGTTCTATATTTACTGCAAGATATGTATATATTTTATTGCAAAACCCTCAATACAAGAACTTACTTAAAATAGCTTTTGGCATACAATGGGCAAATGTAGTGGTAGTATGGTTGATAGGTTTGCTTTTTGCTACTTGGGTTTTCCCTTTGGAAAATGTATTGATTTGGCTGATTATTATTCCTTTACTTATTTTTTCTTTTTACATAGGATTCAAAGGACAGACTCGCTTTCAAAGATTAATTCTCCCCTCACTTACTACTATCATTGGTGTATTTTTTATTTTGAATAGCCATTTCTATCCTTCGCTTTTTGAATACCAAATAGGAAGTGTGATAGGCAAGTATCTAAAAACACAAAAAGATTTTCCTTCGGATAAATTTGCTGTTTTACATAGGATTAGTGGTGATGGCAAAGATATTTTTATCCATACAGTAGATTTTTATAGCCAAAAAACTCAACCTTTTTTCTATGAAACAGAGGATTTTGTCAAAACAATAAAATTAGGGGAAAAATGGATAGTATATACAGATGAAGTTGGTTTAGAAGAACTAAAAGCAAAAGGACAAGTGGAAATCTTGCAAACTTTTGACAAATACCATGTAACACAGCTTACACCGACTTTCCTGAATCCTCAAAGCAGGCGTCAAGCCACCAATAAAGTATATTTGCTCAGCTTTATTTACTCGCCATAAAAATTTTGGCAAAAAAATTATTGGAAAAATCATAACTTTTCTTTAATTTGTACTGTTTAATGCTTTAAAACAAAATACTGTACTTTTTGCTTGCTCATTGTTCAGATTTTTTGATTTTCAGTATTTTATATAAGAGCTTTACGATGCTTTACTATAAGACTTACACACAAGCAGAATCAAAAGAATGGGTAGTGCTTGTTCATGGAGCGGGCGGTAGCTCTACAATTTGGTTCAAGCAGTTAAAAGATTTTATCAAGCATTTTAACGTGTTGTTGGTGGACTTGCGTGGACATGGCAAGTCTAAGGATATTTTTTGGAATCAAGAATACTCTTTTAAGGAAGTAAGCAAAGATGTAGTAGATGTACTGAACCATGTAGGTATCCAATCTGCCCATTTTATAGGTGTTTCATTAGGAACAATCGTGATTCGCAATATTGCAGAAGTAGATAATTCTAAAATCAAATCTATGATTTTGGGTGGAGCAATTACAAGGCTCAATATTCGCTCGCAGTTCTTGATGCGCATTGCTGATTGGCTCAAAAGAGTACTTCCTTTTATTTGGATTTATACTATTTTTGCCCATATCCTGATGCCTCGCCGAAGGCACAGAGAATCAAGGAGTTTGTTTATCCGAGAAGCTAAAAACCTGCGTCAATCAGAGTTTTTGCGTTGGTTTACGCTGACAGCAGAAATTAATCCCTTACTACGGTATTTTAATGAAAAAGAAATCCCTGTGCCTACTCTCTATATTATGGGAGATGAGGACTACATGTTCCTCCCACAAGTAAAACGCTTAGTAAAGCAACACAAATTTTCTAAACTTTTTGTAGTGGAAAACTGCGGGCATGTATGCAATGTAGAGCAGCCAGAGATTTTCAATGAATTATCAATAGAGTTTATAAAGAATCATTCTTAACCCATTTGCCAAGCTTAATTTTTTTACTAATCTTATAAACCTAAGCAACATCAATGTATCAAACCATAAAAATCACTAATATTGAAATTTTTAAACTCAATATTCCTCTCAAAAACCCCTTTATTATCTCCTTAGGAACGATTACAGATGCCAATAATATTATTGTTAAGATTCATACCAATCAAGGTCTATACGGAATCGGCGAAGGTTGTCCTTATATCTATATTGTAGGTGAAACACAACAATCTGATTTTGAGATAGCTAAACAAATAGCTATTTTACTCAAAAATAAAAACCCTTTGCAGATAGAGGAAAGATTAGCAGAGATTAACAAAGCTGTTAAGTTGAATCCAACTATAAAGAGTGCCTTTGATATGGCTTTGTACGACCTTTTGGCAAAGTATGCACAAATGCCCTTATACGCTCTATTGGGAGGGAAGAATGATAGGCAGATTTTTACTGATATGACTGTAAGTCTGAATACGCCAGAACTTATGGCAGCAGAAGCCTTAAAGTTTAAATCACAAGGTTTTCATTCTATCAAAGTCAAATTAGGCACAAATAAGAAAGATGATGTAAGCCGCATAGAGGCGATTAGGGAAGCAATCGGCGAGGAGATACCCTTGCGCATTGATGCTAATCAAGGCTGGGACTGCACCACAGCAATTGCTACCTTGAAAGCATTAGAAAGGTATGATATAGAACACTGCGAAGAGCCGATACCTCGCTGGAATAGCTGGGACTTAGTAAAGGTCAGAAATGCAAGTCCTATTCCTATCATGGCTGATGAATCTTTGTTTGACGAGCATGATGCTTTTCGCTTGGCAAGCATGGGGGCTTGTGATTACTTTAATATCAAACTCTCCAAATCAGGAGGCATTCATACTGCTTTGAAAATCACAAGTATTGCTGAGGCAGCAGGCATAAAGTTGCAAGTGGGCTGTATGTCAGAAAGTCGCTTAGCATTGACCGCACTTGCTCACATAGTCATGGCAAGAAAAAATATTGTTCACTTTGATATGGACTCTGCTTTGATGCTTTCCCAAGACCCCGTAATAGGAGGGATTCAGTACTTAGAAAATGGGGAAATTGTCCTACCTGAAAGTATAGGCATTGGAGCAGATATAGAGGATAACTACCTAAAACAGATGGAAAAGATTGTTATTTGAGGCAATACTAAACTGCCGTGAAATTAGATTTCTCACCCGTTTACAATCAATAAGCTAACCCAATCACTTTACCTATTTTGGAACACAGATTTTACGGATTAAACAGATTTTCACTGATGAGTTAGTCAAATATCATTATCAGTAAAATCCGTATTATCTGTGTTCCATAAATAGCCTGACATAAACAAATATTAAGAACGACTTGCTTGCCTGAAGTTCCTGTCTGACTATCAGAATTTTGCCAAATTACTTGAAGCAATCTTTAAAACTTATACCTGACAAAAGCCTCTATAGCTTCGTATTCTGCCAGACCCAATTTATCGTACATCTTAGCCGTTGCTTTGTTGCGGTCTTCAGCTCTTTGCCAAAATTCTCTGGCATCTGAACCAGGGAAAAGCGGTCTATCTTTTTGAGATTGGTGTTTGAAAATGGCTCTACGCTTACGCAATAACTCTTGTGGGCTAATAGGCACAGCCATTTCTATTTGGTCTATGTCCCACTCTTGCCATGCCCCTCTATAGAGCCATACATAGCAGTCTTTGAGCCATTTTGCTCCTTCGGCTTTGATGCGTTCAAGGGCTTGAAAAATAGCACTCAAGCATACCCTATGCGTGCCGTGAGGGTCTGAGAGGTCGCCTGCGGCGTAGATTTGGTGAGGCTTAATTTCTTGCAACAAATTGACAATGATTTGTATATCTTCTTCACTGAGTGGTTTTTTCTTGACCCTACCTGTTTCATAAAAAGGCATATCCAAGAAATGTGCCTTAGCATCGCTTATGCCACTTGCCCTGCAACCTGCCTTCGCTTCTCCTCTGCGAATTAACCCTTTTATGAGTTGTACTTCGTGAGAATCTACTTGTCCGGGTGCTTTATTGACAATAGAAGAAAGCACTTTTTGGTACAAATTGGCTGTTTCTTCCTTAGCTATCCCTAATGCTGAGCAGTATTCTCTTACAAAATCTGCAAAACGTAGGGCATCATCGTCAAAAACAGCGATATTGCCAGAGGTTTGGTAGGCAACGTGGACATCATGCCCTTGGTCAACTAAGCGAATAAAAGTTCCGCCCATAGAAATTACATCATCGTCAGGATGAGGGCTAAAAATAACTACTCTCTTAGGAAAGGGTTTGGCTCTTTCTGGTCTTGAGGAGTCATCTGCATTGGGTTTGCCTCCTGGCCAGCCTGTAATTGTATGCTGCAACTCATTAAACACTTGGATATTGATATTATACGCAGGACCGTGTTGGGTGATTAAGTCGCTCATGCCATGCTCTGCATAGTCCTTGTCTGTAAGTTTCAAAATTGGCTTATCTACTTGTTGGCATAGCCATACTACTCCTCTGCGAATCAGACGGCTTGTCCAATCACAAGTACCCACTAACCAAGGTGTTTTGGTTCTCGTAAGCTCGGCAGATGCCGCCTCGTCAAGCACGATAGTAGCGTTATGGTGGGTTTGTAAGAAAGTGGCGGGTACACTATCTGTGATTTGCCCTTCTACAGTGGTTTTGATGATTTTGGCTTTGCCCTCGCCCCAAGCCATGAGAATAATCCTTCTTGATTTTAGGATAGTACCTACCCCCATAGTAATCGCTGTTCTTGGTACATTCTCTTCCCCAAAGAAATCACTTGCTGCATCTACTCTGGTAAGGTGGTCAAGGGTAATCATACGAGTAACAGAATCTTTAGGCGACCCCGGTTCATTAAAACCAATATGCCCTGTGCGCCCAATCCCTAATATTTGCAAGTCTAACCCACCGACTTCGGCGATTTTTCTTTCGTACTCAAAACAAAAACGGCTCACATCTTTGATGTCTATAGTTCCGTCGGGAATGTGAATATTGTGCTTATCAATGTCTATGTGGTCAAAAAGGTACTCATTCATGAAGCGTACATAGCTTTGCAAAGCATCGGGATTCATGGGGTAGTACTCATCTAAGTTAAAAGTAACTACATTTCTAAAACTTAGCCCTTCTTCTTTGTGCATTCTTACCAATTCTCCATACAGGCGAGTAGGAGTAGAGCCTGTTGCTAAGCCAAGTACAGCTATTTCGCCTTTGGTTTGCTTAATGCGTATCAGAGAAGCTATTTCTTGGGCTACTGCCCTACAAGCCTCGCCGCTATCTTTGTAAATTTCCGTTGGGATTTTCTCAAATCTTTTGAGTTTATCCATTTCGGAAGCAGTCTTGTAATTTCCCATAATTACTGAAAATTGTGAGTTTGAAGTTTACTAAAAATTATGATTTGATTTGTTGTTATCCTTTATTTATGATGACCCTAATAGACCTTTGAATATAGCATGCCAATGTGCATCACAAGAGCAAGAAGTTGATAGCAAGTTTTTACTCTGATGAGGGGCATGTGATTTAAAATTCCTAAAATTACAAGATAATCGTAGAATCAAAAGGGAAAAGACAAACTTTTTTCAATCTCACAAATTTTTCAGAAAAAAACAATCCTTATATTTCTTTCTTACCTATTAGAAATCTTAGAACTTTATCCCAATCAAAAGTACATCGTCCATTTGCACATTTTTTCCTTTCCACTCGCGGTAGATTTTTTCAATTTGATTCTCATGCTCTTTGAAGTCATATACTTGGAGGTCGTGTAGCAATTCTCTTAATCGCTTTGTGCCAAACTTGGTTTTGTTGGTTCTGTCAAATTGGTCGGCTATGCCGTCTGTGCAGATATAGATAATGTCATCTGGGAGAAGGTCTATTTCATGCAGTGTAAAAGTCTTGTATTCATAAAAGCTACTGCCTATAGGGTTCTTATCGCCCTTGTACTCTATCAGTTCTTTGTTTCGGACTAAATACAAAGGTCTTTGCGCCCCAGCAAAATAAATTTTTTGAAAGTCTATGTCAAACATCAGTAGGGCTACGTCCATGCCGTCTCTCAGGTCAGAACTTTGCTCATCTTGCTTGAGCTGTTTGCGAATATTTGTATCTAATTCGTAGAGAATCTGGGCAGGTTGAGTAATCTTTAACTCATTTACTATTTGCGAAAGAGAGTTCATACCTAACATAGCCATCATCGCACCAGAAACCCCATGTCCTGTACAATCTGCCACGGCAATAAATACACCTCCTCCTCTTCTATCGTTAGTAACAGATGAATATACAGGCTGCACAGGCTCAAACCAGTAAAAATCACCACTGACTATATCTTTGGGAGAGTGAAACACAAAGGACTCGGGCAAATAATGTCTAATTTCAGCAATTTTGGGAAGCATCGCTGACTGAATACGCCTTGCATAGTTCATACTATCGGTAATCTGCTTGTTCTTACGCATAATTTCGCGATTCTTGTCCTCCAACTCATCTCTTTGGGCTACTATCTCCTCGTTGAGATGTACCAAATTGTCCCTTTGTGCCGAGATTTCTTCCTTTTGCTGATACAACTCTGCATTTTTAAATTCCACGTTTTGACGTAGGTATTCTGTTTCCTTTTTGAAAAGCTCTAAGGTGAAGAAAATTAACACAAAAGGCATAACCAAATTAATGTGATGAAAATACTCCATCACAGGAACTTTCACCAAAGGCTGGTAGCCCCATTGGAAATATATTTTTACAAAAACAAATGCGGCAACACAGAGAATAGAAAATATAATGACATAAAGACGCTCATTGTATATGAGTGCTACAAAAACGACCCCCCAAAAGGCATAGTTTTCTATGATTAACTCCTCGCCAAAGATAATAGAAAAAATGACGAATAAAAATATGCTGTGAGCAATTAGCACAAACTTGGCGAATTGGTAGCGATGCTTATAATGCAAGTAATAGGCTAACAAGGCTACTATAACGTTAGAAAAGTTAATCGATGCAGCAATTAACTCATTAATTGCCAAAGAAGATAAAGTATAAGCAATACTTACCAATATCAGCAAAGCCACCACCATATTGATGACTTTAATGTTCCTCTTTTTCGTAAAGTTCATATCAGGAGTTACTCCAATATGTATCGTTTCTTGCCAAAGATTTTTCATGGTGTTGGCACTGTTAGGTAGTAAAAGAAATCAAAAGTTTAAAAGTAGTTGTTCCCAACCATTGGCTTTGTTCTGATAGAGTAAAGTAAATTGATAGAGCAAAATTGTACTTTTTTTATAAAGTAATTGTACTTGTAAAGTGTTATATGTGGGGTAATATTTTAACCAAATCTAAGTGTTAGATACCAAATATCCAAAAAAAATTAGATTTTTTTAGATATTTTTGTAATATTCTTGGAATATTTACATAGTTACAATGAAATTGTTAAATTGTAATTAATCAAGATACAGTCAGTCATGCCAAAATACTATGAAAAACATAAAAAGACAAAATTTTTATACTAACAGGGGGGATAATTCGGTAAATTACAATGCTAATAAGATAAAGAGTGCGTAAAGGTAGGCAAATATTTTGATATAAATATTATTTTACAAAGAAAAAATAGGATTTTTATATGAAATAGGAAGTTGGTTTTTGTTATTTTAAGCACAATATTTCTTTGAAAGATTAACTTCTCCAGAGGTAAGGGAAAAGCAAATACGAAATACTCAACACAATGAGATTGATGGCTAATAAAGTGCTGATTTCCTTGTAGCTTATGCTTAATGCCAAACCGTCCATAGCATTTTTAGAAATCTTGATTAATAACAGCAATAAAGGAATAATGACAGGAAAGCCAAGCACAGCCATTAAAGTACCTCCTTGTGTGGACTTGGAGGCGATGGCAGAAATCATACTCAAGGTAGCAGAGAACCCAAGACCTCCCAGAAGAATATTGATGAAAAAAAGTAGTTTGTCTTGGACAGGGTTGCCTAAGACCGTAGAATAAATCAAGTAGCCAATAAAAGACATCAACCACATCAACAGTGTGTTGTAAATAATTTTGGACAAAATAATTGCTTCTGGGCTAACAAGCATGTAATAGTATATCTGCCTTCCTTCACTTTCTTGCATAAAACTTTTTGCAATCGCATTGGTAGCTGTAAAGAGAAGAATTATCCAAAACAAAGCATTCCAAGTCAGTGGGTTAAGCTGACTTTTTTGGAGATTAAAACTTAAATAACATACGAAAATGGTACTAATAATATACAGAAGGATACCGTTGAAAGCATATTTACGCCTCCATTCTAAGGTAATTTCCTTTTTAAGCAAGGTAATAATCTCCTTAAATAAGTGCATTAAAAAAGATTTTTTGTAGTTTAATGCTACAAAAGTAATCCTTTTAATCAATTTTAGATAAAAATACTCAGCAAAAGCAAACTTTTAAACAGTATAACCCAGTAGTTTTAACATGGACTGGCTGCTCTGCTCATCGCTAAAGAGTTTGGTGGTGATGTTTCCTTCCGCATCTTTGTCTATTAAAACGTGCTTAGCAGAGGGAATAAGGCAATGTTGAATGCCTCCATAGCCTCCCAGAGATTCTTGGTATGCCCCTGTGTGGAAAAATCCAATGTATTGCTTTTCTTTATTTTCCTGTATTTCAGGCATATAGATATTGATAGTATAAGCCTGTGTGTTATAGTAGTCATCACTATCGCAAGTCATGCCTCCCAGATTTACTTGCTTTGCCTCCTCGTTCCAATGATTGACAGGAAGCATCACAAATTTTTGCCCAATTCCCCAAGTATCAGGAAGATGAGTAATGAAAGAGCCATCTATCATGTACCAAAGTTCTCTTTCGTTTTGCAGTTTCTGTCCTTCTACTGAAAAAATATGCGCTCCGCTCTCTCCCACTGTAAAACTACCAAATTCTGTATAGATATTAGGCATAGGTACGAAATTCTTGTTGCAAACATACTTGATGATTCGCACTATTTCATTAATCATGTGTTCGTAGTTATAGTCGAAATGCAAAGAAGTTTGGATGGGCATTCCCCCTCCTATATCTACGGTATCTAACTCAGGACAAATCTTTTTTAACTCACAATATTTGTAAATGAAGCGATTGAGTTCACTCCAATAGTAGGCAGTATCTCTAATTCCTGAATTGATGAAAAAGTGAAGCATTTTTAGGCTAAACTTTGGGTTCTCGTGGATTTTTGCCTTGTAAAAATCTATGATGTCGTTATATCGCAAACCTAAGCGAGAGGTGTAAAATGAAAAATCAGGTTTCTCGTCTGCTGCCACTCTAATCCCCAATTGGATAGGTTTGCTTAACGTTTGATATGCCTCAAACTCTTCCATATTGTCCAAGATAGGAATACAGTTATCAAACCCACTTTCTATGAGTTCTATGATGAGTTTTTTGTAAATTTCTTTTTTAAATCCATTACAAATTACATAGCGGTCATTGTCTATCAAGCCGTCTTTATACAGGTTTTTTACAATCTCGATATCATAGGCAGAGGAAGTTTCTATATGTGCCCCGTGCTTTACTACTTCCTCTAAGACAAATCTGAAATGCGAAGACTTAGTACAATAAAAGTAAGTATAGTTCCCTTCATAAGCATTTTTCTCTATGGCTTTGCGGAACAGTTCTCTTGCTTTTTCTATCTGAGAACCGATTTTGGGCAAGTAAGTCAATCGCAAAGGTGTCCCATATTCTTTAACGATGTCCATGAGGCGTACATCATTAAAAAACAGTTCGTCATTCTCTACCTTGAAAATAGGTGTAGGAAAATGAAAGGTTTGCTCAATTAAGTCTATGTATCGCATTTTTAGTTTTCTTATTATTTATCAACAAGTTATACTATTACTATCCAATTAAACCACAATTATCGTATATTATTTACAAAGTTGATAACAATGGTGTTTTAAGTTTTAATGAAATTATCTTAGCAAGTTTATTTTTGATGCGACAGGTAAGAGGAAGACTGCATACATAAAAAAATTTGGCAAACAAGTAGTAGTTTGCCAAATCAAAGTGAACACAAATAAGTAGGAGTAGTAAAATATTTTTTTGATTAGCCCACGCTACCTTCTAAGCTAATAGCTAATAACTTTTGCGCTTCTACTGCAAATTCCATAGGAAGTTGGTTAAGTACCTCTTTGGCATAGCCATTGACTATCAGAGCAACTGCTTCCTCAGTCGGGATACCCCTTTGGTTGCAGTAAAAGATTTGGTCTTCGCCAATTTTTGAAGTAGTTGCCTCATGCTCTACTTTAGCACTTGGGTTTTCTACTTCTATATAGGGGAAAGTGTGCGCCCCACATTTATCTCCCATAAGCAGAGAGTCGCATTGGGAGAAATTTCTTGCATTCTCAGCACGCTTTGCTATCTGTACTAAACCACGATAAGAATTTTGGCTTTTTCCTGCGGAGATACCTTTGGAAACAATACGGCTTTTCGTGTTTTTACCCAAATGTATCATCTTAGTTCCTGTGTCTGCTTGCTGGAAGTGATTGGTAATAGCTACAGAATAAAACTCCCCGATAGAATTATCTCCTTTCAAAACACAGCTTGGATATTTCCATGTAATTGCTGAGCCTGTTTCTACCTGCGTCCAAGAGATTTTAGAATTATCCCCCGCACAAATTCCACGTTTGGTTACAAAGTTATATACCCCTCCTCTACCTTCTTTGTCGCCGGGATACCAATTTTGCACGGTAGAGTATTTAATTTCTGCGTCTTTCAAGGCAATAAGTTCTACTACGGCAGCATGGAGCTGATGCTCGTCACGCATAGGAGCAGTACACCCCTCTAAATAGCTTACATAAGAACCTTCATCTGCAATTATCAATGTTCTCTCAAACTGTCCCGTACCTGCCGCATTGATGCGAAAGTAGGTAGATAGTTCCATAGGACAGCGTACTCCTTTGGGAATATAGCAAAAAGAACCGTCAGAAAACACAGCAGAGTTCAAAGCAGAGAAATAATTGTCATTTTGAGGCACAACAGAACCGATATACTTTTTTACTAAATCTGGGTGTTCGCGGATTGCCTCGCTCATAGAGCAGAAAATAATACCTAACTCTGCCAATTTTTCTTTGAAGGTAGTAGCTACAGAAACGCTATCAATCACCGCATCTATGGCTACACCTGCCAATCTCTTTTGCTCTGAAAGGGAAATACCTAATTTCTCAAAAGTGGCTAATAACTCTGGGTCGACCTCTTCTAAGCTATTCAGTTTAGCTTTTTGCTTAGGGGCAGAGTAATAGATAAGATTTTGATAATCAATGGCAGGATAGACTACATTTGCCCATTTAGGTTCCTTCAACGTAAGCCAATGGCGGTAAGCCTTTAAACGCCACTCCGTCATCCATTCTGGTTCATTTTTTTTGGTAGAGAGCAAGCGAATAATATCTTCGTTTAGTCCTTTGGGAATCTGCTCGGTTTCAAAGTTGCTAACAAATCCGTATTTATATTCAGATTGGGTATAATTCTCCAAAAGTTCTGTACTGTTGTCCATATCAATTCAAAAAATCTTTGTTAGTATTGCCTTCACTAAATTATGCAAATATACAACAATAATAATTTAGAATTGTTCTAAACTAAATATATTTTTTTTGATAACAAGAAAATGCCAATTATTTATAGTGAGCAGATAGAAAAGAATGCCATTTGGGGAGTTTGGGAAATAACGGAAAACGAAAATTCCTTGATGAGCATGTTAAATGGGAAAATAGCCATAGAAAAATTGGATATGATTACGCATCGCCAAAAAAGAATAGAATGGTTAGGGGCAAGAGCCTTAGTCTGTGAATTAGTGGAACGCTTTGAGGAAAGTGTTTGTGAAATTGCCAATGATGATTTAGGTAAACCTTACCTAAAAAACCAACCTTTACACCTTTCTATCTCTCATAGTAAAAAATATGCAGTGGCTATCCTGCATAGACATAGTTCAGTAGGAATTGATATTGAACTGTCAAGTAACAAAGTACTAAATAATATTCACAGGCTTTGCAACGAAGCGGAAATACTTGATATAGACAATGATATACAGAAAGCTACTATGGCTTGGTGTGCCAAAGAAGCTCTTTACAAGTACTATGGGAAAAAAAAACTGGATTTTAAAAAAAACATTTTCCTATCTATTTCACAAAATCAAATAGATGGAAAAATAGTTATAGATGAATTAGAACAGACCCCAAAGTTATTCAGTAAGACATGGAAGGACTATACGATTGTGTATTGCTTTGACTCAGATGTAGAAAATCAATAAAGGGAGAGTTTTCTGCCCCCTCCCTTTATTGGTATGTTTCAGATTAGTTTTTCAAACTTTTCAACTCTATTTCTGCTACTGCCCTATAAGGACTCTTTAGCAAACGAACCAAGGTTTGCTTGGCTAATTCTGAGTTACCTGCACTTTTGGCATTGAAAGCATGTAACATCACAAAGTCAAGAGGCGGATTTCCATTACTTTTGAGAACTTCTTGAATGACAGTTTCAGCTTCTTTGTACGCTCCTTTATGGTGCAAAGCAAGTGCTTTGTAGTATTTTTGTTTCAAATCATTAGGATTATGCTTAATTGCAGCATTAGCGACTGCGAGAGCTTGCTCATATTCCTCAGAGTCAAAATATAGTTCCACCAACTCTGCATAATACTTCTCTTTATTTGCAGGATTTTGTTCTACCCTAATAATTGTTTCCAAATGTTTTTTGAGTTCTGTATTTTTTTTGCTGATTTCTTTCTTAGAAATCTGTGCTTTTAAAAGATGGAGATTGGGCAGACTCTTGTCTATTTTCTCTGCAATATCTATGTAATGCAAAGCCGCTTTGTCATTTCTGAACCTATGATAAATGGTTGCTACGTTGAGGAAATGCTTACCACTGTACTGCTCAATCTTATTGGCGAACTCTCCCACTTTGGCTTTTTCCCATGCCTTGTGCGCTTTTGTATATTCGTTTATGTGAAAGTAAGCAAAACCTAACTCATAATAATATTTTGCTGCCTCATTGGCAGGTATATCTTTCAGTTGGCTCTCTACTGCAGTAATGCTATTGATAGCATTCTGATAATCATGGCTCATATTGGCAAGACGCGCAAGGTAATGCACCGCTTTCAAGTCTTTTGGAGAATAGCTATGCAAGTCCTTAGCTTTCTCGTAAGCTGTTGCAAAATCTCCATCTTTGATATATTTTTGCATTACTATAGACTTGTATTTAATCTTATTTGTAACTTCTGGGTCAAACTTTGCCGCCGAGTCATAGCAGGCTAAGGCTTTGGCATCATTGCCTTGCTGACGATAAATTTGTGCTAACAAGACGTAAGCGGGTGCATAATCATGTTTTAACTTAAACAGGCTCTCCAATGACTCTAATGAAGATTCATTCTTACGAGTTTCATATTCTGCTAAAGCCTTGCCGTACAAATACATAAAATTATGAGGTTCATTGCGAAGAGCCTTCTTGTACTCTGTCAATGCCTCGTCATATTGCTTTAATTTTCTGAATCTTTCTGCATCTACATAGTGAGATAGCCCATCGTGCAATCCCTGAGCCTCTGCAGAAAAGGAAGAGAAGATAAACACAATGAAGACAAAGCAAGATGATATGATACCGATTATATTAATACTTTTCATTTTATTTTAACTTTTATAAGTCCCGTAAATCTATTTCATGTGAGAATAAGTATTTAGTAAAATTTGCACTTATTATGAATATATCCTAAATAACGCAACATAACTCTCTCTTATTATAGTTACGTAAGTAATTTAAAATCAGTTGTATTTTTAACACTTTTTTTACTTACTTTGCGTTAAAAATAGTATTTAGCAAAGAAAAAAATAGGATTTTTCCTATAAATTTTTCTTGCCTATTTTACTATAAATCTATGCAATTCTTTAACCAAAATTTAATTTGAAAAAGTATTTATTTTGAAGAAGATTTAATCACTAACTTGCTAAGCACCAGCAAATATAACCAAGATTGCTTTTACTTGTTCTTATTTATCGAGATGTTTATTTATTTCCATGATTTCTGCCTTTCCTTCCAAGAAGTTGCCAAACTTAATATTGCACAAATAGAAAATTTGGGCAAGCCCTACCTCAAGCAAACACTTGCATTTTGCTGGGAGTGGCTCCAAGGTAAAGAACTTTTCCAACTTCAAACTTCTGGAAGCACAGGCTCGCCAAAAACGATTCAGGTTGCTCGCTGGCAAATGCAGGCAAGTGCCAGCCTAACCGCCCAAGTGCTTCATTTGCAAAAAGATGACACTGCCTTAGTTTGTCTAAATACTGCCTATATCGGGGGGAAAATGATGCTTGTGAGAGGTTTAGAGATAGGTATGCCGCTCCTTGTTACTGAACCCTCTGCTAATCCTTTTCAAAACTTAAAAATTACAGATAAAGATTTTCAATTCGGTCAATATACTTTTCAAAGTCTTGATTTTATTGCCCTTGTGCCTCTACAATTATTTACTATTTTAAAAGAGGAAAAAAATAAATTAGATAGTTTTCACAAACTAAAAATCATCGTAGGCGGCGCACCTGTCAATGCAGAATTAGAAAATCTCGTTCAGATGATTCCTAATCCTGTATATGCTACTTATGGCATGACTGAAACAGTTTCACACATTGCATTGAGGCGGTTAAATGGTAAAGAGCGGTCGTCTTATTATCAAGTCCTGCCACAAACAAGCATAGGGCAAGATGATAGAGAGTGTCTTACTATTATTTCTCCTGTTACTAATTTTGAAAAAGTTATTACAAATGATAAGGTACGCCTTATTGATGAGCATACCTTTGAATGGATTGGGCGGGTAGATAATATCATTAATAGTGGGGGTATCAAAATTCAAATAGAAAAGATAGAGCTGGAGATAGATAAAGTATTGGCTTTCTGCCAAGTTTTTCGGCGTTTTGTTGTCATAGGTTTACCTGATGATAAGTTAGGACAGTCAGCGGTGTTGGTGATAGAAGGAGAACCCCTCCATCAGGAAATTGAAAATAACATATATACCCTATTGAAAATAAACCTCAATAGATACGAAGTTCCTAAAAAAATATATTATTTAGTTTCTTTCCCTGAAACTCCTACCGCAAAAATAGACCGAATAAGCATAGGCAAGATGCTATGATTTTTCTGCACTCTGCTCTATTTCGGGAGGTGTATTGGATTTTTCTATCTTTTTCATTCGTTTGAGCAGTCTTGCAGTAATATTAAGAAAGTCAGCTTCTGTAATAATCCCCACTAAAACGCCTTTGTTTACTACGGGTAAGCAACCGATGCGATTGCTCATCATTAGGTCTATGGCGTCGTTGATAGTAGCATACGGAGAAATCGTAATTGGGTCTTTTATCATCAAGTCCTCTATGGTAAAGCTCTGACTTCCTTGCATATCTCTATTTCTGAAATGCCTGAGCAAGTTGCGGTTAGTTATCAATCCAATTAATACGCCTTTTTCGTTCTCGATAGGTAGATAGCGAATCCGCTTCCAATCAGTCATGTCTGCGGCTAACTCTGGAATGTCATCTTTGCTTACGGTAAAGAGGTCAGTAGTCATAAACTCCTCTACCAGCAGAGAAGAAGGGGCATAGTCGGCAATATCTTCTACTTGCGCTTCTTGCCACTTGCTTACGGGGAGATTTTGCTCTTGGTACTTCATCATTGCGCCTGTAATGGCTAAGGGAATATCGTCTTTGGCAGTCTGTTTAGCAAGTTTGGAAAAAGAACTTAGCACCCAACGCGAGCCTGTGTTACCAGTAGAATTTCGCTCTTGGATAATGCCTAAATATTTTTCTATGTCATCTTTTCTAACATTTGCTTTTTTTAATCCTTCCCTTGCTATTGGAATCAACTCTTTTTCAATGAGTTCCATATCAATAATTTTCTTGCCATTTGCCCAGACAAATTTAGACCCCAACCCCGCCCTTGCCGCAATCAAAAAGTTAGATTTGGCATCGTCAAAATCCATGACTTTGGTAATATCAGGGTACACCTCTGTAAATCCATTCATTAACCCTATCCAAAAAGCGGCATTAGCAACCTCATCTACTACCGAAGGACCCGCAGGAAATACCCTATTTTCTATGCGTAAATGAGGTTTGCCATTGGGGCTAATTCCATAACAAGCTCTATTCCAACGATATACTGTTGAATTGTGAATACTTAATGCACGCAATTTAGGGGTAATACCTTTTTCTATGGACTCCAGCACATCTTCTTCTATATCAGACATGAACATAATCCTGAAACGCATTACGTCCTCTTTATATAAGTTAAGGATAGAACCTCTAAGCCATTGTGTGCCAAAGGTTACGCGAGGGCTTCGCTCTCTCAAATGCTCTGTGGCTAATCGGGTGTCTATGGATTGACGGAAAAGAGCGATTCGTGTTTCGCTCCAAAGCCTTTTATTGAACAAAATAGGCGAGTTGGTACTTACTGCTAAGACAGGTGCGGCAATGGCTTGAGCAATGTTGTATTTATTAACAAACTCATCTGGTTTAATTTGTAAATGCACTTGAAAACTCGTGTTACAAGCCTCTATTAGCGCAGAGTCCGTAATCACGCTCAACTCATCGGGTCCCTCAATTCTGAGTTCGTATTTGTCCCCTCTTAGGCTACTAATAGCCTCCATGAGCGCATAGTAGCGAGGATTAGGGGTAAGATTGTCTATGTTGATGTCAAACTTGCGAATAGTTGGCAGAATCCCCGTCAGTACGATGTGCGTATCTACCTTCTCTGCAACAGCTCTTAACTGATTGGTTAGGTCTAAGATTTGTTTTTCCAAATCAGAAAAGCAACTGCCTGTAAATGGGAGGGGATTGATGTTTGCTTCAATATTAAACTTAGCAAGTTCGGTAACAAAATTTGGGTGATTGAGCTTTTCTAAAATTTGTAAATTGTTAGCAGAAGGTTTACCATGTCTGTCCACCAAGCACATTTCCTGCTCTGCCCCTATTTTCATCTCCTCGCTCTCGAACCAGCCTAAGTTTAACATTCTGTTCATTGCCTCAAGGTCGCGAAGAATGTATCGGGTAAATGAATTAAAATCGGCTTGTGTTTTTGCTAAACGAACTCTTGTATCTCCCATATTTTTAGATTTAATTGATAGATAGCTATTTTTATAAAAATAGAGAGATAATTTTTCTTGTGCAAAAGAAAGCAAAAAGATTTTTTTTTACAATTAGCTATACAGGCTTTATTCGTACCTCAATGACTCGATAGGGTCTAATTTAGAGGCTTTGTAAGCAGGATAGTAGCCAGAGATGATTCCTACGATAAAGCAAACAATTACCCCGCCTATCATCCATGCCCAAGGCACGATAAAAGACCCAGAGCTTATCAGCGTAGCTACCAAGTTCCCTATCAGTATGCCTAAGACGACCCCTACTGCTCCCCCAATTTGGCAAATCACGATGGCTTCCACCAAAAACTGTTCCCTGATACGCATGGGAGTTGCGCCAAGTGCTTTGCGAATCCCTATCTCACGAGTACGTTCCGTTACAGACACCATCATAATATTCATTAGCCCTATGGAAGCACCTAAGAGGGTGATAAAGCCAATAAAACCTCCTCCAATTCTCAGAGTCCCAGAAGTTTCTTCTAAAGAAGCCGTCAAGGATTCACTACGAGCAATTTCAAAAGAAGATTTTTCTCCTAAGCGGTCTTCTCTAATTTGACGCATGAGCCCTTCAGCTTCGCTCATGTAATAATTTATTTTAGTAGCATCTCTGACATAGTTGATAGCTGTAAAGTAAAGCCTACGCCCCGCCGCTACGCCTACGGCAGTCTGCAAAGGAATTAGCACCATTCTGTTGATATTAGAACTACCGATGGTGCTTTCTTTTTCTAATACCCCTACTACTTTATAGTGAGTTCCTCCTACCGTAATCCCTTTATTCAGCGGGTCTTCTTTGTCAAAAAGAGTTTCTGCTAACTCATCTCCAATGATACAAACAAAACTCCCATTTCGAATTTCTACCGCAGAGAAACCTCTTCCCTTAGCGACATTGTATGCTTTGACCGTGAGAAAGTTCTCATCTACTCCTTTGATAGGAATGTTGGGATTGGTTTTTTTAGAGCCGTATTTTGCTTCTGCTGCCCCGCCTATGTCTGTGAAAATACTAATCATAACATCAAAAGGGTAGCGTTCTTTGTAATCTTTGATTTGATTGTAGGTGATAGGAGATTTGGTCGTTTCCACTATACCTCCTCTATTTCGCCCTCCACTTCTGCTGAGGTCTTTCACATCGAAGCTATTAGCTCCTAAGTCCGCTAAACCTGAACTTATAGAGTATTGTATGCCATCTATGGCAGTCAAAATGCCTACTAAGGCAGTAATGCCTATCGCTACGATAGCGGCAGTAAGCGAAGTGCGTAGTAGATTGTCTTTGATAGCTTTGAGGGCTTCTTTGACGTTTTCAGAAAAATTCATAGTTTTGTTTGGAATGTAGAATACAAATAAAAGAAATTTTTTTGACTTTTACTTTTGGCAAAATAACTGTTTGATGATAGAAGAAATAAAAAATTTGATAGTAAGTCGATTAGGAGCAGAAACAGTCATAGAAACTAATGACAAAGTATTGCAGCCTTTTATCTTTGTGCAGGTAGAAAAACTTGCAGAAATAGGACAAATATTGTACGAATACGACTTTGACCACTTAGCTTGTATCACAGGCATTGACAATGGTGTAGCCTCAGGCACTATGGAAGTAGTTTATCATTTTTATTCTATTCTAAAAAATTTGACCTTAGTAGTCAAAGTAAAAGTAGCTCGCAATCAAGCAGATGAACCACTGCCAAGCGTACCTACTTTATCGCACATTTGGCAAAGTGCAGACTGGCACGAAAGGGAAGTTTATGACCTCGTGGGCATTCACTTTGAAGGGCACCAAGACTTAAGGCGTATTCTGCTCCCTGCGGACTGGCAGGGTTTCCCTCTTAGGAAAGACTACGAGGAACAGACTACCTATCATGGCATTCAGGTAAAATACTAAACTAAAGCAAGAGCAACTTCCCACGAATCGCTTTTTTGTCGATTTTGCCCACGCTCGTTTTGGGGATAGCCTCTACAAAGTCTATGGTATCGGGGATAAACCACTTGTTGATTTTTCCTTGCTCTACAAACTGAGTCAAAAAGCTTTTAAGCTCTTCATTGCTAAGCGACTGCCCTTGTTTTACGACAACCATTGCGTGAGGTCTTTCTCCCCACTTGGCATCGGGTACGCCCACTACAGCTACTTCGGCAATAGCAGGGTGCTGCCCTATGATATTTTCCAAATCAATGGACGAAACCCACTCCCCTCCCGTTTTGATGACATCTTTGATGCGGTCAGCAATTTTCACTACATTCCTTTCATTCATTACCGCTACATCGCCTGTATGCAGGTAGCCACTACGCCAAAGTTCTTCGCTTTTTTCTGGCTCGTTAAAGTATCCTTGTGTAAGCCAAGGGCTTCTGACAGTGATTTCCCCCATTTCTTGGTCGTCTTTTTTTACTTCTTTACCCTCCGCATTGACGATTTTTAAGTCCACCAATAGGGCGGGAGTACCTGCACGAGTACGTGCCTCTACCTGCCAATCTATGTCATTTTTCATCTCTTGAGGAGTAATAAAAGAAGTAGTAAGAATGGGACAGGTTTCTGACATTCCATAACCTGTGATGATGTCAATACCTCTTTGCAGGGCGGCTCTGCACAAGGCTTTCGGCAAGGCAGAACCTCCAATAATTACTTTCCATTTCGTTAAGTCTAACTGTTGTGCGGCAGGGTGCATGACCAACATTTGCAAAATCGTAGGAACACAATGCGAAAAAGTAGGTTTTTCTATCATAAACAGTTTCAATACCATTTCTGGCTCAAATTTCCCTACGAAAACTTGTTTCATGCCCATTGCCGTAGAGAGAAAAGGGAATCCCCAGCCATGTACGTGGAAGAAAGGAGTAAGCGGCATATAAGTATCCGAAGACTTGACCCGACAAGCCCCGTCAAGAATACCAAAGGTCGCACAGATGCCCAAACTGTGTAAAACTATCTGCCTATGCGAAAAGAACACGCCTTTGGGATTACCCGTAGTCCCAGTAGTGTAAAACGTAGTAGCGATGGCATCTTCGTCAAAATCAGGGAAATCATACTCCTCCGAAGCCTGAGCGAGCAGAGTTTCGTACTCTCCCGCAAGGGCTAACTTAGTAGCGGGAATAGTGCCGTCATCAGTAAGGGCAATGATTTTTTTTACCGTAGGCATTTCCCCCATGGAGCTCTCTAAAATAGGGAAAAAGTCAGTATGTACCAACAAAACCGTATCCTCGGCGTGATTAATAGTATAAAGAATTTGGCTTGCTGAGAGTCGCCAGTTAATAGTATGCAGTACATTGCCTGTACAGGGAATCGCAAAGTAAGCCTCTAAATAGCGATGGCTGTCATAGTCCATGACCGCTATGGTTTCGCCTCCGTCTATGCCAAAACCTTTCAAAACATTGGCAAGGCGGCGTACCCTCTTGTTAAACTCAAAATAGTTTAGCCGAACCCTGTCCCGATACACGATTTCATTTTCAGGAGTAAGCATTGTAGAGTAATGGAGCAAACGCTTGATAAGCAAGGGATAGGCAAAGGCATTGCTTGCCTTATTGATTTTTTTCACTTTCATATTTTTTAATAGGTTAAGGTGTAATATTGGCTAAATATCAGATTTTTATAGCAAAAAATAGGTATGCTCAGAGAAAAAGATTTTCTAAATTTTTGTTTGGTAGGGCTTCTAAGTCATAAATAGTACGCAACAAATATACATTACTTACTATCTTTGCGTAGAATAATGACAGTATCGCTGATGAGTAAGACCACCCAATACCTTGACGAGCTTAAAAAAATAGATAGACAAGAAGCCACAGAACACTCTTTGCGTTCTCTGCTGGAAAACCTATTGAAAGACCTTGCCCAAGAGGTCAATAAGGACATTAGTGTTTTGCAAGAACCCAAAAGACAAGGCAAGTTTGGTACGCCTGACTTCAAAATCTCTAACACCTCAGGCATCATTGGCTACTGCGAAACCAAAAAAATAGGGGAAAACTTAGCAGAAATCCTCAAAACGCCACAAATCAAAAAATACTTGGCTCTCAATAGCAATCTGTTAGTTACGGATTACCTTACCTTTATCTGGCTCAAAGGGGAAACCGAAGTAAGACGGGTACAATTAGAAGAAGCCACTGCCCCGCAAGTAGAAAACCTCATCAAGGATTTTTACAGGGAAACCCCACAAGGCATCAGCACCGCCAAAGAACTCGCTAAAGCATTGGCTATCAGAACAAAGTTTTTGAAAGATAGTTTACAAGAACTGTTAGAAAACCAAATTACTTCTCAAAATACATTCAAATTAGTTGGTTTATATCAGTATTTTAAAAATATTATTTCAGAAAATTTTACTACTCAGCAGTTTTCTGATGCCTTTGCTCAAACCTTGTCTTACAGTTTATTTTTAGCAAAACTCAATGCAGAGAGTAAAAATCTTCACCTTCAAAATATCCGAAATTTTATTTCTTACTCTTTTCCTGTTATTCGTGAAATTTCCGATTTCTTGGAAAACTTAGAGGAGGAAGAATATAAGTCAGTGCAATGGGTTGTAAATGAAATCATTACCATTATCAATGGCTTAAACATTGTAGAAATCCAAAAAAGCCTTTCTTTCAATCAAACGCCTTCGCTCAATCAAGAAGGCAATGAGGACACTTCTGCCGACCCCTATTTGTACTTTTATGAAGATTTCTTGGGGCAGTACGATAGCACGCTAAGAAAGGCAAAGGGAGTGTATTATACCCCTCCCGCCGTAGTCAATTTCATTGTGAGGGCAGTTCACGAAGCCTTGCAAACGGAATTTGGTATAGGGAAAGGGCTGGCAGACAAGGACAAAGTTACGGTGCTGGACTTTGCCACAGGCACAGGCACTTTCATTTTAGAAATTTTAAAAGTCATATTTCGTACCGTTCCCGCCAACTCTACTCTAAGACCAGACATAGTTAAAAATCATATCTTAAAAAATATGTATGGTTTTGAGTATCTGATGGCTCCCTATACGATTGCTCATTTAAAACTTTCCCAGTTTTTAAAAGATAACCACTATGAAATGCAAAAAAATGAAAGGTTACAAATCTATCTCACCAATACCCTTGAACCCTTAGAGGTGCAAATTAATATGTTGCTTCCTGAGCTTTCAAAAGAGGGAGCAAAAGCACAAGCAATAAAAAAACAACCAATTCTAATTATCACAGGCAATCCTCCTTATTCGGGACACTCGACCAATAAGGGTGCTTGGATAAGTGAAAAAATGAATGACTATAAAAAGTTAGGCAATGAGAAATTAGAAGAAAAAAATCCCAAATGGTTGCAAGACGACTATGTAAAGTTTATTCGCTTTGCAGAGTGGAAAATGCAAGAAGTGGAGCAGGGCATGGTCGCTATCATTACCAATCATTCTTTTTTGGACAACCCTACTTTTCGCCTCATGCGAAAAAGTCTGCTCCAAACCTTTGACAAACTCTACGTAGTGGACTTGCATGGGAACGCAAAAAAGAAAGAAACTGCTCCTGACGGCACAAAAGACCAAAACGTATTTGACATTGAGCAAGGGGTAAGCATTTCTATTTTTATCAAAACCAAACAACATGCTGACCCAAAAAAACAAACAGGTTTAGGCGAAGTCTATCATGCAGATTTTTACGGTACTCGCCAAGCCAAATTCGATTTGTGCTTGGAAAATAGCTTAAAAACTGTGCAGTGGGAAACCTTGCAACCTCATGCTCCCTTTTATCTTTTCAAACCGCAAGACACTACACACAAAAAAATTTATGATGAAGGGTGGAGTGTAAAAGATATTTTTAACATCAATAGCGTAGGCATAGTAACTGCAAGAGATAATCTGACTATCCAAGCTACTGAAAAACAGGCTTTTGATACCGCAGTAAAATTTGTTTCTTTAAAAGAAGAAGAAGCCCGTTTTCAATTTAGCTTAGGCAAAGATGCACGAGATTGGAAAGTAACGCTGGCACAGGAAGACTTACGGAAAACGAGCCTTGATAAAAAAGATAAAACCAAATTGGACAAAAATAAGGTCGTTCCCATTACTTACCGACCTTTTGACATTCGCTATACCTATTACACAGGCAAGTCCAGAGGCTTTCATTGTATGCCAAGAGGAGAGGTGATGAAGCATTTTTCTGAAGAAAATATAGGCTTAGTTACTGTCAGGCAAGTAGCCGAAGGCATATTCAATCATGCTTTTATCTCAAAATTTATTACAGATTTTAGAGTAACATTAAGCAACAAAGGCGGAGCGTACATCTATCCTTTATACCTTTACCAACAAAAAGAAATTTTCAGTGTAGAACCTAATACTGAGTTTGGCAAAGCCTTAAAAGAATTAGAGAAAAATTTTAAACCAATTCGGGCGTATTATGAGAAGCACAAAGCGATTTTTGATGCCATAGAACACCCAACTACAGGCGAACATCACTTTTTTGAGGAGGCAAGAACTTTTTATGAGGAGCATTTAGCACAGTTTGAAAAAGATGTATCAGACTTGAAAAAGCAATACCCTGACAAGCAAATCCAAAAAGCGGAAGGGTATGACAAAATAGAAAACTTTACCCCAGCTTTCAAAGATTTCATTACCCAACAATACCCAACACAGTTAGAAGCACGAGAAATTTTTGATTACCTCTATGCAGTCTTGCACAGCCCTACTTATCGGGAAAAATACAAGGATTTTTTGAAAATGGATTTCCCTAAAATTCCCTTTGTGGCAGACCTGACGCTGTTCCAAAAATTATCCGCACTTGGGCATGAACTTTCGGAAGCACATCTTTTAGAAAGCGGAGATTGGAAACAGATAGACGCAGGTATGCCTATGGAAATCGGGAGCAACGAAGTCAAAGAAATCCGCTATCAAGATAATAGGCTCTACTACAATGAAAAACAATACTTTGACAAGGTAAGCCCCGAGGTTTGGGACTTCCAAATAGGTGGTTACAAAGTTTTAGAAAAGTATTTGAAAGACAGAAAAGGCAAAAATATCTTTGAAGAAATCGGGCATATAGAGCAGATTATCAAAGTTTTGACTTTTACTATCCAAAAAATGAAAGAAATAGACCAAGTTGTTTATTTTTAGCTTATCATTAAATTAGCTTGAGCCATTTGGCTACTACCGAGATAGTAGAACCTTGGAAAAGAATAGAAGTAAGCACCACAAAGAAAGCAATATTGAATAAAAGCTTCGCTTCGGGGACTTGGTACAGGACGGGATACAGGGCAAATACAATAGGAGTAGCCCCGCGTAGCCCTACCCAAGAGATATATAATTTTTCTTTAAAGGTCTGCTTGAAAAATGCAAGACACAAGAAAATGCTCACTGGGCGTGCTACAAACATCAAAATCAGCGAAACAATTAAACCTAAAAATATTGTATTAGGCAAATCAAAAATAAAGGTCTGCAAACCAAGTGTAAGGAAAAGCACGATTTCCATTAGCCAAGATACGCCCTCAAAGAAATTTGCCAGATAAGAAGCATTGATTCTGTAATTAGCCACGACAATCCCCGCTACATACACCGCCAGTAAGCTATTCCCGCCGATTAATTCCATAGAGGAAAAAGTAAAAAGTATCATGGTAAGCACTAAAACGGGGTTTAAACCTACTTTGAGTTTAAGTATTTTGAGAGTGTTTATCATCAAATACCCGATGAGAATACCAGCCAGCATACCTACCCCCATGCTGTAAATAAACTTCCACAGAAAAGTCCACAAGGAAAACTCGCCTCCTTCCAAAATCATGGAACTAATCGTAATTGTTAGAAAGTACGCCATAGGGTCGTTTGTGCCTGATTCTAACTCTAACGTGGGAAAAATCTTGCCACCAAGTTTCATGCCTTTGGATTCTAAAATAGAAAATACCGCAGCGGCATCGGTGGAGGAGATGATAGCCCCTAAGAGTAGAGCAGTCATAAAGTTCAGAGGAGAAAGCCAATAGATAGTCAATCCAGCTACTAAAGCCGTAACTAAAACACCAATAGTTGATAGCATCAATCCTTGCCTAAGCACAGGTTTTATTTTCTCCAAATCAGTATCCAAACCTCCTGTGAAAAGGATAATGCTCAGGGCAATCTGCCCCAGACGCAAAGTAAACTCAGGATAGTCGTAGCGAAAATCATATTCTCCACCATTGCCAAAGACAAGCCCTAAGAGCAAGAAACCTAACAAAGTAGGTACTCCCATTTTAGCAGTAAACTTACTCAGTACGATACTTAGAAACAGTAAGACGGAGGCGATAAACAAAATAACTTCTACTGGAAACTTAAGCATGGTGGATTAGTCTTAATTTAGTTTAGTGTTTCTTAGATAAATAGTTTTTATTTATAGATTGAGTGTAACTGTCTTGAAAACAATTTTATATGCCTACAAAAATATTTTTAGCCACTTCTTTGGAAACTAAAATAGTCTTTTTGTCATCTAATAGCACTTCCAAAGAGCCATCATATTCTATTTTATCAGTAATGCTGACTTTTGCACCAATATAAATGCCAACTTTGTTAAGGTACTGTAAAAACAAGGCACTAATATCCTGTACTGCTACTACTCGCCCCACCTGTCCTATCTCCATCTCCCCCAAAGGCACATGAGGCTTCACCAAAAACTCTCCTTTGGCATCGGGAATGGGGTCGCCATGAGGGTCAAATTTAGGA
Organism: Thermoflexibacter ruber; assembly: GCF_900113045.1. GTDB lineage: Bacteria > Bacteroidota > Bacteroidia > Cytophagales > Thermoflexibacteraceae > Thermoflexibacter > Thermoflexibacter ruber. Next base: position 73,065 of record NZ_FONY01000030.1, read on the forward strand.
AATCCTAAAAATTCATCTAACCTTTCTATTAGCAAGGGTGAATTGATATGCTCCAACTGCTCGGCAACCTCATGCACCTCGTCCCAAGTAAAGTTTAGCTTTTCTACTAAGAATACTTCCCAAAGTCTATGCTTTCTTACCAATTCCAAAGCAATTTTTACTCCCTCCTCTGTCAGTGTTACCCCCTTGTATTTCACGTAATTAACTACTTTTTTATCTGCTAACTTCTTCAGCATATCGCTTACTGAAGCAGGTTTTGTTTCAAGACGCTCTGCAATATCATTGGTCAAGGCTTCTTGATTTTGCTGGGAGAGGTGATAAATCGCTTTGATATAATCTTCCTCAGCCAAGCTATATTGATTTTTATTAAGCGTTATTTCTTCCACAGAATTATTGAATATTTTTTGTCAAACCAAAGACTCATCTCTACAAAGATATAGTTTTTTTTAGATATGCCTAAAAAAGCGAATCATAAAGTAAAAAAGCGAAATTAAATTTTTTCTATATTTGTGAAAAATTATTCTAATCTCAATCTGATGAACTTTTTAACGCCAGGTCCTTCTCAGCTTTATTTTACCGTAGAAGACCATATCAAAAAAGCATTAAAAGAAAATATATGTGCTATCTCTCATAGGAGCAAGGCTTTCCAACAAATTGTAGTACACACTATCAGCCAAATACGCCAGCTAATGAATATTCCTGAGGACTACTATATTGTTTTTACCGCTTCTGCTACGGAGATTTGGGAACGTATTATCCAAAATCTTAGCATAGAGAACTCTTACCACTTAGTCAATGGCAGTTTCTCTAAAAAATTCTATGATTTTTCTGTAAGTCTAAAAAGAAAAGCAAGCAAGTATGAAGTAGCCTTAGGGCAGGGCTTTGAGTTGGCAGACTTGCCAATTCCTGAGCAGGTAGAGTTGCTCTGCCTCACCCAAAACGAAACAAGTTCTGGGGTAAGTATGCCTTTGTCAGATATTTACGAACTTAGGAAAAAGTTTCCAAATGCCATAATAGCAGTCGATATGGTATCATCTGCCCCTTATCCTGACTTAGATTTTTCCCAAATAGATACGGCATTTTTTTCTGTGCAAAAGTGCTTTGGACTGCCAGCGGGTTTGGGCGTTTGGATATTCAATGAAAGATGCGTAGAGAAAAGTCTTGCTTTGGAAAAAGCAGGCATAAGTACAGGAACTTACCACAGCATCAGTTCTTTGATAAAAAATATTAAAAATAATGAAACACCTGAAACGCCTAATATGCTCGGAATTTATCTCTTGGGCAAGGTATGCGAAGACATGAATCGCCGTACTATCCAAGCGATTCGCACTGAGATTAGCTACAAAGCTGGTTTGATGTACTATGCCCTCAGAGAAAGTAAAAACTTTGAGATTTTTGTCAAAGAAGAAAAATTCCGCTCCAAAACAGTCATCGTAGCAGACGTACTTCAAACGCCTGCAAGTACGCTCATCAATCACCTCAAAGAACACCAAATTACAGTAGGGAGCGGCTACGGGGCAGGAAAGGACAAGCAAATTCGCATTGCTAACTTTCCTACGCACTCCAAAGAAACTTTTGAGTTATTGGCTGATTTACTCATCAAAGCATAAGTCTGTAAATCATAACATTAACTTATAGCAAAAATCAGCAAAATGGTATGGAAAATTAAATTTTTTTTTAACTTTGCAAGCTATTACAAGTTTTTATTTTTTAAGACTTTGATAATAAATACATTACCTTTTTTTAGGGAAAGAAAATTTTTATTTCATCATTAAATTATTAAGCGTATGCCTTGCGGAAAGAAAAGAAAAAGACATAAAATTGCGACGCACAAGAGAAAGAAGCGTTTGAGAAAAAACCGCCACAAAAAGAAACTTCGTTAGTAAATACCGCCAAGAATGTTGATGCTCTTGGCGGTCTAACTATATTTTTAACTATCTGATAAATTGAGTAACGAACTAATTATCAACGTAACTCAAAATGGTGGTCGGATAGCACTTTTACGAGATAAAAATCTCATCGAGTTTCATCAGGAAAGTTCTGATGACAATTTTATTGTAGGAGATATTTTTTTAGGAACAGTGAGGCGAATCGTTCCAGGACTAAATGCGGCTTTTGTAGATATAGGCTATGAAAAAGACGCTTTTCTGCATTACTTAGACTTAGGTCCTAACATTCGCTCTCTCAACAAATTCATCAAATTACATCAGGGCAAAAAAACTCCAAATGTCAAAGTCAATGACTTTAAAATGGAGCCGCAAATTGACAAGTTGGGCAAGATTACGGAAGTATTGAAAACCAACCAACAAATCTTAGTGCAAGTTGTCAAAGAGCCTATCTCGACAAAGGGACCTCGATTATCTTGCGAACTATCGCTGGCGGGGAGATATATCGTGCTTGTTCCTTTTTCTACCTCTGTAAGTGTTTCTAAAAAAATAACTGATAGCAATGAGCGAAAACGCCTTGTACGACTGATTTCTTCCATCAAACCTGAAAATTTTGGGGTGATAATTAGAACAGTGGCAGAAGGCAAAGACGTAGCCGAACTCGATAGAGATTTGACAGAACTGGTAGCTTTGTGGGAAAAAGGTGTGGGTAAACTTGCTACGGCAAAAGCACGAGATAAAGTCATTGGCGAAATGGGACGTGCTAACTCTCTGCTGAGAGATGTACTGAACGAATCCTTTGATTCTATCATCGTAGATGACAAAGCCGTAGCAGACGAAATCAAAGAGTATATCCATAACATCGCTCCTGACAAAGAAAAAATCGTAAAGCACTATACTGGCAAGTCCAAGATTTTTGAGGCTTATGGGATTGAAAAACAATTGAAACTGCTTTTTGGGCAGACCGTAAGTTTGGGAAGCGGAGCGTATTTGGTCATAGAACATACTGAAGCCCTACACGTCATAGACGTAAACAGTGGCAACAAATCAAGTTCAGAAAGCGACCAAGAAACTACTGCTTTTAATGTGAACATGGAAGCCGCCACAGAAATAGCACGCCAACTGCGTCTAAGAGATATGGGCGGAATTATCGTCATCGACTTTATTGACATGAAAAACCCTGAGCATAAGCGACTGCTCTACGAACACGTCAAAAAGGAGATGAAAACTGACAGAGCAAAATTTACTGTGCTTCCACTGACTAAGTTTGGGCTAATGCAAATCACTCGCCAGCGCGTCAGACCCGAACTAAACATCGTTACAATGGAAAAATGCCCCTCTTGTAACGGCACAGGAAAAATCTCAGCATCTATTTCGATTGCTGACCAAATTGAATCAAAGTTAGATTATATTCTAACCAAACAAAACGAGTCGGGTATTACCTTGATAGTCCATCCTTATATACACGCATACTTTACTAAGGGACTATTTTCTATCCGCCTCCAATGGTTTTTTAAGTACCGCAAATGGATTAAAGTACAGCAAGACTCATCACTTGGCGTTACAGAGTTCCATTTTAAAAATGCCAATGAGCAACTCATAGAAGTACAGTAACCTAAAATTGCGGCAGTGAAATCTTTTGCAAAAAAGCCTCTCCGATAATAAATCAGAGAGGCTTTTGCGTTTTTTGAGAAATATTGAGCTGTTTTGCCATGTACTCTTGGGAGAAGCCCCGTCCTGCCCGTAGGCTACGAAGCCGCGCAGATAGTGATTTGAGATGCTCATTCATAAGACCGATAGTTTGAAAAAGATGAAGTAATAGGATTAACTATGCAGTAAGAGTCATTTTAGCATTGTTCTTTGTATGTAAAAATAATAAACAATAAACGAAAATTTACTAAAAAAGATGTATTTTAACACGTCTAAATTAGTCAAAAAATGACTAACTTAGACGCAAGAAAAATTGCAAATTTGCAAGGATAGCCTCAACTTTGGTGTGTTAAATCGATTTGACAAAACTAAATGATTGTTCAACTTTTTAAACACTTTAAAATTATGAAAGAATTAAGTTTTGAGGAAATGATGGATATCATGGGGGAGGTTTGTGTACTGATATTGCTATACAAATAGTTCGTTGTACTATAGATGGGGCTTGGTATTGTGTAGGATATTTAGCGGCAATGTTTGCAGAATATTGCACTGGTAATAAATATTAATATTGTATTGATTGATTTATGCAAATAAATGATAGATTATTAAACAATTACGGGTATAGGACTTTGCAGATATTCCAAGCCAAAAATAAATTTATTACTTATGATATTTAGAACTATTTTAAAATTTTCTGTGCTTGTTTGCATACTCAATGAAAGTAATAACTTATTGTTTATTTGCATGATTTTTATTACCTTAACTAATTGCTATGTATTATTTTCTATTTATTAACGTGAGTTATTGAGATAATTGCTTAAAAGTCAATTTTTTATGATAAAAAATGTTCAATATTAATAAATATAGTATATTTGAAAATTGCACTATCGCGGAGTGCAACTCAAAGAATACTATGTACTTAATATTGAACACAACAAAACTAATAGAAATTTACATTACTTGTGATGACTTTGCTAAAAAATTTGAACAGTATCAATTAAGTCAAGGACAAGTTGTACCACAAGAAAAAATGTCTTGTTCAGAAATCATGGCAATTGTGATTTATTATCATATATCAGGCATGAAATGTTTCAAATATTACTATCAAAGTATTATTAAAGGCTATCT
>NZ_FONY01000084.1 GCF_900113045.1 Thermoflexibacter ruber
TAAGTAGTTCTTCTTGACTATTTTATACCAAGCCTTCTCAGAATCGCAAACCATTTGACCGACAAGATTTAGACAAATCACTTCACTATCCGAAAAAGTTGGTTTAGGTCCCGAACGTTCAACTAACTGACCGACTTCTTTGTAAATTTCATCTATAATGAAAAAAGTAAGGGTCAGAAAATCTGATAAATTTAACTCTTTTATATTATCTTTGAATACTGAATCAATTGCGATTTGGTGCATAGGTTATCTCTTTTTATGGTTGCACCTTAGAGATAACCTTTTTTACTGAAAATTCCAAACTAGCACAATCGGTTACTAAATCTTTTTACAATGGATATAAAACAAAAAGAAGATTTGCCTGATATTGTAATCCTATCATTAAATCTTAGAGCATATTTTGGAATTTGGATACTATACTTTTTAGTAAGGAAGTTGCTATTTCCTAATCCAATGTCTGATATAGGAAACTATCTTTTCAGTATTTGGTTTTTTTGCGGTTTTATTAATTCATTAATTTTAGGTATATATTTGAATAAGTATAAACCTGATAATACTGAAAAATTGGTAAAACATTCTTTTGTGGCAGTTTGGCTATGCTTAACAATTATTTTATTTGAAATTATTGCATTTATTTAATCCTTCCCAATTTAGTCTTGGAGGTCTATGATGGGAATCCCCTCATCAGCACCCAAGAGCAGTACGTAAGCAGTGCAGGGGAAACGGCATGGGAGGAGTGCGGCGTGCAACGCTGAGTATCGGCATGACCCTGCCAGTAGGCACAACCAGCATAGTCGCCTACATGAAGTATGAAGGAGGGACTGAGGTCTATTTTGATGACTTGAAGATAGAGCTGAGTGCTGTGCCAGTGGCTATGGTGGTACAGGAAAATCATTACTATCCTTTTGGGCTGAATATGAAGGGCTTGGATTATGTGCAAACTGTAAATCAGGAGAATAAATTTACTTTCAATGGACAAACAGAGAAGGAAACCAAGCTCAACCTCCACTGGCATGAAACAGCGTTTAGAAGTTACGACCCACAGTTAGGGAGGTTTCACCAGATAGACCCACTGGCAGACTTGTTTACAGGGATTAATCCTTATCAGTTTGGGTATAATAATCCAGTGATGTTTAATGACCCAACGGGTTTGGCATCACCTACTCCTTCGCCTGCACCACCAAAGAAAGAACCGAAAGACAAAACAGGTAATTTAATTATCCTTATTCAAGGTGCGGATTATCAAGATTTTAGAGATGCAGTAAATAATGCACCTGAGAATAATAATTGGAATAGCATAAGTGTTACTAATATTCAAGATGCTGCTGATAAAGTAAAACAGTATAGAGATGAGTATGGAGATGATATACAAAATCTTGTCATCAGTACTCATGGCAATGCTGGCTACATAGAATTAGACCCCTTAGATGAGTACAAGGGTCTTTTTAGTTCAACAGTACAAAAATATCTTAATCCAGAAACAAGAAGAAAAACTCATTCAACGTACAAATCTTGGATTGAAAGTTTAGAAATCATAGCAAGTTGTATGGCTAATAATAATAATGCAAATCTACTTTTTAGGTCTTGTTTTTCAGGATTGCCAGAAGAAGAAGGACAACTTTCATTTGCTGAACTTTTAGGACAACTTTTTGATTTAGGTAGGAAAAATAAATTCAATTTATTTATGAATCAAGATTATAGTGTTGGTTCTTATAAATATAGTTTTAAGGGAACAGATAAGAAAACTAAAAAGAAATATGATTGGTTTTCTCAGCAAATCATTGATAGCCCAAAAGCAAGGAAATATGTAAATAAATCCTATCCACTGTATTTAACTAATCCAAGTGACTATCGTAGAGGTTGGCTACAAATCACGCAGGATGGAGAATTTACAGAGTTAGGTAAACTTATACCTATTTTACAAGGTATTGGTATGCCAATAATATTACAAAGTATTCAAAATAATAAATAAAACTTATATGTTGAAAACAATTCTATTGATAGCATCATTATTGATGTTTTCCCATGAAAAATTTGAGTTAAGGCATAAAAAACCATCAAATATCATTTATTTGAAGCCTAATCTTACATTAAAAGATGTTTACACTATTTTTCGTGATTCCATTAATGATATGACGGAAGTTTTTGTTGATGAGGAAAAAAAAGTCAATCATTTTGATTTCCAAAAATTTAAGATAATTAAGTCAAAAAAAGGAAAAGAAAGCATTTTGGTGGGATTTAAAAATCATCAAATAGTTTCTATTGATAACCAAAAAATAGGTGATTGTGATAAATTTTCTTTGTATTTCCATCATTTTGACGAAATTGTTTTATTCACTATTTCTTCATTGAATAATGAGAGGTTCCATGCTGATTTTAGTGGTTTTTTCATATTCATTAAAAGCCTTAATAAGTATCTTTTCTTTGATATAGGTACTAACTATAGGAATAGATACTTTATAAAAAAAACAGACTGGACTTATATTAAAAGTATCTCATTATTGGATTACAACTTGAAGCCTTTAAAAAAGATTGGAATTAAAGACAAATCCATAATCTATAAGTCTTCATTTTTTCATACTAATATCATACAAGAACGATTCATTATCTGCAACAAGGAGTGTCAGGATAATCTATTAAAGGGCTATGATATTTCAGAGAAAAACTTAGAAAATATAATTGACTTGATAAGTAGTGAAACATTTTGTAAATGTGGTGAAGAAAAAATTTTAACCCCTGAAATTAATAACTACAAATGTCACCTATCATTATTTACACAACTTATTTATAAAGAACTTCCAAATTTTCCAAATATTCTCTATAAAAAAGAAGATTAGATTTTCCCCCGTTCTGCGTAGAGTTTAGCGAAGCAACTCTACGCAGTTTTAAAAGCAAATCTCCGATTGGCGTAATAGGCGCAAGCAAAAAAGTGCTTTTATTTGCAGAAATCTCTTTATTTTGCGGGTAAAAAGCAATGAAAGATTCACGCCCTTATGCCATAGATGACCCAGATGGGGTTTACTTTGTAACTTTTGCTACAGTTTATTGGATAGATGTGTTCACAAGAAAACGCTACAAAGATATAGTAGTTGAAAGCCTAAAATTTTGCCAAGAGAAGAAAGGCTTGGATTTATTTGCTTGGTGCTTGATGACAAACCATATTCATTTGATTCTCAGAGCAAAAGAAGGCTTCAATTTGAGTGATATTTTGAGAGATTTTAAGAAATTTACTGCTTCTCAAATCATTCGTTCTATGCAAGAAGACCCCGAAAGTCGGAAGGAATGGATACTTTGGCTTTTTGAGCAAGCAGCAAAGAAAAATTCAAGGAATACCTTGCACCAATTTTGGCAGCAGGACAATCACCCAGAGCAGATATTTACAGAAAAGTTTGGCGCACAAAAATTGGACTACCTACATAATAACCCAGTAGAAGAAGGTTGGGTAGAAAACCCTTGGGATTATTTGTATAGCAGCGCAAGGAATTATGCAGGCGAGAAAGGTTTATTAGAAGTGTTGTTTCTTTGAAAGAAGCTTTTTAGCTTGCGCCCGTTACGCAAATCTGGAGATTTGCTGTTTAAACTGCGTAGAGTCGCTTCGCTAAACTCTACGCAGAACGGGTGATGACTATGCCTATGACCACAGCGGCAACCTCATCGCTGACCTAAACAAGGGCATTAGCCTGATAACCTATAACCACCTAAACCTGCCTATGCTCATCAAAAAAGATGCAAATAACTACATCCACTACGTTTATGACGGCAGCGGAGCAAAGCTGAGAAAAACCGTCGTGGAAGCTGGAGTAACCACCACTACCGACTACATAGGCAGCTTCGTCTATACCAAAGTGGGTGCTGCTCCCGAAGACTTCTTCATGGAGACCGAAGAAGGCAGGATAGTAAACCTCACAGGCAAGACCTTCGGCTCTCCAGAAACCTACGAATACACCTACAAAGACCACCTCGGCAATGCAAGGCTCTCTTATAGGCAAAATGCACCTATTAGCTCGCAGACCATCGTCATGACCGCAGAAACTACACCTTCTTCTGTACCTACTACAGAAAATGCACAGTTTGACAACATCGCTCAAGCCAGAGATAATACCAGTGGCTACCGCTCCACTAATTCTGTCAAGCTAAACAAAAATAAACTCAGGGTAGGCAACCTACATAGCTCTAACAATTCCCTCACCGCTAACGCAAACAGCAGTGTTAGGGTATCTGTGCGGGCTACTTGGCAGACTCCCCCCCAAGTAGTCCAATACATGATAGCCCAAGCAGGCGGTACCGTCCAAGACCAAGACAAGAGAGAAAAGCCTGTTCTTCCTCCTAACCGTCTGACCCTGAATAGCCCTGTGGTCGTTATCCCTGCCCAAGCCCAGCAAAACATCGGCGAGATCATCATTCCGCCCTCGCCGCCACGAATAAATCTCATCGGCATAGGGCAAATTATAGGAAAAACCCTATCTTTGCAGAGGAAGGCAAAGGAAGACCCAGCGACTCCTTACCAAGGCGACTTAGGGCAGATGAATCTCTTGGGAATGCAGAGCCTCAGCACACCCCCACAGGCAAAGTTGGTAGTGAACTTATACGCAGGAGCTTCTATCGTACAAACTTACGAGCAGCCTGTAACCCTGGCAGGGGAAACCGCATGGGAGGAGTTAGCCATAGGCTTTACTACTACCCAACAAGTCAGGGTAGAGGCATACGTCATCAGCACAGAGCCAGATACAGTGTTTTACACTTGGTTTGATGATTTGAAGATAGAGATTACTGACAAGCCTACGGCTATGGTAGTGCAAGAAAATCACTATTATCCTTTTGGGCTGAATATGAAGGGCTTGGATTATGTGCAGAATGTAAATCAGGAGAATAAGTTTACCTTCAATGGCAAAGAGAAGCAAACCGAACTTGGGTTACATCACTACGATTTCAGTGCCAGAAGCTATGACTATCAGACAGGTAGGACTACTACCCTTGACCCTCATGGGGATAGGTATGTAAATGTAAGTGGGTATAGTTTCTTGAATAACAACCCGCTGAGGTACATAGACCCGACGGGGAGGGATGTTACCGAAACGGCATGGGGAACGAGATATACAGGTGTAGATGCTCAAAATATGTTTAGGCAGTTGCAACAGCAGTATGGCAATGGCGGAGGTGATAATGAAGGGAAAGGCAAAAAAAGTAAATCTAATAATCTACCAGCACCACTGCCCCCAAATGAGCCACCAACACCTAATCCAATTAAAGAAGGTTTTTTGAAAGTAGTAGAAGTTGTTAATCAATTAATAAATGTAGAGTTAGAATCAGAAGCAGAAATTAGTTTGGGTTGGATGAATTTTGCACTTAAAGCAGATTTTCTATCTTCCATTGGTGGATTTATAAAGGGAAACTCTAAGGTAATTTTAAGGATAACAATAAATAAAGAGCAAGGCAAACTTATTCCTAAGCTATCATTTGTTAATTGGTGGAAAGATGGGATAGTACAATCAGGAGGGGGATTGAGTTTACCAACGATTGGTACTATAGGTGGGGTAGGAATGGATATAATGATTGAACATGGTTTTGATAAAGAAAAAAATAAGGGGCAGACTGCTGTAAATGTAGGTTTTGGAACAGTTGAGTTTGAATTTCAAGGCTCACAATCACCTACAATTAAAACTACAACAGATTTTGGAGTAGAGTTAGCTGCATTTCTTGGTATTAAATTCCAATTCTCAGCTAAAAAAACTTTAATTGGTAAATAAATAATCAATTTATTAATTTGAATACTTAGGGAGTAAAACAATTTAAAACAAAAATATTCCTTATTTGAACTTGAGCTTTTAAAGAAAAATTCCCTAAGTTTTTAATCATCAATTTTATGTAACAAGACAAATCTTAAATTTATGTTAGAAATCTCTTTATTAACAAAAGCATTAATTAGCTTTTTAATTGCTATTTCAGGTTTTTTAATATTATTAATTATCAATCAGATATATTCAAGGCATGATAAAAGCTACAAAGTGGCAAAAGAAATATATTTATCTAATACTCATGTAGTAGATTTATTAAGAAATAAAATATTATTCAGCATTGTTGCTTTTAATAACTCTAAATATAAACATCTGTATACTATTTTTTTAATCGGGTTTAACATGAAAATGCTTAAAGTAGAATTAACTTTATTGCAGGAACAAGATAAGTGGGTATTAGGTCATATTTTTGTTAGTGAAGTACACATTCCACGCTCCTTATAATCACCCCCGTTCTGCGTATAGTTTTGCATAAGCAAGTCTACGACACTTTACTTTGCCAATCTCTCATTGGCTTGTAGGTGCGTAAGCATGAAAGGTAAGTTTTATTTTTTGATAGTGAGCAGGTTATAGTTAGACAAATAAATTTTGCCTTTTTATTCCGGATTTTATCTAAATGAGGTCTTTAAGCCTAATTTTTTAAGTTTTGGCAGAAAATACTTATTTTTGCAAGTAAAAAAAATGAAATATGAAAACTGTTACTATATCTGAGGTAGAATATTTGCAAATGCAAGAGCATATCAAACTCCT
>NZ_FONY01000085.1 GCF_900113045.1 Thermoflexibacter ruber
AGTCCTTTTAGACCTGAATTACTGTCCCCCGTGACTGAACTGAGATAAAAGAACAAAAGTTGAAAGTTAAACTGTCGCTTGGTTAAAAGTCCAGATGGGGGACAGTCATTCAGCGTCTCTTATGTAACTCCGTCAATGCACTCGCAGTCGTCCGATAGCCTTGCTGCTAACGGAACGAGGATTTGCGAAGTTCCAAAAATTCTGAGCGAAGCGAAGAAAATTTTTGGAATTTTGCAAATCCTTTGTTGGGTGACGTGCCGAAGCGTAGCGAAGGCACAAGCCCGACAAAGGATGTAATCCTCGTTCCGTTGAGTGGAAGTGCCGAAGCGAAGCGAAGGCATTTCCACTCAACGGAAAAGCATTTGTGCAGGGCGGGCTTAGTAGCACTGCCGTTTCCATACGCACAAAAGCCAATAGAAAGCACAAAAGTTTCAAAATAGCACGTCTGCCCGCCTTGTTACAAATGCAATGTTGTGCGATGCTATTTTACTCGTTTGGGCGGACTACTACCATACTCAAATGGTTCTGTGTTTTGTTGAAACCAACGTCTATAAGACTTTTTTACATTAATATTGTTGAAAAAATGTATGAAATGCCCTTGTGCAGGATTAACACGAATATTAAACTTATAATTATCTCCAATTAAAGTAAGTTTAAATTTTTTATTTAAAACATTATCCTTTCCCATAAAAATTTTTTTAGATAGTGTATACTTATACACTAAACAATCAGTATATATATCAGAACAAGATACAAAAAGGGTATCGTTAATGGTATATAATCTGAAATACAACTCAAAAGCAAAGGTTGTATCCTTATTATAAAATGTTCCAAATTCATTTGTATTGACAATGTGAATATTATTAATGTATATATCCAAATTGGAAGGGCTGTCAATAAAAAATTCCCAACAAGCACCTTTCGTATTTTGAGATAAAACACTTGTTGGAACAATAAATAAGAAGATAAAAATGCGTATTATTTTCATAACTTACTAATAGTCTCTGATAAATGGATTACTTGCCCCTATTCTTTGCAATCCGTTATTTAACATACCTGCATTGTATCTACTATTGATAACCTGTATTTGTCGTGGGGTGAGTACAGGGGCTACATACGGTAACGAAGTCTTATAATCAGACATAATGTTCTTACCACTCGTGTAAGGATTTCCTGTTTCGTTATTAGCAAAGTAACTTTCAGGTATGTAATCTCTACCTACCTCCGCTTTTGATTTTGTAATATGTGGTAAGTATGCGGTATGTCCTGCCTCGTGTGCGAATATGTATTTTGCTAATAACTGTCCGTTACTTGTTAACCCTCTTGCGTTCCAATTTTTAGATTTTGGGTCATTACCTGCTTGCATAGCCTCCCTATTTCCTAAAATACTCTCATTCAAGTAAATTGCCTGACTGCCAAAACCTGCTTTCCCTCCGCCAATACGGTCTCCTGCTATTACTGTTCCGTTACTTACAATTCTTACAGCGTGGTCTGTTGCACTCAAATCACTTTCAGCATTTGCCACTTTCAAGTACGAATTTTCCAAATCAAAACTCCAAGAAATACCCTCACCTTTGCCTGTAAAAACCTCTGCCAAACCTGCCAACATTTCATTAGCCATTTTATCCAAGTTTTTGATTTCCTTCCCTGTTTCGTTCAAAATCTGTCCTCTAAACGCAAAAGTATAGTGATTGGTTTCCTTATTGTGGCTAATAACCCAATCCCTGCCGTCTGGGTCTATGATACTCAAAGGGTTGTTTGCCACAAAGTTATAAGGTGTCCAGCCTGTGTAATTCTCTGCGTGTGGGTCAACGGACAAAAACCTTGCTATGTTGGTAGCACTCATAAAAAACTGCTCAAATATCTTACCCTGCTTATCTATCAAGGAAATCATACCTGTTCGCATATCTACAACCATTCTTTTTACTTGGCTGTTCTTGTTACGGTTTGGTATTTCCAAGTAGTTTATGCCTGTCCTTTCCGCCTCTGTCATCAGCACTACCGAACTGTCGCCAAAAATGGCGTAAGGGCTTAGATTTTTTGTTTCCATTCTCCGCATTTCTGTTCCCTCTTTGCCAAAATCAAGCACCATTTCAGGCTCTTGTTTGGCTTGGTTGAAATACTGAAAACTGAAATATGCTGCGATAATTGCAACCGTTAAAATGCTGAAAATTAAGTAAAATCTGCGTTTCATTGAATTGATATTTTGGTGTTTGAATTTAATTTTTGGCTTGGGTTTGGCGTTTTTCCTTTTCTATTTCCATTTCCTTTGCCCATTGAGCATATTGCTCTTTGGTTACTTCCCGATGCCCTAACTCGTTGAGTTGGTAATGAGTAGCAAGCCATTCTTTTTGATAGGCTTGCATTTTTTCGTTGGGTTTGTTTCCATACTTTTTCTTGTAGGCAAGTCCCAAGTTTTTCAAGGTAATATGTTTGTGTAAAATAGCATTGACCGAATTTTTGTGGTGCTTGATACTTGCGTCTGCACAAAGCAATGAAAATTCGGTATGTCCGTACTGTTTCACATATGCCAAAGAAAGTTCTGTCATACAAAAGGCAATGCTTTCTTTCATAGTCAAATCCTTCATATAAATTCCGCTTTGAATAGCCTCTGCACTCATTCCCGATGAGGAAATCATCCACGCATCAGACGAAAAATGTCCATTAGTGAGTTCCACATTTACCCATTTGTTCTGCTCGTCAAGGTGCTTGATATACAAATGATTAGGGGCTAATGCCAAATAACTTTCTGCCCCGATTTCCTCTGCCAAAATCTTGTAAAGCATTGGCATAGAACGACATTGCCCTGTATGAGTACGTAAAAGTTTGGTTACGAATACATTTTGATAATCCTTTTCTCCATAAAAATCCTCAAAATCATAGACAAAAGGCTTGTAATTGTTCATTGCGTGCGGTTTTGTAAAATATTCGTACAGGGCATAATTACCTGCGGTTTTATACACACCTACTTTTTTGTCCATAATGAACTGTTTTAGGTCTTTGGAAATGTCGGAAATTTGCTTGCAAAAGTCTGTATAATCTAAGTTTCCTTTCAAATATGCCCACTCTATGAGAAACGAAGCACGTTTAAAATCCATTGGGATTTTGTCCTCTAACATTTGGTTGATTTCTTGAAAAGCAAGGTTGTAGTATTTATCTTGACAATAAACTATTGTGTCTGCTTGAAAAGTCGGTTTGGGTTTTTCTGCTATGGTCGTGGTTACAACTTCCTTGTCTTGTTGTTGGGTACAAGAAGTTAAGGCTATGAAAATCAGTAAGATAATTTGTATTTTCCGTTGTTTCATTGTTTGACGGTTTGGTTTTTTATAGTATCGCACAACGGAAAAGCATTTGTGCAGGGCGGGTTTAGTAGCACTACTGTTTCCACACGCACAAACGCCAATGGAAAGCACAAAAGTTCAACTTAGCACGTCTGCCCGCCTTGCATAAATGCAATGTTAGCCTCAGTTTTTCTTGTTTTTAGCACTCACTTTCAATAAGTTACGCAACTATTTGTTAAAAACTGCTACCTTTTTGTTAATGTACTTGTCCTTGTTTTCCTTCAAATCTAATAACCAATTTGCATACATTTGTTTGGGCATTTGTCGGTAGCCTGATTGGTAGATTTGTTGATAGGTTTTGTTCATTTCGGCAAATTTTGCTTTGGTTTCGGGGTTGTCTTTGCCTTTTGATTGCGATAATTTTTTGTGTTGGGCAAACAAAGTTTCGGCTTTCAAAAGCATTGCATTGATGCAAGTCGGGAAGTGTTTTAATGCTAATTCGCAACACTGCAAAATAAAAGTACCGTCATTGTCGGGGTATTTCTTGGTGTAACCTTGCCCCAAATCTACTACGCACAAGGCAACTGCCCGATGTGTACCTATTGTGTCCATATAGACCGCATTTTGGATAGCCTCCAAACTTACATAACCCGACACCATTAGCCACGCATCTATGGGAAAAGTGGCACTCGTAAGTTCCGTATTATACCAACCTGTTTTTTTGCTGTGGTGCTTGATATACAAGTGGTTAGGAGCAAGTGCCAAATGTGCTTCTGCCCCTAATTCATCACACAAAATTTTGTAGAGATAAGGCAAAGAATGGCAATTTCCTTTTTTGGTTGCCAACAATTTACTTACAAAGCCTTTTGTCCAGTCGGTATCACCAAAAAAATCCTCAAAGTCGTAGCCGAAAGGTAGATGATAATCTTGCAAGCTATCTAATCTTATAAATAGCGTATCGGTAAGTATTTTAAAAACAGAAGCAAATTTTTCAATTTTTACTTTGTCTTTATCTGTATATTGTAAAGAATTTGATTTCACAAAACCTTGACAAAGAATAGTTAAACCTTCTATTTCTTCTTCAAAAGATTGATAATCAAGTAGATTATCAAAATAAGCATTCTCTACATGAAAGACAGCATTTTTTAAATTAGCATTACTTTTATTTGCAAGCATATTTTTGAGATTGTTAAATGCTTTTTGGTAGTGTATATCTGAATGCTCTTTTTGGGCTTTTGCAGATAGGATTGTAGATATATAGATGACTATAAAATAGATATATATTTTCATAATTTATTATTAAATAAGGCTTTAAGATTATTAAACTCTTGTATATATTCTATTGAAGCAATTTGGATTTGCTTATCATAAATAGACATCAAATCATTATAATTTTGCTTATTGAGAAGTTTAGCAATAATAAGTCCAATAATACACCTTAAAGGGTTTATTACCAAATGTTTAGACAAATAATCAGGATTATTATTAAGTGCATTATCAATTTTATTAAGTGTATCATATTCTTCAAAATATGGTAATGCTGCATTTTCAAAACAGTATACTAAAAAATCAATACACCCATTTAAGCTATCTTCATCATTAAAATAAAAGTTTAAAAATGGATTTTTCCTAAAAATGCCATCTGCATTTTCTTCTGCCATCAAAATACCAACTGTCCCTCCAATAGTGTGTAAGTTATTGTATGAGATAGTATTTTTGACTGTAATATTTTGGTAAATTTTTGCAACTTCCTCTACATCTATATAGACAAAAGGCTCTGCTATATAACCATTTCGCTCATTATAGAAATTAATATCATAAACAAGAGTAAAATTTTTCACTTGTTTTGTAAATCTACCCTTACTTTTTTGTAGTTTGAATCCATAAGTTTTTAATTTTACAGATAAACTGTCAAGTATTTTATTGATTATCTCTTTTTTATTCATAATTAATCATCAATTTTATCATTAGTAATTGTATTTGTCTTAGGATTCACACGCCTAACCTCTCGCTTGTTGTCTTTTGTAATTTTAGAACCTTCTAAATTGCCTGCATTCTTACCTTTCAATGTTACTTCCTCCTTATCCTTAATTAGGCGTTTCTGTTGATTACTTAATTTTGCCCCACCACTTTTAGTTTCTACAACGATAGGTTTACCTGTTTTAGGGTCGATAGGTAAGTGGTCTATAATAGTAGTTGTACCATCTCCAAATTCTCCTGTTACTTGCTTTAAAACAGGGTTTTCAGAAAATTCCTCAGCTAATTGTTTTTGAACTAAATCTTCTGCATCTTTACCTTGTTTTTTAAGAAGTTTACCCAGAGTTGTTCCCCAAAAGCTACCCCCAGTTTTTGCAAATAAATACCCTGTATTTCCTACACCTGTTAATGCCCCTCCTACAGTAAGTAAATCTCCAGTCGTATTTAAAAGTCTTTCTTTTGCAGAAGAAGGCTGTTGTGCTGAAACAATTTTTATAGTTATACCATCAGGATTAATAGCTCTTGTATCATTTAATCTTCCAATTGTGAGGTTATACGCACTTACTAAAATATCACTTGCTGTTGCCGCCACAGAGTTTGCAACTTGTTGAATAGCATCGGGGCAGTCGCCTGTTTCACAGGGCTCTCGTCCGTCAGGGTCATTGTATCTTAAAGGATTATTAAGTACAAATACATACGGACTTTGCTCAGGAAACTTCTCCGCCAAAGGGTCAACTGACCACCACCTGCTACTCACGTCAGCGGGAAAATACAAACTGTCTCTTTCCACTTCACCTACGACCTCGCCCGTAACTCGGTTAAAATACACACTACCGATTTGTTGAATGGTGTCGTTGGTAAAAATTTCTTGGTATTTGCCCTTACTCAATGTGGCATACCGCACCTTAAAACCGTCAATTTCTTTTGGCGGTTCAAA
>NZ_FONY01000086.1 GCF_900113045.1 Thermoflexibacter ruber
CCGCTAACGGAACGAGGATTTGCGAAGTTCCAAAAATTCTGAGCGAAGCGAAGAAAATTTTTGGAATTTTGCAAATCCTTTGTTGGGTGACGTGCCGAAGCGTAGCGAAGGCACAAGCCCGACAAAGGATGTAATCCTCGTTCCGTTGAGTGGAAGTGCCGAAGCGAAGCGAAGGCATTTCCACTCAACGGTTGCGGGCTTGGCGAAGTGGCGGCATTACAGCACTACTGTTGATACGAAGCACCAAATTTCAAATTTAAAAAAAAGTTTCATGCGAAGCTCTTACCCCGCCATTACGCCAAACCCTTGTTGGCGGTTAGTGGTTTTCGTCCACTAAAATTCTTCTTCGGTCATTGTGTTGTTTACTATTGCACCTACCATATTTCCTGTCGCTACGGCATTGGCTACGGAACGCAATGGACTTGCATTGTCGCCACAAGCAAAAATATTTGTTACAGTTGTTTTTTGAAACATATCTACTTTGATAAGTCCTTGTTCAGTTAGTTCGCAATTCAATGTTTCGGGAATTTTACAATGTTGCTCAAACGCTGGTCGTGAATAAATTGCTTTTAGGTCAAAGGTTGAATTGTCCTTAAAAACGATTTGTTGAACATGACCTTTTTCGTGTTTGATGTAAGCAATTTCTTTTTCAATGATAGGAATGTTGTGCTTGTTGATTTTGTTGGTTTGCTCTTTTGTTAAAGTAGATTTTCCATTGGTAAAAACAGTCAAATCTTTTGTCCAATTACGAATGAGTTGTGCGTAATGTAATGCAAAATTTCCGTTAGCTACAATTCCCGTTTTTTCGTTTCTTACTTCGTAACCGTGACAATACGGACAATGAATAACCGAAATGCCCCAACATTCCGAAAAGCCTTTAATGTCGGGCATTATGTCTTTTACGCCTGTTGCAAAAACAAGTTTTTTTGTTTCAAAAATTTCGCCTGTTTTAGTGGTAATTGCAAAACCGTTTTCAGTTTTTTGTCCACTAACAGCAAGGTCGTTCAGGAATTTTACTGTGTCGTATTTCAAAACCTGTTTCTTAGATTTTTCAGCAATCACATTTGGTTTTTCTCCGTCTTGCGTTATGAAGTTGTGCGAATGTGGCGTTTGTCTGTTGCAAGGCAAACCGCTGTCAATGATTAAAACATTTCGCAAAGCTCGTCCCAAAGCCATTGCCGATGAAAGTCCTGCATAACTGCCACCAATTATGATTACATCAAGTTTTTTATTGTCTGTCATACGATTGAATTTTGTAAATGCTGTCAATGGAAAAGGTAACGCCAATGCGGCTAAAGCAAGTCCGCCTTGTTTTATGATTTCCCGTCTTGTCATTATCTTTTTTTTAGCAAAGGTAGATAAAGTTTTTGTTATTGCAACATTGTTGCAATAGTTTAATGCGATTTTGTCGCAATAATTTTTTTTTTTTACTACATTTGTGTGATGTTGAAACGAAGAAATACGACAACGAAAGAGGCTGTTTTGTCTGTATTGACAAGCAAAAGAAGAGCAATGAGCCAAGATGCTATTATGCAACAAATTGGCGTGAACGCTGACAGAGCAACTATTTACAGAGTGTTAAACCGTTTCTGTGAAGATGGGTTGGTGCATAAAATCATAGCCGAAGATGGAAAACAGTATTTTGCTGTATGTATGAAATGTGATGAAACAAAATTAGCGGATAATCACTTTCATTTTCGCTGTACGAGTTGTCAAACGATTGAATGTTTACCCGAAGCCGTTCACTTTTCCGTTCCCAATGGCTACAATGTAGAAAGTGTGAATTGTGTCCTTACAGGAGTTTGCCCGCAGTGTTCGTAAATCGTTTTTTTTCAGCCGAAAGTTTAATGTCTGCACGGTCGTCCTACCATTACCGCCAACGGAAAAATGTTTGCGAAGGGCGGGATTAAATAGCACTTTCTTTGCCCTACGCACAAAGTTAATAGAAAATACAAAAGCCTAAATTTAGCACATTAGCCCGCCTTTTCGCAAACATAATGTTGTGGGCAGTTTTTGCTTTTCCGCACTCTTGTTAGTTCAAATTTACCAAATTATACAACATTTTCAAATCTTGCTCGGTAAAATCTTTGTCTAAATGTTCGTCGTAAAACTTGACTAAGTTCTCTTTGAAAATGTAACGCACTTTGTTCTCCAAATATATCGGGTGTCCTATGTAGGTTGAGTTTTTGAAAACATCATTAAGTTTCTTCTCTCTTGACTTTGAACAAACGATACACAATTTTTGGGCAATGTCGGGCTGCACTTCCAACAAATTCATAAACCTTTCAAAGCCCGAAACTATGCTTGTACTTTCTTCTACTTCAAAGGCATAACGTGGAAAACCCAACTTGTCTATCCAAATCACGTCTATTTGTTGGATTTTGACTTTTTGCTGTTCAGTAGTGTTCTGAATAGGAAAAACCGATAAGGATATTTCGCTAAACTTTGTGCCTTGAAAATTGTCGGCACTTTGCTCTCGTTTGCCTACCCAAGATTTAAAGCCTAAATATTCGCCTATTTTTACCAACCGAAAGATGATTTCGCTGTGTGAAAAGCCATCGGATTGAATTTTTACTAATTTATTCGTGGCTACATGGTCAAAGTTTATTGCCATGGCTTCCCCTTCATTGATTATCCACTTGCCTGTTTTGGAGCTTTTATGAGCTATTTCTGACAACAAAATAGGCAAGTCTTTTTCTATCGGAAATTTCTTGTCTTCCGAAAATATCTCAAACAGTTCTTTGTGTATCTCGTCAATCGTGAGTGCTTTTCGTTTCACAAACAACTCTTTCAAATATACTCGCAACTCGTCTAAATGTGCCAAATATGCCTTTTCTAATTCCTTATGTTTTTCGGTTTTGTTTTTCACGTAATACAACTGTGTATCAGGCTCAAAAACAAAATGCTTGTCGTCGTCTAAAAACTTGTCTAACGCCAAATAACCTTTCTTTTTGGCTTCACTCATACTTTTGGTTTGCAAAAGTCGGTCTAAAACTCGTTGGTAAATGATGTCTATACTTGCTCCGTGTGTTTCTAAAATGGCTCGGTCTATTTCGTTGAAAATGAACTTTTGCAAGTCATCGGGCTGTGGGCGTATAGACTTATGAAAAGTCTTTTTGAAGTTCGCAATTCTTTGGCTACAAAGCACATTGGCTGGGTTTTTCTTGTAGTGCATTGACGAATTATTGGTCGGTTGGTAGGTACTGCCCTTAAATTCCATTCCGTTTTCTTCGCAACTTTCTACAATGGTATTCCAAAACTCTAATTTTTTGTGGGCAAAAACACAACTTAACCAACCGTCTTTTTTCAAGACTTTGCCCATTTCTTCAAAACTTTTTGCAAATAATTCGCTGTAATCGTCTTGTGTTTTTTCCAAGTCGCCACCTTCTATGACTTCGGCTTGTTTGAGTTCGTCTATTTTGTGGTTTTCATAAATTTCGGGAAATAACCAAGCATTCCACATTGTAGATAAATCCAAATAGGCAATATTGCCACCATAAGGCGGGTCGGTGTAAATGTAATCTATGCTATTTTCAGGGAGGTAATCCGAAATTTCTAAGGCTGAACCGTTGATTATCTGCAAGTTGTCTGCTACCGAAAAATCCTTAGTCATTTCGTTCCACTTTTCTTTGCCTTTGTAGATATACTCAAATTTTTTGGCAAAATTTTTCCAAATATCAAGTTCTACCGTTTGGGTAGGTTGCCAATAACGATATTTCCCGAACACACTTGACCCACCCCCTTCGCTACCACGATTAGGGTTGTCCATATAAGTCAAATTGACTTTGGCTAAGATTGATGAAAAAACGTATTTCATCATCTCTCGCATTTGTGGGTTTTCAATTTGCTTGATTTCGGCAAAAAGTAGGGCGTAAGAATGTAGTTGTCGGGGCGTATAAAGTTGGTGAACAAACTCAAAATCTGCATTTCTTGGCAAAGCAATATTTTTCGGATACCAATTTTCAAGGTCTCTTTTGGCTAATTCTGCATTAGGTATTTGGTAAAAGGCTTGTATTTTTGTTTTTACCTTGCTTTCTAAGGCTGTAAAAGTGCGTTTAAATTCGTTAATGTCAATTTGTTCGCAAGTCTGCCGAATAATAAAACACGCCAAAGGGTTAATATCTACCATTACCACTTTTCTACGCAGTCGCAGGGCTTCAATAGCCGTTACGCCTGTCCCGCCAAAAGGGTCTAAAACAGTGTCTCCTACTTTGCTGTAATGTTCTATGTACGTTGCTACCACATTTGAGGCTTGCTTTGTAAAATAGGGGTGGCTTTTGAAGTGCCAAGATTTTTCCTTTTCAGGTTTGATAGGGTAGTTTATTATTTCCATTCGCCTTTTCCGTTTTTTCGGGGCGAATTTTTCAGGTTGTTTGTTCCCTTAAAATAGCCCACAACGGTTGGCGGCTTGCCGCAGGCGGGGCATTTCAGCACTACCGTTCATTTGGAAAACCGCAGTTCAATTATACGAAAAAACTGTCAACCGAAGCACTGAACCCCCGCTTGCGGCAAACCGCTGTTACCGGCTGCCGTTTTTGTCACTTGTTTGTTTCAGCGTAAGTTTCATCATTATGTCGGTCTGTTCGTCATCGCCTAATTTGAAAATATGTTTGTCAAACTCTACGAAGCCATTTTTCTTGTAAAAGTTTATTGCTCTTGGATTTTGTTCCCAAACGCCAAGCCAAACATAGTCAACGTTTTTCTGTCGGGCAATAGCTAATGCCTTGTCATAAAGTAGTTGTCCAACGTTTTTTCCGTGATACTCTTTTAACACATAAATTCTTTCAATTTCAACCGCTTTATCGTCCTTTAACTCTGTCTGTGACTGTCCGAAATTTATTTTTAAATACCCGATTACATTTTCGTCAATCGTTGCGAAATAAAATTCAGCGTTCTTGTCACTAAGTTCAGTTGTCAGTCTAGCAACTGAAAAAGCTTCTTCAAGGTATTTGCTCATATTTTCTTCGGTGTTGCCCGAAGCAAATGTTTCGTAAAATGTCTGTCTGCCGATTTTTTGTAATTCGTCAAGGTCTTTAATAGTTACTTTTCTAATTACAATTTTGCTCATTGTCCTTACCTTATATTTTGTTAGCCGAAGCGTTACTGTCATTCGTCCGAAATTGTCTGTTAAGTCTTTAACCAAGTCCTGTAAGACCTGAATGACTGTCCCCCGAAACTGAACTGAAATAAAAGAACGAAAGTTGAAAGTTAAAGTGTCGCTTCGTAAAAAGTCCCGATGGGGGACAGTCATTCAGCGTCTTTTATGTAACTCCGTCAATGCACTCGCAGTCGTCCGATAGCCTTGCTGCTAACGGTTGGCCGCTTGCCGCAGTGGGGATTTCGGAGCACTTCACTGTCAACCAAGCACAAATGTTGATAGAAGCACTGCACTTGATTTAACCACGTCAGCCCCCATTGCGGCAAACGGCTGTTAGTGGCTGTTTTTCCTTACCCAAATATATGCTCTTTCAGTTTGATGTTCATCTTTATATGGTTGTCTTTTTATCAAGTCAACAATTTCAAAACCCAAGTCTTCAATAATTGTCGTTACTTTATCAACTTCAAAGAACTGAAATTTTATGTTTACGACTTTGTCAAGAAATCTATCAAGACTTACAATTTCATTCCCAATATGAAATGAAAATAAAAATTCTCCATTATAGGAAAGAACTCTTTTTACTTCGCTCAATGCTTGTTTAATCTGCTCGTAGTCAAAATGAACAATTGCATAAAAAGCAATCGCAGAGCCGAAACTGTTGTCCGCATATTTTAGCTGCAACAAGTCGGTTTGTTCAAATTTAATATTGGGATTTAACCTTGTCGCTACTTTCACCATCTCGGATGATAAGTCTGTTCCCAAAATATTCTGACAACCACAATTAAATAAAAACTTTGTTGTCTGACCAGGTCCGCATCCCAAATCAATAAGTTTACCTTTATTTTTATTTTGATTCGCAAAGGCTTTTAATAAAATTTGGTCAAGGGGTTTGCTGTCAAGTTCATTAAAAAACTTTTTTGCGTAGTTCTCGGCTGTTAAATCGTAACAATTAATTATATC
>NZ_FONY01000074.1 GCF_900113045.1 Thermoflexibacter ruber
TTAAAAGTAAATAACTTTAATGACGTAGCCAAAGACACTCTTGACGAATGGGTGTATTTTCTCAAAAACAGCGAAGTAAAAGACAATTTCAAGGCAAAAGGTTTGGATAAGGCAAAAGAAAAATTGCGTTATGAAAGCCTAACAGAAGAAGAAAAGAAAATGTATGACCGTTTTCAAGAAAACAGACGTATTGAAAACAGCGTCAGTTATACAGCCAGGCAGGAACGAAATGTTGAAATTGCTAAAAATTTAATTTCATTAGGTTCAGACAACGAATTTATAGCAAAAGCAACAGAATTGACAGTTGAACAAATAGAGCAACTGCGAAGTATTAAAAAATAAAAAACTGTGCCTAACATTGCATTTGTGGCAAGGTGGGCAGACGTGCTAATTTAAACTTTATTGCTTTCTATTTACTTTTGTGCTTTATGGGACAATAGTGCATCAAACCCACCCTGCACAAATGCTTTTCCGTTACACTTTCAATTCTTGGCAACACATTGTTGTAACTTTCAAAAATGGCGTATTGAAACTGTATCAAAATAATTCCTTAAAAGCCACCTATCAAACAGATAGAAAGTTTATTCCTGTTAATTCCTTACCAATTCAAATAGGCCGTTCTACAGTTGGCAATTATTTTATTGGAAAAATTGACGATATACGCATTTACAACAGGGCTTTGAGCGAAACAGAGATACAACAACTCTACCAACTGTAAAAATTTTGATAAAAGCAAATAAAAACAAGCACTTGCTTTTATTTTTTTCGTACCTTTGCAATAAAAACAAAAATATGAGCAAAAAACTGATTCGTTTTGATTGGGCAATTAAAAAGTTGCTTCGGAACAAAGCCAATTTTGGTATTTTGGAGGGCTTTTTATCGGAGTTACTTCGCTTTGATGTAACGATTGAAAGCATTTTGGAAAGTGAAGGCAATAAGCAAGACGAATACGACAAATACAACCGAGTAGATATTTTAGTAAAAAGCCAAAGCAATGAATTGATGTTAGTAGAAGTCCAAAATGACTCTGAAATAGACTACTTTCAGCGTATGATTTATGGTGTGTCTAAATTGGTTACGGAGTACATCAAAGAAGGCGAGCCTTATGGCACAATCAAAAAAATCTACTCTATCAATATTGTGTATTTTGGTTTAGGGCAGGGTAAAGATTATGTTTATGAATACAAAGGTGAGTTTATAGGCTTGCACGAACACGATATTTTGCTACCCACAACTTTGCAAAAACAAGATTTCAAAGTAGAAAAAGTATCTGATATTTTTCCGAAATACTACATTCTGAAAGTAAATAACTTTAATGATGTAGCCAAAGACACTCTTGACGAATGGGTGTATTTTCTCAAAAACAGTGAAGTAAAAGACAACTTTAAGGCAAAAGGCTTAGATAAAGCAAAGGAAAGATTGCGTTACGAAAGTTTGACAGAAGAAGAAAGGAAAATGTATGACCGTTTTCAAGAAAACAGACGTATTGAAAACAGTGTGAGTTATACAGCAAAACAGGAGAAAGCAGTCGAAATTGCGAAGAATGCAATTTTTGAAGGTTTTGACAATACAATAATTTCAAAATTGACAGGCTTAACTACTGAACAAATAGAACAACTGCGAACTGGGAAAGAGTAAAAACTGTGCCTAACATTGCATTTGTGGCAAGGCTAAGAGAACCATCAGACAATAAAATTGATCAAAAAAAAATTGGACGAGTTCAGAAAATTCATAGAAAACTATACGACACTTTCCGACAGCGATTGGAAAGTAACTTCTGCTTGTTTTGAAAAAAGAACTATTCAAAAAGACGAAATACTTTTACAAGAAGGAAAAATCTGCCGACATCTCTATTTTATTGAAAGTGGATTACTTCGTTATTATGTTAACAAAGATGGTAACAACATAACAAAATATTTTACCGAAGCCCCCTATTGCTTCACTTCACAAGTAAGTTTTACTGCCGAAACACCAGCGACAGAAAATATACAAGCCATTGAAAAATCAGTTATTTGGCAGACAACGTTAAAACAAGCCAATGACTTATTGGAACTTAAAAGCTGGAGTACCTTTGTTCGCAAACTCATTCAGGAAGTGCAGTATTATACCGAAGAAATCCTACAAGAAATTCAGACCGAAACTGCTGAAAACCGTTACAAGAAAATGATTGAAACCAATCCGCAACTGCTGCAAAGAGTGCCTTTAAAATATTTAGCTTCTTACTTTGGTATCGCCCCACAATCGTTGAGTAGGATTAGAAAAAAAATTGCCAAAGAAGACCGAACTTAACATAGGTGTAGTAGAAAGTTGAGTTGAACCAAGAATTTTGCATCATCATTTAAACTCAATTAAAAGATGAAGCAATTATTTCTAATCATTTCAACATTCTTCGTTATGCAGGCACAAGCACAACAAACCAATTACCATTTCTCTCATACAGATAGCACCCAAGCCACAAGCGACAAAATTTGGGCGGTATGGACAGACGTTCCCAATTGGAAACAATGGGACAAAGGACTGAAAGAAGCTACTTTGGAAGGCGATTTCATTGTCGGCACGAAGGGTAAACTTATACCCGATAAAGGACCGAAATCAAAATTTGTAATTAGCGAAGTAGTTCCCAACCAGTCTTACACTTTTAAAACCAAAATCCCTTTTGGTTGGCTTATCATCAAGCGAAGTTTAGAAGTTAAAGAAGGCAAAACGTTTTTTACTCACGATGTAGAGTTTACGGGTTTGCTCAAAAAAATTTTAGGGAAACGTTTAGGCGTAAATTACAAGAAAATGTTGCCTGACGTAATGGCGGACATCAAAAAGATTGCAGAAAGCAAATGAAAAACTTGATTTTACTTGTTTGTGTGTTTGCCTTTCACTTCACGAAAGCACAAACAAAATCCGATATTACGCCATCAGCAAACGTGCGGCTAAGTTTTCTAATTTTCCCTTTCACGCCACTTTTGACAGTTGAAGTGCGTACCATAGGCAACTTGACACTGCAATTTGAAAGTAATTTTGTGAATACTCACGGAGCAAATCTCAAATACTTTATCAACAACCGAATGGACGGACATTATGTCTTTATGGGCATTGCTTTGGTAGATAACAAGCTATTGCGTGAAGATGGCAAAACGACCTTCCTGCCTTATGCAGGCTATGGATATGCTCATAGGTTTGGGCACCGCAGGCAATGGACTTTTGACAGCAGAATTGGAATAGGACCTACCACCAATGCTGATAACAACTCTATCTATCCTGTGATAAAGACAGGCGTGGGTTATCTTTTTTAAAGTTTAAATCTGAAAATATGACAAAATTATCTCTATTGTTAAACATCGTGGTGCTAATACCGGTCTGTGCAGGTATTTTTACAAATGCAAATTGGACGCTTGTAAGTTATGGAAATAACACACCCGCAAGAAGTATTCTGCTTTCGGTATATTTAGCCATATTAGTTGTTTCAATCATTCTACTGCTAAAGCCCGACCCAAAAATGATTACTGCCCTGCTTTGTGTGCAAATCATTTATAAATTCATTACACCTTTTACGGTAGGCTCAATATCAAATCCGGTAGTCATCAGCAATATTTTCATTGCAATTTTTCATTGCTTCACAGTCTTTTTTATTTGGAAAGACGGTATGCTTTTGAAGTAACTTCAAATTGTATTTATCAGTTCAGGTTGGGCTTTCTGCAATTCCTTGGTCGGATTGGGCTAAATAGCTAAATTAAACATTCAAAAGTGGGTAACATTTTACCTGCTTTTGAGTTTTATTCTAATAACCTAATTCTAAAATGTTATGCACGAAAGCCTTTTAAACATTATCCAAAGCAAAGTTAAACTCTCTGAAAAAGACATAGCTCTTTGTACCGAATATTTTGAGCCTGTTATTTTTCCCAAAAACAGGGTTATTGAAGAAGAAGGAAAAATTCCCCAATATTTATATTTTGTAGTATCGGGTTATTTACGTTTATTCAGTTACAACGAAAACGGAGATGAAATCACCACGCATATCAACTGCCCACCGGGGTTCATTACATCTTACTTTAATTTTATCAACCAAACCAAAGCCAATGAAAATTTGGAATGCATTACTCAATGCGAACTTCTTAGAATTACAAAAAACAATTTAGACCTACTTACTGCTTCCAGCGAAGCTATCAAAGATTTCAGTATTTTGGTTTTTCAACAATCTATTGCCTATAACGAGAACCGTTCAAAAGAACTGGCGACCCTCACAGCAGAACAACGCTACCTAAAACTTATAGATAACTACCCGCACATTATTCATAACGTTCCACTTCAATATATTGCTTCCTATTTAGGAATGAACGCCAAAAGTTTGAGCAGAATAAGAAAGCAAATGATTAAGTAACATTTGCGAAGTGTATTTGAAAAAGCATTGCAGAATTTTGTGTCATCATTTAAACATTTAAAATAGTATGGCACAACACAATTTAGCTTTAGTTACAGGTGCAAACGGTCATCTGGGTAACAATCTTGTTAGGTTACTCATTGAAAAGGGCATTCCCGTAAGGGCATCAGTTCGCAACATCAAAAATAAAGAGCCTTTCATAGGCTTAGACTGTGAAGTAGTTCAAGCAGACATCACCGACAAAAATTCACTGTTAAGAGCTTTGCAGGGCGTTGAGACTTTTTATGCAGTTGGTGCGGCTTTCAAACTATGGGCGAAAGACCCCAAAAAAGATATTTATGATGTAAATATGCAAGGCACTCAAAATCTTGTAGAAGCAGCAGCCGAAGCAGGAGTTAAGAGAATAGTTTATGTAAGTTCCATAGCCGCCCTGAACTATACTCATACACCCACTAATGAGAATAATGGCTACAATCCTGACCGCAGAGATATGTATTACAATTCAAAAAATGATGGTGAAAAGTTGGCTTTTGAATTAGCCAAAAAACACAACATTGAATTGGTGGCAGTTTTGCCTTCGGCTATGATTGGTAGCGAAGCATTTGGCAATTTAAGTGTGTCCTACAACGTTATTAACCTGATTTTGAAAAAACAAGTGCCCGTTGAAACCGACATTAAACTGAATTGGGTAGATGTAAAAGACGTTGCCGAAGGTTGTTATTTGGCTGCAACCAAAGGAGTAAATGGAGAACGGTATATTTTAGCTAATGAAAAATGCACTTCAATCAAAGAAACCACCCAAATTGCTCAAAAACTTTTTCCTGAACTAAAAATTAAATTGCCGATTGCCGTTCCTAAGCCCTTACTATTTCTCATTGCTTGGTTTATGGAAATAGGAAGCAAATTTACGGGTAAAGCACCTCTGCTTAGTGTGAAAGATTTGGCAATGTTTTCAGGCTTGCAACAGGACTTTGATATTTCCAAAGCAAGAAAGGAATTGGGCTTCAATCCCAAAAAACCCGAAACAGCGATAAAAGAAGCAATGCATTATTTGAAGAACAAATCCGTATTAGTTTTGATATTGTTTTCTCTATTCTCAACCGTATCATTTGCCCAAACAATTCTTGTAAAATCAGATACCACCAAGATTTTTGTGTCCTTAGAAACCGACCCTGCATTTTGGGCTGGAACTCTGCCCAATGGTTTAGGGTTTGACGCAAATCTTGATTTCAGATTAGCAAAATACCCCCGATTTAGATTTGGTATTTTGGGATATACGGGCAAATGGAGTGGAGATTTTGGCAAAACCATTTTACTGACAAATGATTTTTACGAAAACGATTGGACAACGCAATGGAACGGATTTGGTGTAGAAGCTCAATATCAGTTCAGATTTGGTTTAGAAAGGGGTGGCTTACAACCCGGACTCAGGTTGCAATGGAATCAATTTATCTACCAACAAAACAATACTAAGAAATGCGAAGCAAACCACTTTGTTATCACCCCGCAAATTGGATTTCAATGGTTTCCGTTCAAAAAAATCGGCTTGTATCTCTTGCCTTGGGCAGGAGTTCAGATTCCAACATTAGGAACGGACAAATTGACCAAAAACGGAGAAGAAAGAGCTACCAGAAAGCTAATGCCGGTGATTACGGCTCATATTGGTTGGGAGTTTAAATTTTGAAAAGCAGGTTTCTAAATAAATTTTTCTAAAAAACTTGTATATTGTTGTCGCGTATATTATATTTGCGACAACATATTAAATAATTCAAAAAATGGATACAGTAACAACAATCGTAAGAATTCTCTTAGGGCTTATAATGGTCGTATTTCCGGTTAACGCCCTTTTTATCAAAGCATTTAAGCCTAAAATGCCTGAAAAGGCTCAATTGGTAATGGACACACTCAGAGATACGGGCTATCTTCTGCATTTCATTCAAGGAACTGAATTGGTCATCGGTATCCTTTTATTAACGGGCTATTTCACACCACTTGCATTACTTATCTTAATGCCAATTTCAATCAACATTTTATTGTTTCATATTTTTCTTGCACCGCCTGTTGTTGGTCCTGGGTTATTTATCTTTTTGATGAATGCCTTTTTAATGTGGTCTTATCGTGCAGAATATTTAAACCTTTTAAATCCATAACATTATGAAATACTGGATAATAGTCGCCTCAAAAGACCACGTTCAAAAGGGTATTCAGGACGGTATAGCACAGGCTTGCCACGGTAAAGCATCACCTTTAAAGAGAATGAAACCAAAAGACTTTGTGATTTTTTACTCAGGCAAGCAAACCTTTGGCAAACCTGACAAGTGTCAAGAGTTCACTGCTATTGGTCAGGTAGCAGACGAAGAAATCTACCAATTCCAAATGACAGAAGACTTTTGCCCTTTCAGAAGAAAAATTGACTTTCTTGAAAATAAGTGTATCTCTATCTTACCTTTGATAAACGATTTGCAATTCATTCAAAACAAAAAAAGTTGGGGTTATCCGTTTCGTTTTGGTTTCTTTGAAATTAACCAACACGATTTTGATTTAATTTCATCACAAATGCTTCAACATCATTATGTCTAAAGAAATTGAATTTCATTTTAAAAGTCCTACCGATAGTCCGGGATATTTATTAGGACAAGTTACAATGCTATGGCAACGTAAACTCAAAAAGGTATTAGACCCCTTAGATTTGACACATACGCAATTTGTTTTATTGGCATCTTTGGGTTGGTTATCAAAAACGAATGATAATGTAACACAAGTTGATATTGCCAAACAAAGCAACGCAGACAGGATGATGGTTTCAAAAGTGTTACGAACATTAGAAGACAAAGATTTTATCACAAGACAAGAACACGAAACTGACACCAGAGCTAAAACCATAAAACTGACAAACAAGGGTGAAAAGATTTTACAAAAGGCACTAGTAGCAGTTGAAAACGCTGACTTGGATTTTTTTTCTTTCTTAGACTCAAAACTTGCATCATTTAATAAATATTTGGTTCAACTCATTGACAAAAACCAAGACTAAAAGCACTACCGCTAACAGCGGTTTGCCGCAAGCGGGGGTTCAGTGCATCGATTGACAGTTTTTCGTATAATTGAAGTGCGGTTTTCCAAATCAACGGTAGTTCTAAAAAGCCCCGCCTGCGGCAAGCCGCCAAACGTTGTTTCGCAATGCCTCGCTCCGCTCGGCACTGCGAAACAACGGGGCGGAGATTACATCTCTTGTTGTACGCAGTGCCTCCGCTTCGCTTCGGCACTGCGTACAACAAGAGATTTGCAGAAATTCTGAAAATTTTTCTTCGCTTCGCTCAGAAATTTTCAGAACTTCGCAAATCTCCGCCCCGTTGGCTGATATTTTAGAAACGGAAACCAAAAAAATAGTAACTTTGCGAAAAACAAGCGATATGACAAAAGCAAGACCATTTATAAAGTGGGTAGGTGGTAAAAACCAACTTTTAGAGCAATTTGAAAACTACTACCCCAACGAACTTAGAAAAGGTATCATCAAAAACTATGTTGAGCCTTTTTTGGGTGGTGGTGCTTTGTTCTTTGCTCTTTCGCAACGCTACAAAATTGAAAATGCTTATTTGTCAGACCTCAACAAAGATTTGGTTTTGACTTACCAAGTCATTCAACAACGCCCTAATGATTTGCTTGACTTTTTGGAGCAGTACCAAAAAGATTACGACCAAACCGAACAAGAAAAACGCAACGACTTATTTTTAGCAGTTCGCAAACATTTTAACTTGCAACGATTTGAGATAAACTATAAAAAATTGTCTGATAATTGGATTTCACGAGCAGCACAATTTATATTTTTGAACAAAACTTGCTTTAACGGACTTTTTCGTCTGAACTCAAAAGGTGAGTTTAATGTGCCTTACGGAAAGTATAAAACAGCAATGATTTTTGACGAGCCGAATATTTTGGCTGTTTCAAAAGTTTTGCAAAATGCTGAAATACATCAATCTAATTATTCAAGTTGTTTTGATAAAGTAAATGAAAATACTTTTGTTTATTTTGACCCGCCTTACAGACCTATAAGCCAAACGGCAAGTTTTACGACTTACACAGGTGCGGAGTTTAAGGACAAGGAACAACTACAATTAGCCCAATTTTTCCAAAAATTAGACCGAGAGAAAGGGGCAAAATTGATGCTTTCCAATTCAGACCCCAAGAACGAAAATCCCGAAGATGACTTTTTTGAAAAAGCTTTTTCAGGCTACAATATTTTCAGAGTTTCGGCAGGTAGAGCTATCAATTGCAATGGCGACAAGCGTGGGAAAATCAACGAACTGATAATCACTAACTATCCATATGAACCACAAACCTTGGCAATCAATTTTTGATACCTACAACATTCACGAACACGATTTTTCAAAAAGTCCATTTATTTTAACAGCCGAACAAATCAAAAAAGCGACTGCACATTTCACAAGCACCACCGAAAGAGAAGTTCGTGTTTTGTGCAAGCAAGACACCAGAGAAAGCAGACCACAGGTTTTTGTGGATAACAATTTGTTCATTTTGCCAATCAAAAACGGTGTTTACACCATTTTACAAGGCGAAGGTTACATTGACATTCCAGAAATTACAACAGACGCAACCATTTACAAATCCAAACTTGATTTTGAGTTAGAAACCTCGCAAATCGGAAATTCAGAAATGCAACATTTGGATTTTGCGTATGCGTCAAGTTTGGTGCGTAGTTTTTTGGAAGATGAAAGTTTGGTTTTGACTATCAGGGGCAGAAAATATACGCCAAAGTTTGAGTTTTATGCAGGAAAACACAAACAACTTATCACAACAGAGAGCGTGCAAACAGAAGTAGATGCAGGTTATGAAGGCAGAAATCAAATTGTTTTGACGGTTCGCCGCTGCGATAGAAGCCAAAAATTCTGCAACTAAAAATACGATAATCAGGCAGTTGTATTATCCGTTTCGTCAGTGGCAAATTCACACCAAAAAGAAAGTAAATATACTTTTCTTTGAAAAACGTAAAGACATTTATTCACTGTGGGAGTTTGGTTTTGCAGACGAAAACGATTACAACAGCATAGAACTTTTGAAAAGTGCGAAATTTGAGATACAGAACAAATAAAAAACATCAGCCAACATTATGTTTGCGAAAAGGCGGGCTGATGTGCGTAATTTAGGCTTTGGTGCTTTCTATAAACTTTGTGCGTGTGGAAACGGTAGTGCTACTAAGCCCGCCCTGCACAAATGCTTTTTCGTTAGGCGATACTTAGAAACGCCAAAGTTTAAACCTAAAACTTAGATAATGTTTTGCGAAGAATAATTTTTGTATTTTAAGAAGAATCGCTTATCTTATTGTTTCATCAACAACAGTAAGAAAATGAGAGCAAAATTTACTCCCCTAAGCGATTCTCAACGGTTCGCCGCTGCGATGGCAATATATGGAAAAAATCATTGGCAAACGCAGAAAATCTATACATTCTTTGCGTGATATGGTTAATGCAATTTTATATCTGAACTACACGGGTGTGCAATGGCGTAATTTGACCTATCAAAATATTGCATGGCAGACGGTTTACTATCATTTTAGGCAATTCAAAAAATGTGGTATTGGGGAACAACTCTTAGATTGTCTGGTAGTAGATGTGCGTTTAAAAAAAGGCAAACAGGCAAGTCCAAGTTTGTTAGCCATTGATAGTCAAAGTGTTAAAACCGTTCAGTTTGTCAGTGA
>NZ_FONY01000012.1 GCF_900113045.1 Thermoflexibacter ruber
TTAGCAAGTTAGAGCCTCTTTGAGCGAGAAAAAACTGGGGGTTTTCCACCCCGATTCGCTCATTGAGGCTCAGTTTTTTTGTTAAAATTTAAAACATTTGCAGTTGCATACCGCCTTTGGGAGGGGCTTTGGGCTTCGCTTCGTAGAATACCTCTATGTCCCCAAACTGCTTGTCGGTAATGCTCATGATGACTACATGTCCGAACTGCGGGAGTGCTTGCTTGACCCTATCTATGTGTACCCGAGCATTTTCCTTGCTCAGGCAGTGCCTGATGTAGATAGAGAATTGGAACATATCAAAACCGTCTTTCAGCAGACTTTTGCGAAAGTCAGTATAAGCCCGTCTTTGCTTCTTGGTCTGTACGGGCAGGTCAAAGAATACAATTATCCACATGATTCTGTATTGGCTTAGTCTTTCGAACATAGTTTTTTATTTTATTGAATACACTTAGTTTGAAATGGTTTGATTTTGTTTAAAATGGTTTTACGAGGTTAGTATTTTTCCATTCCTCATGCCAGATTTTCAAAATTCCAGCTTTAAAGAACAGGGTAAAGAATATTTTTGGCTTCTCCCTCAAAGCACCGAGAAAGGGAGGCTGTAGTGCGCTGACAAGCGACCATTAGGGGTCGCGTATCTCCGTCTATGCTTACGTCCATGACAGGAATTTGCAAAAAGATTTTTTTCATAGAGGGGGTAAGGGTTAAAGCCCTACCCCGGTTTTCTGCCCCACCCCTGCCCTCAGTATGCACTGCGTCCCCAAAGGAGAGGGAGTTTTGCTCAGCGAGGATTTGGTGAACCAGCCTGTCTATGTAAGGACGGTATGGTTCCATGATGTCATCGGCAAGGCAGTAGGCATTGTACTGGTTGTGGTGATGAATCCCAAAGGTAGGGAGTAGCCCAGAGCCTACTAAGCTGCGGGCTACTATGGCTCTGAGAATGGCATAGCCGTAGTTGAGCAGGTGGTTAGGCGGCTCGCCTTCGGGGTGTCGAGTAAAGTCATCCGTAAACTCAGAAAAGATTTTTCCCCAATAATAAGCTGCTGCTTTTGCCTCTCGGTTGGTGCTGTCGCCTGACTGCACTTCTTCTATGCAGTCTTTGAGCGTGCGTACCTCATAGCCCAAAGCCTGCAAGAGGCTCGCCTGATTGCGGATTTTTGCCTTGACGGTTTGCTGCCAAAGTCGTTTTTTGGTCGGTTCGGAAGCAGAGATTTGCCTGTTGAACTTGAGGGTTTGCTGAGAGTGTACGTTGAGCGGGAGGAGCAAGCCCGTAGGCAGGTGCTTCTCATCGCAGGTAATAAGGGCTACGTTGTTGTTGAGCAGAGCCTGAATCAGCCCTTGGGTAACCGTAACTTGCTGGTGGTCTATGATGACGATGCCGATGTCTTCTATGGGAATAGGCTCAAGAGGAGCATTGCCTTCTATCTTGATGAGCAACTGCTCGTGCTTCCTGCTTAGGTAAGCGGGATTGCCAAAGTATAGGGTGCGCTTAATCATAAAGGTTTTAGAAGTAAAAAAGGAAAACGGAAGGGGTAGGAGGGGGTATATATTTAGACCTGTTAGCAGTTCCACTGTGGGTTTAAAAACTAACAGGTCTTGTGAATTAGGAAGTTATACGCTTTTTTTGCGTCTGATGTTTCCTAAAATGTCGATTTCTACAGGAATTCCATTAAAATTTTTCCCTAATGGATAAATCTTAAGTGGAAGTGGGTCTGAATCTACATTTACTTTAGCTAAATGATGTTGTGAAAGAAAAATTTTTCCATTTGTTTTAGTCATTTTTCTAACAATGTACAACTTATCAAAAAGAAACCTACGTGCCTCTAAGTCTATCCTGTCCCAATTGATGTGCTTTTCTATCTCGTCGGGGTGGTTTTCATAGACTACGAACATATCGCCCTGCCTTGCCGTCAAGACCAATTTTTTACTGCCTCTCATGGAGTCTAAGACGGGTAGTTTTTTGATTTTTCTTTGTACGGCTTCGTAGAAAGAGGTGATATAGACTTCTTTCTCTCCTGTGTTTGGGTCTTGGTAGATTCCCATGATGTAGTTACTTCCCGAAGGAACGTACAGGTTGCGTTTGTAGTCCTCATCTCCTTCTTTTTTATACAGAGGAATCATGCCTTCGTCATCTTTGTTTATGGCAATGCGTACCTTTTTGATAGGCATTTGC
Source organism: Thermoflexibacter ruber (assembly GCF_900113045.1). Taxonomy (GTDB): domain Bacteria; phylum Bacteroidota; class Bacteroidia; order Cytophagales; family Thermoflexibacteraceae; genus Thermoflexibacter; species Thermoflexibacter ruber. The sequence goes on from NZ_FONY01000012.1 coordinate 2,171, forward strand.
CAGCCTTTATTGTTGGTATCGGGCATATAAATAGGCTCGGCAAGTGCCTGTTTGAAGCCTTTTTCTGCTATGGCTTTCTGTACGGTTTCTCTGATGACCCTATCTACTATCTGCTCGACTTGGTTTTCGTTCAAACTGCTTAGTTTTTTCCTGACAAAATACGCAGTTTTGGTTTTCTTGTCTTTGGCGGGCGGTGCCCCTTTGGGCAAGATGTGTTTGCCGTAATAGGTTGCTTCGTGAAGCTCACCTCTGATGCCTATTTGTACGCTTGTTTTTTTCTTTCCATTTTTTGTTTTGGTGATGGCTTTGCGCTTTATCAGTATGCCATTGTCTTGACGGTAAGAAACCAGCATACCGTGTAATTGCTGTTGGACATCGTATCGGAAACTGCTCCAAGGCAGGTCTATTTTTCTGCGTTCTTTTTTCCAGTCTATGTCTTTGGCGTTTGCCCAGTTGATAAGTTGTACTTTTGCTCTATTTGTACAGGCAATCACGATGGCATCTAAGGCATGGTGTCGGTGGTCGCCCCTGTCCTTCTCATTTTCTCCTTCTGGATTGAGCAGGGCATTTAACCCCCAATACCTTCTGAGCATACTCGTAATGGCACCTTGCGTAGTCTGCACGTCTTTGCATACAGATTGTAGCCTTTTAGCCATTTCTCTGGCGATGTAAGCCGTATCTGTGAGTTGGCTATTTCTGAATCCCTCTATTTCTTTTTCCCAAAGGAGGCGTTCCTGCTTGGGTTTAGGCAGCATCTTGATTCTGTGTTTGAAAGCCAGCCATTCTTCTTTGGTTTTCTTTTGAAAATACTCATAAGGCGTAAGGTTTCCTTTCTCGGCGTTGAACCAAGCCTCAGCAATAGATTTATTGGCAAAGGAGTCATCAAAACTGCGACTGTACGGCAAGATGTGTTCTATTTCATAATCTTTGGAAAATAGGCGTTGGAAAGGGATAACTTTACCTGTATAAACAGAAATGCGCTGTGCCTCTATCCATAATCTATACTTGTCCATATCATCTTTACCTATTTTACGAGCAAAATCTGCAAAACCTTTTTTAATACCTATTTCGTTGAGGTCTTTGTCAGCTACGGCAAGCTCGAGCCAAAGTTCGTACTTGCGTACATCTTCCATGTCTGGCTTGCTATTCAAGTCAAATTCTCTTTGTTTCCCAAAAAGCATCATAGAGTTTTCAGCTAAAAACTTTGCCAACTCTCTTCTGCGGTCAGTTTTTGCCTTGAGTTCTTTTTCTCTTTCATCTCTTTTTTTCTTGGTTTTCTTTAACTCTCTTGCTGTTTCTATACAAATGCTCTCTATTTCATATTCTTGCAATAAGCGATTGACCAATTTGATAGTTTCTGTCAAGGCTCTTTGCACAGTAGGATTGCGGAGTTCGTTGTTTTGAAGTTTAGGGATTTTTGGGAGTAGCTTTCTATGCTTGTCAGGGAGCAGGGCATGGTCATAACCTGCTAATAGACAAGCATTGGTATAGTCTTCTCCAGTTTTCAAATACGCCAAAATAGGTCTTATGGCTTTGTAGCTAAGGCTGCCGTTTCCGTCTTCTAAGTTTTGGGCGGCATATTTTTCTGCCTGAACTTCTGAGAAGCCTAACTTTTCCACTGCATATTTTTTTAGCCATTTGTCGTTGTCTGCATAGAGCAGTGCGTGCCATATTTTGAAAAAATTAGTTTTCCTTTTCTCCTCGTACTCAAAGGCTTCGTTGTATGCTTGGTAAATTTCATCATATTTTTCGCCCAAGACCCTCCTCAATTTGATAGCAGTGGTATTTCCTTTGATGTCGTCCTCCTCTTTGTAGTTTAGATTTGCCTCCGTTCCCCATTCTTTTTTGAAAAGAGCCTTGATTTGCTTGAAAGTAAGACGCATTTCCTTGTTGGTCAGTCTGTCTAACTCATAGGCTATTTTTTGTTTTTCTTCTAAGGTGAGTAGGTCAGCTATGCGATTTTTATCAGGAATGGTAACTTTTATGGTGCTTAATTTCTGCCAAATCCTAAACTCTTGGAACTCTATGGCGGCTTTGGGGATACAGGAAGATTTAGGTTCAAAAGGGCATTTTTCCGTTTTCCCTTTTTGAGTCTTTAGCTTCCTTTGGTAGAAAATAGTTTCTTTTCCTATCTCATTTTTTAGCTTTTCTGTCAGGATTTGAGGGTAAAACTGCTTTTGTTTTTCCCAAATCTGCTCAAATTCATCTTTGAGTAACTCCCTGCTTGTATAGCGTTTTTCAGTAGGAAATCGATTACGAATGGCTTGTGCTGCTGTAAAGTCATGTTTTCTGTCTTGCAACAGCTTCCAATACAATTCTCCAATAGTTCGACTATGGTGCGCTTGCAACAGGCTTTCGAGTTCCTTGATGCCTTCTTTTACCTTGCCCAATTCTTTTTCCTTGTCCTTATCTGCATTGGCTTGTTCTTTCCTATTGCTCTGGAAGCCCCTGCGTTGATTCAGGTGTAAAAAGACCCTGCCTAATTCCTCCAAACTTATTTGCTTGTCTAATGCTTTTGCTCTTAACTCGTACACATGATAAGGGAACTTCTCTACGTATTTAGGCAACATCTTAGTTTTTGAAAGTAGATTTTGTAGTTTTTCCCTTCTTTGCTTGTAGCGGTGGTTATTTCTTCTCGCACCTCTGGCAGCGCGTCTTTGAATATTGCGAGGCTCTCCTGTTTTTTCGGTAACCCCTTGCGGAAAAATGTGAATGTTGGAATGAATAAGTTTTTTTTCCGTGTTTACAATAGCCCAACCGATAGAGTTAGTGCCAATGTCTAAGCCTAAAACGTTTCCCATAGATAAAATTTGGTTTTGAAAAAAAGTGATGAATAGGTTGGTTTTTATTCACAATTTATTAACTTTGAATCAATTTAACAAATCTTTTTAAAAACATATTATTTGTTTTTAGCTTTTCACAATAAAGATTATTCTGAAGACTTTATTGTTCTGCCCCCACTTCTTGTCGGGGCTTTTTTATTTATATCCCTACAAAGGGAAAGTAAGAAAGAGTTTACTTAGGCACTTCCACAGGCTTCTAAGATAGTATAGTTTTTTATTTTAGCAAGCCCTCAAAATAAAGCAGGATAGTTTTTTGCGGAAATGCAATTAAAATGAGTTGCAATTTCATGATTTGCACAAAGATGAAGTTGCTGCTCCTCCAAATACCGCTCTACTTTCTCTGCGGCAACTACGTTGGCTTCGCTTACATCGTAGGAGTAAGGCTGTCCGTTGCCGTAGAGAGTAATCTCAAAAAACAAATGACTAACCCAAATATGACAATTCGTCTGCTCCAAAGGGCAATTTAAAATCTGACAGTGAGAGGGTTGCAAATACTCAGGATAGTCATGGATAGGGCTTTCAAAGGCTTTTAGCTCAGAGGGCGTAGGTCTGAGCATGACTAATCGTGAAATTTTATCGAGGAGGTCTTTTTTGTCTTTGTAGTCCAGCCTTACCGTCAAAGACTCATAAAACTCTGCGTGTCCAGAGAAGAAGTTACCAAAAAGATAAAAATAGTGAAGCCTTTTTGCCCAAGCAATCATCTCTTCTGCTGTATGTCCTCCTAAAAATCGGTCTAAGGTATTGCTCATGTCCTGTCGCATTTTATGCTTATGAGATTTAAGAAACTGTTTGAATTAACGCCGCAGGGGTGAAATATGCCACTCCTACGGAGTTATTTTAGCCTAATTATTTAAGAATTTCTACCAATATACCATTCCTAATGGAATTAAATATTAACTCAAACAACTTTTAGAGAATAATTTTGGAACACGGATTTTACAGATTAGACGGATTTCCACTGATGAATTACTCAAAAATCTCTGTTTCATAGGTAAAATCAGCATTATCTTTTTTCTATAATAATTATCAAAAGGCATAAAAGCAAATATTAGCAAAAAATAGCTAAAAAATTTATTTAGAATTAATCTAAATAATCTTGTTTTTTCAAAAAGCTCTTTTACTTTTGCTTTATTATTTATAATAAGTCTAAATAAAATGAACACAAATAAATTTCTCCTTTATTTTCTTTTTTTACTTTTTCCTGCGTTGTGTTTTGCTCAAAAAGCAGATAGTACACAAGCCAGCAAAGACACTACGCTTACGCTTAAAGATATGACACTCAACGAAGTGGTCGTTTTCTCAAAAATCGGTGTAACCCAAGTCGAGCCTCAAAAGATAAAGTACGCCATCAGCGATTTGCCTTCGCAAAACGGGGGAACAGCAGGAGATATTCTCAAAAATATGCCCAGCGTAGCTATGGGCGGCAGTCCTAACCACAATCGCGACATCAGGTACCGAGGCTTGGGCAATGGCTATACCACTGTACTCATCAATGGAAAACAAGCAGGCATGATAGGCAACAACAGGGAAACCGTCTTGGACATGATTCCTGCCACTCAGATAGAATACATAGAAATTATTTCGAACCCTTCGGCAGACCATGTTTCCAATGGCATCAACGGAATAGTGAATATTGTGTTGAAAAAAGGGGCAAGCATAGGCACAAGTGGGCAGGTCTCTTTTTTTGCGGATAACTTGAAGGGCTACAATAGCCATGCAAGCGTGCAACACACCCAAGGGAACTTTTCTATTTCAGGCAGTTTCGAGAAGCTAAAAAGAAATGCAGATAAGTTTGACAATGGAAGCCAGATAAAGTACAATACTGACGGTTCTGTGAAAGAAACCGTAGGCATCGACAAAAGTGAAATCAAGTCTTTTGACAACACAAGTGCCAGCCTAAGAGCAAGTTACCAGACCAAGAACAATTGGAAAGTGGTAGGAGAATATTTTTATGGTACGCAAGTAGAGGACAAAACCAAAGAGGAACTCAATAGAACTTTTAACGCTAACACTACATTTAAAAGTGGGAAAAGTCGGGTGGAAACGGAACTCAAAAACCTAAAATTCCACAATCCCTCAGTTTCTTTGGAAAAAAATTGGGAAAATAGCTCCTTAGTATTTGCCTTCAATACCAACTTTACTGAAGAAAGCAAGGCAAAAACCCTCAAAGACTACAATGCCAATGCCCAAGGGGTTCGCATAGAAAACGTACTTCCTGCCCAGCAAAAAGAAAACGAAATCATTGATTTTAAAAATTACTTTCCCACTGTGGCTTTCACCAACCAAGTCAATAAGAACTTCTCTTTTAAAACAGGTTATCAAGGCTTTATCACCGAAAGAAAGGCTGATAGGCAGATGCAGAGATTGAATAATAGCAACAATACATGGACTATCGTATCTACCAATACCAATCAGTTCAACTTAGAAGAATATACTCATGCGGGCTATTTTTCAGGGAATTTAAACTTTGAAAAACTGAGAATAACTATAGGCTATAGACACGAATACACCGCTATCAACTCCCAATCTATTGCCAATACGACTGAGGAAAATAAGGCGGACTACCACTTAGCATTGCCCAATGCGAGTTTGACGTACAACCTTACGCCCAAAAGTTACTTCAAGTCTTCAGTGGGCAGAAGAGTGCGAAGACCAGCCTATAACGACATGAACCCCTTTGTGGAAATCAAAAGCCTCACCGAAATCAAAGTGGGCAATCCCGACTTAGTGCCAGAAACCGCTTGGGCGTATGAGGTAGGCTATTTCAACGAAATAAAAGGCGTAAACTTTGGGGTCAATCTTTTCCACAGAGATATTAACAACTTGATTCAGAAAAACATTGCCACTGATGCAGATGGGCTTATCAAAGAAACGGTTATCAACCTGAGCCGTGCAGTATCCTCGGGAGCAGAGTTGTTAGTAGGTTTCCAAGCTACGAAATGGTACAGTGCCAACTTCAATTTTTCTAAGTTTTGGTCAGAAATCAGAAGCAATGAAGCCTTTGATGGAGAGGCTCTGAAAGACCAAACGGCATGGACTATCAAGGCATTACAAGATTTCAACATGCTAAAAAAAGTAAAGTTCCAAATTGCTTCTAACTTCATAGGTCCGAAAAGAACTTCCCAAGAGTCAGAAGAAACGATTTGGTTTACCGATATTGCTTTGGAAAAACAATTTTTGGAAAAAGGCTTTTTTACTATTAGAATCACTGATATATTTGATTCTTTGAAAAAAGAAAAGACCAAAAACACAGGGATTCAGTTGGAAAGAATGACAGAAAATACTCCAGGACGCATTATCAGTGCAGGAATCCGTTGGCAATTTTAAACCTATTTTACACCCATGACAAAGAAAAAAAACATCAATTGGAGCAAACAACTTTTTAATTGGCACTTGTGGCTGGGCTTATTTTTTACGCTCCCCATTGTCTTAGTGGCGATTACTGCTATCCTCATTGCCCACGAAAAGGGCTTAGGCACAAAGGAAATCGTAGTGAAAGCAGGCTGGTTGCCCGCCTACTCATCTAAGGAGAAAAACCTTTCCTATTACTTAGATGATGTCAAAGACATACAGATAGTACAGGGAAAAACGCTTTACGGAACAAAACTGGGTGTGGTAGAAGAAAGCAACGACCAACTTTCTATCGTCAAAGGCACAGAAGGCAAGGAAGTAAGGGACTTGCTTTGGGTAGAAAATCAACTTTGGGTAGCTACAAAAAAAGGCTTGCTCCTTGCGGAAAATGGCAATGCCAAACTCGTCAAAAAAGGTGATTTTCATGGGATTACCTTTGACGTCACTACTTTAATCGCCTCAGAAGGCAAAAAAGGATTTCACCTCAGCCAAGACCAAGGAAGGACTTGGGAAGCCAAAAAGATTTCTACACAAATAGGAACTGCCAAGCTCCAAGCCTTTGCCAGCCAAGTAGATAAGGAAAGTTTTATGGAAGCACTGACATTGGAAAAATTAGCTTTGGACATTCATACAGGCAAGGCATTTTTCGGAGAGGGCAGTATGTGGGTGTGGATAGACTTGATAGCTGTTTCCCTCTTAGGCATGACTTTTACAGGGATTTTGATGTGGTACAAAAGGAAGTTCTCCAAGAAAGCCCCCGCCAAAACAAGCAACGCACCTGCCAAAAAAATCAAATTTAAGTTGCAAAAAGTGTAGTTCAAATTGTATTTTTCTTATCTTTATACCATGGAACACAAAATTAAATTGCTACTTAGTACATTGCTAATCAATGTGCTAAGTTTTATTTCTCTTATCGCTTTTGCTCAGAAAAAAGAGCCAAGCAATGCCCCTTTGAAGGACTTAGATGCCTTCGTAGAGCAAATGAGAAACACTTGGAACATTCCAGGGTGTGCCATAGCTGTAGTCCAAGACGGAAAGGTTATCCATGCCAAAGGTTACGGAATGAGGGATTTAGAACAAAATTTACCTGTTACCGCAGAAACGATTTTCCCCATTGCCTCCAATACAAAGGCGTTTACTACGGCAGGTTTAGCGATTTTAGTAGGAGAGGGAAAGTTAGATTGGGACAGACCTGCTAAGACGTATATTCCTGAGTTTCAACTTTTTGATGAGTATGCTACTCAGCATATTACCCCAAGGGACATGGCTTGCCACCGCTCAGGTGTACCAAGGCACGATTTGGTTTGGTATGGAGCAAAATTTACCCGGCAAGAATTGTTTACTCGCATGAGATACTTAGAACCTAACAAGCCCTTTCGTTCTCTGTATCAGTATAATAACCACATGTTCATGGCTTTGGGTGTACTCATAGAAAAAGTCAGCGGACAGCCTTGGGAAGATTTCATCAAAACTCGCCTTTTAAATCCTTTGGGCATGAAAAATACGATTTTTTCCGTAGATGATTTGTTGCAAAGACCTAATTTTTCTTGGTCTTATAACTACGTCAATGGGAAAATGGAAAAAATGCCTTTTACGAGCAATGTAGATGCCATGGGACCTACAGGAGGCATTAAGTCCAATGTTTTAGATTTGTCTAATTGGGTCATTATGCAATTAGGCAAGGGTAAGTTTTCAGGGAATCAAATAGTTCCAGAGAAAGAATTAGCCCAGACGCATACCCCCCAAGTAGTTGTTGCTCCGATGGAATTGAAATATGAGGAGTATAGCTACGGCAACTACGGCATGGGGTGGGCGGTCAATGAATATAAAGACCATTTGAGAGTGATGCACAACGGGAGCATAGAAGGATTCCGCTCTCAAATAACTCTTTTCCCCAGAAAAAACATAGGTATCATCATGCTTACCAATACAGGCGTGGCGAACTATTGGTTTGTCAATGTGATTTCTAATTATATCAGCGACAAACTGCTTAACCTGCCTGTAACGGACTGGTCTACAAGGCTAAAAATAGAACAAAGCGAAGCTAAAAACTTAGAGTTGAAAAATGCTTCTGCCCCTGATACTATCAAAATAGCCAATACTCAGCCTTCGCATAGTCTTACTTCTTTTGCAGGCATCTACGAACACCCTGCCTATGGTGAGTTTACCGTTATTTTCCAAAATAATGCTTTGAAAGGCAGTTTTAAAATTTTTGATTTTGACCTATTACACTATCACTATGATACCTTTCAAACCAAAAGTGCTAATTTTGATAAGCAAAAAGTTACTTTCTATACCAACGCTCAAGGGCAAATAGATAAGTTAGGCATCATATTAGAAATGGCTTTGGGCAAGGAAATTGTTTTTGTAAGGAAAAAGTAGAAAATTACTATTCGTTGATTCACCACTTTTCTTTTTTGTTTCCCTTTGCTAATTTTACATTTTCAAAATTACAAACCATAAAAAATGAAATACGACGTTAGCATCATTGGAGGGGGAATTGTTGGGTTGGCGACTGCCCTGCAAATCTTAAAGTTGCGTCCTCAGACCAAGCTTTGCGTGATAGAAAAAGAACAAGCCGTCGCCCAGCATCAAACAGGGCATAATAGTGGGGTAATCCATTCAGGTATTTACTATAAACCTAATAGTTTAAAAGCATTAAATTGTATTCGTGGGTATCAAATGCTCTTAGATTTTTGCCAGCAAGAAAATATCGGATACGAACTTTGTGGGAAAATCATTGTAGCTACTGAGCAGTCAGAGTTAGCCACATTAGAAAATGTCTATCAAAGAGGCATAGCAAACGGTTTAGACAAAATCAAGAAAATCAGCAAAGAAGAAATCAAAGAGATAGAGCCTCACTGTCAGGGAATTGCAGGAATCTATGTGCCTTATACGGGTATCATTGACTACGTTGAGGTAGCTCAAAAATATGCTCAACTGATAAGAGAAAAAGGGGGACAGATTTTTTTAGGCAAAAAAGTAGAAAAAATACAAGAACAACAAAATAATTATGAGATAATTACACAAAATAGGACTTATGCAAGCACTCTATTGATTAACTGTGCAGGGCTTTACTCTGATAAAATCACCCAACTTACACAGAAAAAGGTAGATTACCGAATTATTCCTTTCAGAGGAGAGTATTATCATATCAAACCTGAGAAGCAGTATTTAGTCAAGCATCTGATATATCCTGTCCCTGACCCCAATTTTCCGTTTTTGGGTGTCCACTTTACACGCATGATAAAGGGAGGTGTGGAAGCAGGACCGAATGCCGTATTTTCTTTCAAAAAAGAAGGGTACAAAAAAACAGATTTTGATTTTCAAGAAACTATAGCTTCTATTAGTTGGCGGGGTTTTCAAAAAGTAGCATTCAAGTATTGGAAAACAGGATTGGGAGAGTTTTATCGTTCTTTTTCAAAAACTGCCTTTACCAAAGCCTTACAACGATTGATACCAGAAATTCAAGAAAATGACTTAGAGCAAGGCGGAGCGGGAGTGAGGGCGCAAGCCTGCGATAGAAATGGAGGTTTGATAGATGATTTTCTTATTATAGAAAACAAAGGAATCATTCATGTAGGAAATGCTCCTTCGCCTGCCGCTACCTCCTCGCTTTCCATTGGCTTGACCGTAGCAGAAATGGCAGTAAAGAAGTTCTAAAACACCAATACGGGTAAAGAAAGTCTTAATACAGAAGCAAACTGACCCCTCACGATAAGTCTTTAACAAAGCAAACGATTCGTTCTACTTCGCTAAATCCAACTTTCTTGTGAAAATCGATGCTTGAGAGGTTGGTGATTTCTGTATCAGAGGCTATCTGCTTCAATCCTTTTTGCTTAGCCCAGTTTTCTGCTACGGTGATTAGTGCTTTGGCAACACCTCTTTTTTGGAAATTGGGTTTTACATAAACTCCTTCGATATAGGCAACGGGAGAGCTTGCTGTCCCTGCCACATAGTCATTGCGAGTAGTTAAATGTATAAATGCAATGTGTTGTTCTTGCACTTTGGCGAGAAAGCAAATTTCATCTGAGGAATCAATGATACTTTGATAGTTTTCTAATTCTTCCTCATAGGAGCATTCTGTCCATAACTCTAACACAAGCCCGATGAGTGCAGGAAGATTTTTTGCTGAGACTACTTCTATCTCCATTTCAGTTGTCTAAGTTTCTACCAAAAATACAAGTTTTCAAAATCTATTTCAAAAAAATCCCCTCTGCGGATAACTTACATACACAGAGGGTGAATTGTAGTTTCACACAAAACAAAGTTTAAAAGTATATCTGATACGAATTTTACTTTGAATTACCCACCCACTTTCCCCAATTCAGGCTGAAATGGCTGGCTGTAAAACCGCTTACCTGTAGCTTTATAAAGCGCATTAGCCAAAGCACCCATTACTGGCGGGAAAGGAGGCTCTCCTAATCCTGTGGGGTCTATTTCGTTTTTTACAAAGTGTACTTCAATGGATTTTGGAGCTTCCTTGTGGCGAATGATGCGATATTTATCAAAATTCTTTTGCTCTGCTGCTCCGTCTTTAAAGGTCAAATTACCGTACAGTGCGTTACCAATGCCATCTATTACTGCCCCCTCTACCATATTGACCGCTCCTTCGGGATTGACTACTATCCCACAATCCATTGCACTCACTACTTTGTCCACTATCACTTGCACTTCTTTGATAGACAACTCAACTACATGAGCAGCATAGGAGTTATGACAGAAATAAGCAGCAACCCCACGATTACGTTTTTTGGATTCGCTACTGTCCCAATCTGATTTTTCTCTCACCAACTCTAACACGCCCATGTACCTACTCGCATCATAATCATTGTTTTTACCCACAGGGTTTTCTTTTGCTTTCTTAAGCAGTTCCAGGCGAAAGGCAATGGGGTCTTTGCCCACGACTTCTGCCAATTCATCTAAAAATGCCTGTTCTGCTCCTGCTATAAAGTTAGAACGAGGAGCGCGAAAAGCCCCAATCGTAATATTTGTTGGTAATGCCCAGCTTTCTGCCAAATAGTTGTCTATTGCCCCTGCGGGAAAGCGGTTGGCATGAACGGCACTCTCAGGGAATCCTCCGCCTTTTACATGAAAACCTATCAGGTTCTTGTTAGCGTCCAGCGCGGCGCGATAGGTTACTATATAAGTGGGGCGATAAATACCATAAGTCATGTCGTCTTCTCTGGTGTAAATCAGTTTGATAGGGGCTTTTACTTTTTGGGAAATCAGAGCCGCTTCGACCATGTAATGCCCGTAAGCACGCCTACCAAAACCGCCCCCCATGCGCAAGAGTTCTATGTCTATTTTTTCTATGGGAATGCCTAAGCGAGCAGAGATAGTTCTTTCAACAAACTCGGGGGCTTGAATAGGAGCGGCTAAGAAAACTTTGTCCTCTGTAACATGAGCAAAACAAGTCATTGGCTCCATGCAGTTGTGTGCCAAAAAAGGACAGGTATAGGTACGTTCTATGATTTGGGCTGCCTTAGCAAAAGCCTCCTCAGGATTGCCGTCTTTTCTGAGAACTTCCGCAGGTTTTTCATTCATTTCTTTCATTTTTTGATAATGAAGGTTTGTATTTTCAAGACCTGCTGGGATAGTTTCATCACGTTTTTGTCCAAAAAAGCTTACTTTCTCTGTGCTTGTCGAGATAGGCTCCCACTCTGCCACTAATTTTTTCTTAGCATTCATCACTTCCCAAGTAGAGTTGCCTACTATGATGACCAATTCATTGAAAGTACGAGTGTCAAACATTTCTCTTGCATAATCGTCATTGTAAACCTTGATGCTAAATACGTCTTTGATACCTGCCATTTTATTCACCGAAGCGGCATCAAAAGATTTGAGTTTTAAGCCAAAGGCAGGGGGGTGAACTATCATGGCTATCAACATTCCTTCCACACGATAATCCATTGTAAATAAAGGTTTTCCCGTTACAATTTTTTCCCCTTCTACATTTTTTTGAGGTGTATTGAGCAGTTTAAAAGATTTTACTTCTTTGAGCTTTACTTCTTTTGGTACAGGAATTTTAGCAGCCGCAGAAGCCATTTGACCATAAGTAGCTGATTTTCCGCTTGCTTTATGATATAAAACGCCTGCTTCTGTGGTGATTTCCTCTAAAGGCACGTTCCACGCTTGGGAGGCGGCTTGTCGGAGCATTTGTCGGGCAGTAGCTCCCGCAGTACGCAAGGCTTTCCAACTTTGCCTAATAGACTGACTGCCTCCTGTAAACTGACGACCGTAAAGTTGGGTATTGTAAGGAGCTTGTTCTACGATTACTTTTTGCCATTCTACATCAAGTTCCTCTGCCACTATCATAGGCATAGAAGTTCTTACATTTTGCCCAAATTCAGGATTGGGTGAGAGAATGGTAATTTCACCCTTATCAGTGATTTTGATGTAGCTATTCAAATTGAATATTTCTCTTAATGCGCTTTCTTCTACTTGCTTATCCAGAGGCTTGAAGCCCGTAAGCATACTGAAACCTATGACAAATCCTCCTCCTGAAAGTGCAGAAACTTTCAGAAAGGAACGTCTGTTATATGATGTTTTGATGAGAGTCATGTTTTTGAATAATTAGGAATTAGGAATTAGGAATGAATATGAAAAACCGCACCTTTTGAACGCAGGTTTGTACGGGAAATCTCAGACCTATTATTTTTCATGTGATAACACATAAAAAATTGACTTTTCAATTTATCGTGTACTTGGCATCGAGAGTTATGAAACAATAAACCAAGATTACTTTTTCGCTGCAGTTTTGATAGCCGCTTTGATACGAGTGTAAGTTGCACAACGACAAATATTTCCATTCATAGCTGACTCTATTTCCTCATCACTTGGGTTCGGGTTATTTTTCAAAAGAGAAACCGCACTCATAATTTGTCCTGCTTGGCAATAACCGCATTGGGCTACGTCATGTTCGAGCCATGCCTTTTGCACAGGGTGGTCGCCATTTTCAGACAAGCCCTCTATGGTCGTAATTTCCTGATTTCCTATCGCAGAAACAGGAAGCATACAAGAGCGCATCGCTGTTCCGTTGAGGTGAATCGTACAAGCACCGCACTGGGCAATGCCACAACCGTATTTTGTGCCTACCAAACCAAGGTGGTCTCGCAGTACCCACAACATAGGGGTAGTGGGGTCTATATCCACCTTTCTGATTTTTCCGTTTACTTTCAAATTAAACTTTGCCATAGTTCTTTTAGTTTTATAAAATACTCATTAGTAGATATTTATATATCAAATTGGTGTATTACTTATCAATAGATTAAATTAAAATTAATGGTTACATTTCCTGAACCAACTGCAGCAGCAAGACCTTCTGGATTTTCGATACGTCCGATTTTTGTATATTGATAAGACGTTGGAAAAGTTTTGTAAAAAACTACCAAAGTATTTGACTCCCAAAGCAATAAATCACCTTCGTGAATCGTACCTATGCTTATTGCATTTGTAGGTAAATCGGTAGAAAGTTGATAATACTTCTCATTACCATTTAGTTCACTCATGTTCAGTGAGAGTGGTAATAGTGCTTTAAGGGCTTCTGTTGTCTTGTTATCATGCAGAATTGCCATAAAAGTATATGACCCAATTGTTATTTTCATTTTATTTCTTCCCATTTTATTATTCAAGTTCCTATCGCTTTGGGCATCTGGGTTATTTGATATTTCTTTTCCCTGTTTAGCAAAACAAGAATAAAAGATAAATCCTAATAAAGTGATTAAAAGTAGATATTTCATTGAAATTCAGTTATTTATTTTAGATATACTTTAAACCTCATCAAATATGAGGTTAAATTGTTTTAACAAATTTGGCGGGAATACCTGCCACAATCGTATTTGCAAGAACATCTTTTGTTACTACTGCCCCTGCTGCGACTATCGAATTTTCACCAATAGTAACACCAGGTAATATTGTTGCATTTGCTCCAATCCACACATTGCGTTTGATAGTAACTGATTTAAGGTCAAGCGATTTTCGTTTCGTAGGGTCTATTGGATGATTTTCTGTAATTATATTTACTTGAGTGCCTATCATTGTATCATCTTCAATGAGAATGCCGCCAAGGTCAAGAAAGGTACATCCATGATTGATAAAAACATTTTTACCTAATTTTATGTGTATGCCAAAGTTTGTATGGAATGGCGGAAAAATGGTCGTGCTTTTATCAATTTCTTGTCCAATTATCTCACTCAATCGCTCACGAACTTGGTCAACATCTGTGGATGTATTTAGTGTTGTTGATAATTTGATGGTTCTAAAAACAACTTCCCATACTTTGGGCATTTCAGGGTCAGTTGGCACAAAGATTCCACCTAATAACATTCTGCTAAAAATATCGTTTTCGTTTGTAGTCATTTTGACAAATAGGTATTAAATTTTTAACTATCACTTGCTCTAACCTAAGCCTTCACTTTACATTTTACCCAAGTCAGTCTGGAAAGGCTGGCTGTAAAACCGCTTTCCTGTGGCTTTGTAGAGTGCATTTGCCAAAGCACCAAAAACTGGCGGATAGGCTGGTTCGCCCATACCTGTTGGGTCTATGTTGTTTTCTACAAAATAAACTTCAATATTTTTGGGTGCTTCTTTATGGCGTATCATGCGGTATTTGTTAAAATTATTGCTGTCAGGTACGCCTTTGGTGAAAGTCATATTGCCAAAAAGAGCCGTACCAATGCCATCTACGATGCCTCCCTCTGCCATATTCTTAGCAGCCTCTGGATTTACTACTATCCCACAATCAATCGCACACCATACATTTTTTATGATTGGCTCGCTACTTTTCATTTCCAAATCAAGTACATGAGCAACATAAGAATCGTGGCAGAAATAGGCAGAAACACCCAGACTCCTTTTTGATTTGAGCTGCTCCCAACCAGATTTTTCTCTAACAAGTTCCAATACTCCTGCAAAGCGAGTAGGGTCGTAGTCGTTGTCTTTGCCTACAGGATTTTCTTTAGCTCGTTTTAAGAGTTCTAACCTGAATGTAATGGGGTCTTTACCAGCCGCTTCTGCGACTTCATCAAGGAAAGACTGCTCAGCGGCTGCGATGAAATTAGAACGAGGAGCCCTAAATGAGCCAATAGTGATATTAGAATCAATCGTCCAGTCTTCTGCCAAATAATTGTCCACTGCCCCCGCAGGAAAGCGGTTGGCATACAAGGGCGATTCAGGAATCCCCCCTGCTTTTACGTGAAAAGCAATCAAATTATTATTGGCATCTAAGGCGGCACGGTAGGTCGCTGAGTAAGTGGAACGATAAATACCCGCAGTCATATCATCTTCTCTGGTGTAAATCAGCTTGATAGGGGCTTTCATTTCTTGGGAAATAAGGGCGGCTTCTATGAGCCAGTGTGCGTAAGAACGTCTGCCAAAACCTCCGCCAAGCCGAGTCATCTGAATATCTATTTTCTCCAAAGGCATACCCAAACGAGCCGATAAAGCCTGTTCTGTAAATTCTGGTTTTTGAAGCCCTCCCACCAATTCTGCCTTTTCCTCTGTTACGTAGGCAAAGAAATTCATTGGCTCCATGCAGTTATGCGCCAAAAAAGGTCCCGTGTAGGTACGTTCTATTACTTTTGCAGCATTCTTGAAAGCAGTTTCAGGGTCGCCATCTTTGCGGCGAAGCGTTGCTTCCTTGCCCTGCATAGCAATCATTTTTGCACTGTGTTCTTCTGTACTTTCCAAACCCGCAGGGATTTTTTCTGTCAATTTCCTACCCAACATATTTCTATTTTGAGTATAGCCTTCAAAGGTTTCCCACTCTATTTTTATGGCTTTTTTGGCTTGCATCACTTCCCAAGTAGTATTCCCTACAATAGCCACCACTTCTCCAAAGGTGGTAGTATCAAAAAATTGTTTTTCATAATCATCTCTAAAGATTTTAATAGGGAAAGCGTCTTTGATTCCCGGCATTTTTTTGATAGAGGAAGCATCAAAAGACTTGAATTTCAAGCCAAAAGCAGGTGGGTGTACTATCATTGCGATTAACATTCCTTCTCTTTGGTAATCAATCCCAAACAAAGGTTTCCCTGTTACTATTTTTAAACCATCTATATTTTTTTGAGAAGTACCTATTAACTTAAAGGCTTTGCTATCTTTCAATTTAACCTCTTGTGGTATGGGAATTTTAGTTGCTTCCAAAGCCATTTCGCCATAAGTAGCGGACTTCCCACTTGCTTTGTGGTACAACTTCCCTGCTTCTGTCGTAATTTCTTCTACTGCCACTTGCCATTGCTTAGCGGCAGCTTCTCTGAGCATTTGGCGAGCAGTAGCTCCCGCAGTGCGTAAACTTTTCCACCCTTGACGAATCGCCTGACTACCACCTATGAACTGTCTTGTAAAATGTTTGGTATCCAAACCAGCCTGTTCCACCACAATACTTTTCCATTCCACATCGAGTTCCTCCGCTACTATCATAGGCATTGAAGTTTTTACACCTTGCCCGCCCTCTGGATTAGGCGACATGATTTTGATGACATTATCAGAAGTAATTTTGATATAGCCGTTTAGCTCGTTCCAATCAGCAGGAAGTTTAGCAGCTTCGGCAGGTTTAAAACCCGCTAACATACTGAAACCTAAAAGGAAACCTCCTCCTGAAAGTGCGGAAACTTTTAGGAAGGAACGCCTATTGTAGGAAGTGGTTATGGTAGCCATATGTTCTTAAATTTTTTTGATTATTGCTTTTATTTTATAAGTCTATAAAGCCTATCAAATATATAAAAAAAGTTCAATTAAAACTACTAAAAATACAAGTTAATATCCTGTCAATCCAGCCCTTTCTTTTTTTAATGCCTCCTAAAATTAACCATAATTTAGAATCTAATTTACTATTTCTTAATCTCATGCGTGTCCCGCACACTACTAAATGTTAAAGCCAAGAGTTTCCAATCGTTGTCTTCTTTTAGATAGACTTCGGTAACGGTAAACTCTACTTTAGCATCATTTCCTCTAACGACCGACTCAAGTGTAATGCGATTCCAAACGATAGCTGTTCCACCAACTACTTCTATTGCTGTATCGTGAATGGTGGCTTTTTTATACCATATACTTCCCATTTTAATGATTTCAAGTTCCTCATCTTTTTTCCAAGTTCCGCTCATGTGGACAAATTTTGATTTTTCATGGAAAAATGGCTTCAATTTGTCCACATTTTTATCTGCCATCCACTGCCATTTGTCTTTGGAAAGTTGGATAATTTTCTGTTCTTCCGAGGTGGATTGCGCAAAAGAAAATTGCACACTTATTAGTAATAAAAATAGTCCAAAAATTGATACTTTCATATAAAATTTTCAATTAAAAGTCTTTGATTATAAAATTTTTAACACCACAAAGGTACGTATTTACAATAGACGCATTGGTATATAAATTACTGCATTTTCTACCATTTTTACTGATTATATTACTTAGATAGTTTTAGCTGTATAGGAATGATTAAATTTGTTCATCAGTATTTTTAGCGCAAGCAGTAGTTTTTCACGTGAATAACACATGAAAAATTGTCTTTTCGCTGATTCATGTGTTTTCACATGAATTACTATGTGCTAAAAGGTCAGGATAGCCCTTAAATTTTGTATCAGAAAAACAAAAGAATAGATATGGAAAAGATATACAGATTTGATACTATTAATGAATACAATGCCCTGAACAATCACAAAACGCTACACCCTTTGGTAAGTGTGATTGATTTTTCAAAAGCCAATCCAAGAAATTGGGGAGGGACAAAAACAGTAAAGCTCTATTACGGCTTGTATTGTATTTTTCTAAAAGATGTAAAATGTGGGGATTTGAAATATGGTCGCCAATACTATGACTATCAGGAAGGTACTTTAGTGTTTTTTGCCCCAGGACAGGTAGCAGAAATAGAAAATGCCAATGTAAGTTACCAACCAATGGGATATGCTTTAGTTTTTCACCCTGATTTGATATGTGGGACTGCACTTGCCAAAAATATTCATAAATACAATTTTTTTAGTTATAAAACGAACGAAGCCCTCCACCTCTCAGAGCAAGAAAGGCAGGTAGTACTGGACTGCTTCTCGAAAATAGAAATGGAATTAAAACAAGCGATTGACAAGCACAGCAAGAAACTGATTGCCTCCAATATTGAGTTGTTCCTGAATTACTGCGAACGCTTTTATGACCGTCAGTTCATTACCAGAGATAACGTAAACAGAGGAATTTTAGAAAAATTTGAAGAACTGCTGAACTCTTATTTTTTATCAGACAAACCTCAAACTATTGGCTTGCCTTCGGTGGCTTATTTTGCAGATGCCTTGCATCTATCAGCTAACTATTTTGGTGATTTGATAAAAAAAGAAATAGGACAATCAGCAAAGGAATACATACAAAACAAAGTGATTGACATGGCTAAGAACAAAGTGTTTGGTACGGATAAAACGGTGAACGAAATTGCTTATGAATTGGGGTTTAAATATTCCCAGCATTTTACTCGCTTTTTTAAGCAAAAGGTGGGGGTTACACCAAGTGAGTATAGGGGAATGAATTGATTTTATGAGCAATAAAATTATCTTTTCCTCTCATACTCTTTATTAATATTGTAAACTAAACCCACACTCCACAAAAAATCTTTCCCCACAATTTCTGATTGGAGGGCTTGGTTAGCAATGAGAGAGATAGAAACAGGGAAATTGTTTTTTGCAAAGCCCAAAGTAGCATTGATATATGTGCCTGTTAATTGGTCTTGTTTTAAGTAGTAAACTTGCGGAATGAACATAAAATTGAAGTTCTTACCTAATGGAATATTGGAAATAATGCTTCTCAATGCTACAAAATGAGTGTATTGAATCAAGTCTTTAGTCAATCCATGCGAACCTAAGTAGTAAAGTCCTATACCTATTTTCTTGTTCAGATGATAGGTTGGCGTGGCTTCCCAAGCAAAATAGCGTTGGGTAGTCATCACTTCCTTGCTTACCCCGTTGGTAGTGAGGATTTCAGTTCTAAAAAGATAAGAAGGGTGCGCTCCTATACTCATAGAGAACTTTTGCTTAGCAATGAGTTTGTATCGAAACCAAAAGACAAATACCCAAGGCTTTGTATTGAGTCCAAAGCGAAACATAGGGTCAAAACTGAGGCGACCTTTGCCCACAGATAAGTCGAACAGTGCCGCAGGGTTGTTTAGAGAGAAATTAGGAATAAGCGAAATTCCGTTATTGGTAGCGGTAATTTGCCCTCTGAAAAAACTTGGCGTTTGGGTGGTGCTGTCCTTGCTTTGGGCAAGGGAAAAATGACATAAAAATAAAAAACAGGAAAATGCGATTATTTTTTTCATAAATTGATGATTGCATGATGACTTTGCAAAGTTCCCTCTATTTTCCCAATTGGCACTTACCCGTATTACAGAATCTCTTACCACTTTTACTGATTTGATGAAGTAAATAAAAAAATTATAAATAACTTACAGTATTTTTGAATCAAAAGTCATTGAAAATCATGGATAAAATTGAGAAATTAGTAAGCGTTACGCAGTTCAATTCCAGAAGGGGGCAAGCCACTTTGCACCCCTTAGTCAGTGTTTTAGACCAGTCAAAATCTATAAAAATTCAGGCTAATAGGTACTTGTCAGAACTTTACGTTATCTTTTTAAAAGATGTAAAATGTGAGGAAATGACCTATGGACGCAGCCATTATGACTACCAAGAAGAAACACTGATTTTTATAGCACCGGGGCAGGTGTTTGGGTTTGACTTGCCTGAGGAGATTTTGGTACAGCCAAGTGGTTGGGCTTTGGTATTCCACCCAGATTTTATACGCGGTACTTCGTTAGGTAAAAGTATCAAAAATTACAATTTTTTCTCTTACGATGTTAATGAAGCCCTGCACATTTCAGAGCGCGAAAGAGAGATTGTCTTGGACTGTTTCAAGAAAATCAAAGAAGAGTTGGAGCGTGGGATTGACAAACATAGTAAAACCCTCATAGTTAGTAATATAGAGCTATTTCTAAACTATTGTGTAAGGTTTTATGACCGACAATTTATCACACAAGAGAGCATAAACAAAGATATTTTAGTGCGGTTTGAGGATTTAATTGATAAATATTTCAACTCTGACCTACCCCAAACCACAGGTTTGCCCTCAGTGGCTTACTTTGCCGAAAAGATGAATCTCTCAGCTAATTATTTTGGTGATTTGATAAAAAAAGAAACAGGAAAGTCCGCACAAGAATACATACAAGCTACGTTGATAGAATTAGCCAAGGAAAAAATACTTGACATTAGCAAGTCAGTTAGCGAAATTGCTTACGAGTTAGGATTCGAGTATCCGCAACATTTTACTCGCTTTTTTAAGCAAAAAGTAGGACTTACGCCTAATGAATACAGAAAAATATAAAAATTTACCTATTAGTCTGAGTTTGTAGTCCTACTTTTAGAAATTAGTTGCCTCATTATCAATATTTTAATAAGAATACTAATTCAACAGCTCATATACCCCAGCTACCCCCTGTCCCCCACCTACACAAGCCGTTACCATACCATATTTTTGCTTTCTTCTTCTCATTTCATTAAAGAGTTGGATAGAAAGTTTTGCACCTGTGCAACCAAGCGGGTGTCCTAAGGCAATCGCTCCTCCATTGACATTTACGATTTCAGGGTTGATGTCCAAAGTACGAATTACCCCCAGAGCCTGAGCTGCAAATGCTTCATTTAGTTCTATTTGCTCAATATCTTGAAGTTTTAAACCTGCTTGTTTGAGTGCTTTGGGAATAGCCGCTACGGGACCTATGCCCATAATGCGCGGTTCTACCCCTACCGCCGCATAAGACATCATTCTGGCGATGGGCTTGAGATTATAACGTTGTACCATCTGCTCAGACATGATAAGAACAAAAGCCGCACCATCAGAAGTTTGTGAGGAATTTCCTGCGGTTACAGAACCCCCATTAGCAAAAGCAGGCTTCAATTTTGCTAAGGCTTCCAAAGAAGTATCTGCTCTGGGACCTTCGTCAGTATCTACTACAAATTCTCTTGTTTTTCTCTTTCCGCTTTCATCTATATAAGTTTCTGATACTTTGATAGGTACTATCTCTTCTTTGAATTTGCCTTCTTTAATTGCCGAAATAGCTTTCTGGTGAGAATGGTAAGAAAATACATCTTGGTCTTCTCTGGAAATTTTGTAGTCTTTGGCAACCTGCTCGGCAGTTAAGCCCATGCTAAGGTAATAGTCAGGGTGTTTTTCTGCTATTTTCCAGTTAAGTGCGGTCTTGTAGCCCATCATAGGGACTAAGGACATGGATTCTGTACCACCCGCAATCATACAATCAGCCAAGCCTGCGTGAATCTTGGCAGAGGCAAGGGAGATAGCCTCTACGCCAGAGCCACAGTATCGATTGATAATCATGCCTGCTACATTGATAGGTAAAGATAAAAGCGAAATCATACGTCCCATTTGCATTCCTTGTTCTGCCTCAGGAACAGCATTTCCTACGATTACATCATCTACTTCCGCAGGGTCAAAGTTAGGAATTGAACTTACCAAGTGTTTGATTACATCGGCGGCAAGGTCATCAGGTCTGGTAAATCTAAAACCACCTCTGCTTGCCTTGCCAACGGCAGTTCTATAACCAGCTACAATATATGCGTTCATATTTTTTAGTTTATGGTTTCTTATTTTGGATTTTATTAAAAGCTAAAATTGCTCTGCTTGCATAACAATTCCAAACTTATAAATTTTTTTTCATATTCAATATATAAGAGCAAACAAAATTTTTATTTCTAAGATTCCTAAATAAAATAGGGATTAGGGTTTGCTCACTGAAACAAAAATAGAGGTAGAAAGGAAAGGGATTGAGGTCGTATTTCCTTTAAAAACATGTTTGAGTAGCCAAGTTTTCAATTTGCCATCTTTCAACACATCTAAAGGGGCGGTAATATACTGCACATCTTCAGTGATGAATCCCGCTGAAGCTAAGAGCTTAATAATTCGCTTCTTAGTATAAATACGGGCATTGGCAAATCGTTCATGGATAGGGCGGGGAAGCCAAGAGAAAAAAGGTACTCTGTTCCAAGGGAGTAGCGGAAGTTTTGCTCCATGAGTTTCAAAAATCCACCACTTGTTGGGTACGCTGATTGCCGCTTTCCCCCCTGATTTGAGCATATCAAACAAGGCTTTTACATTCTTTTCCTCAGCTAAATGCTCAATGACCTCAAAGCAAATGATTCTATCAAATTGCTCAGGATATTTTTCTTTTTCAATATCAAAGATGATAAACTCACAGTTGCTTGCGTTTTGGGCTTGCTTCATTTGCTCAAAGACTTGCTGATGCGTGCTAAAAACCTCAAAACCAACACATTTTTTCATTTTGTCTGCCAAGAGAAACATAGAAGCCCCATTTCCACAACCTACGTCAGCGAGCGTAAGGTCTTTGCTACAAAAGTCTTTTATTTGCTCTGTCAAAGCAATTCTTTTTAGGATAATTCTATCTGTGAACTCCGCAGGTTTGCCCAAATAATGTCCCTCAACAAATAAGTTTTTATCGACAAAAGTCATTAAAAAGTAAAGATATGATGCTCAGAAATTCAATATAGTTTTGAAAAACCCTTTCAAAGTTAATTTTTTATAAGTTATAAAATCCTTACCTTTGCACAAAAAATTCAATTATCTTGAAAAAGATTGACAATTTTAAAAGTTAAAAAACACAGCAATCTCATTTTCAACAATTTAGCAAAATTCAATGATTTCAGTTTCTAATCTTTCCTTGCGCTATGGCAAGCGGGTGCTTTTTGACGATGTAAACGTCAAATTTACTGAGGGCAATTGTTATGGAGTAATCGGAGCAAATGGTGCAGGAAAATCTACCTTCCTTAAAATTTTGGCGGGAGAAATAGAATCTACCACAGGTCAGGTTTCTATCAATCCTGGGGCGAGAATGGCAGTGTTAAAGCAGAATCACTTTGAATTTGACCATGTTCCCGTTTTACAAACCGTACTTATGGGGCATAAAAGACTTTGGGAAGTCATGCAAGAAAAAGATGCACTTTACGCCAAGCCCGATTTTACTGATAAAGACGGGGAGAGAGTATCAGAGTTAGAAGCTGAGTTTGCAGAAATGGACGGCTGGAACGCTGAGAGTGATGCGGCAAGTATTTTGAGTTCTTTGGGCATCAAAGAGGACAAGCACTACTCGCTCATGAGCGAACTCAATGGAGCAGAGAAAGTAAAAGTGCTTCTGGCACAAGCCCTTTTTGGAAATCCTGATATTTTGCTTTTGGACGAGCCTACTAACGATTTGGACGTGGAAACTATTATGTGGTTAGAAGATTTCTTAGCAGACTTTAAAAATACGGTCATCGTTGTTTCTCACGACAGGCACTTTTTAGATTCAGTTTGTACTCACGTAGCTGATGTGGACTTTGGCAAAATCCAATTATATGCAGGGAACTATACTTTTTGGTACGAATCCAGCCAATTGGCTCTACGCCAGCGCAATGAGCAGAACAAGAAAAATGAGGAAAAACGTAAAGAATTGCAAAACTTCATAGACCGATTCAGTGCCAATGTCGCTAAATCTCGCCAAGCCACCAGTCGCCGCAAGATGTTAGAAAAACTGAATGTCGATGAGATTAAGCCTTCTAATCGTAAATATCCCGGTATTCAGTTTACCCAAGAAAGAGAAGCAGGCGACCAAATCTTAGAAGTAAAAAATCTTAGCAAAAAAACAGAAGAAAAAATACTCTTTTCTGATGTCAGCTTTACAGTGAACAAAGGCGATAAAATTGCTTTTCTTTCCAAAGACAGTTTAGCAATTACTACCTTTTTTGAAATTATTAATGAGCAAGCAAAAGCAGATGAAGGAGAGTTTAAGTGGGGGGTAACGATTACAAAAACCTACTTACCCAATGATAATAGTAAGTATTTCAACGGAGTAGAACTTAACTTGGTAGATTGGTTGAGGCAGTTTTCCGAAGAGAAAGACGAGTCTTTTATTCGTGGCTTTTTGGGAAGAATGTTGTTTTCTGGGGAGGAATCCCTGAAGAAAGCAAGTGTTTTGTCTGGTGGGGAAAAGATGCGTTGTATGATTGCAAAAATGATACTGAGCAAAGCAAATTTATTGGTCTTGGACGAGCCAACCAACCATTTGGATTTGGAGTCTATCACTGCCTTTAACAATGGATTGAAAGATTACAGAGGTACAGTATTATTTACTTCGCATGATCACGAGTTTGTACAAACCGTAGCCAACCGCATCATAGAGCTAACCCCCTCGGGCATCATAGACCGCCCAATGAGCTATGACGAATACATTACAGATGAGAAAATAAAGGCACTGCGTGAAAAGATGTATGCTACATAGCATTTTTAGTGTTAATTTTTTACTGTAATTTTTTTTTTGTTACTTTGAATAGGAAAGTGTAACTTTGAAAAAAATCCTAATCAGAATTTTAAATATTGCTCAATGGCAAATATTATTCCTTACTACGTAGAAAAAGATTTACCTTTTGCAGTAAGTGCGCAATTGGCAGATTTGCCCGAACAAGCTCAAAGGGACTTTTTGAATGAATATAATCGAAGAGCAAAAAATCTTGTGCTTTCTTATATTTTGCATTTTGTCTTTCCCGCTCACTATCTATACTTGGACAAAATACTTACCCAAATCATTTATTGGATTACCTTTGGCGGTTTTGGCTTTTGGTGGTTTATAGATATTTTTCGCATGTCTTCTTTGGTAAAAGATAGAAACAAAGAAATCGCCGATGAGTGTTTACGCTATATTTTGCATCAATACAAAGGACAGCATCAGCAAACATATAAAACGCAACCTACTTTTATTCCTAATACTCCACAACCAAAGCAACTACATACACCTGATTTTGACCCTATGCGTCCTTCTATTGAGTCTTTGAAAATGAACTATTTAGTAGATTACAATTTCAAGACTTGGCATGTTGTAGGGGAAACGCAGTACGATTGGAGTAACAATATTTCTGACAGAGAGTTCAAGTTGGTCAATGGCACTGATATTTTGTACTTAACGGTAAGGAGAGAGGGTATGTATGTACACTGCCATATTGGGAGTTTGGTGAATCTTTATTCTATAGATACTAACTTAGATAATTACATTTCTCAGTACCAAAACCCTCCAAATACAATTACGCAAGGGGATTTTACCTTTTTTAGAGAGAACCGCTTAGAAGGATATGCTTTTGACAAAGCATCTGCTACACCACCTCTTAGAGTGATTGCATGGGATTTTTATGATGCTAACCGAAGATTTCGACTTAGGATAGAGCAAACAGGAAGGAGTCAGTTCAAAGCCGTGCTTTCCCAAACAGCTAACGAGATAGATTTTACAGACATTCTCCCCATGGGCTAACTTTTTTACTCTATTCTAAGCACATCTACAGCTACTTTCATTGACTGCGCCCCACTGCTCATAATAATTCCCTTCAAAGGCGGAACATCGGCATAATCTCTGCCATAAGCAAGAGTAATGTATTGATTATTAACTAATTGATTATTGGTAGGGTCAAAATCTACCCAGCCTATTTCAGGGCTATACACTGCAAACCAAGCATGAGAGGCATCAGCCCCTACTAACTTTTCTTTACCTTCGGGGGCTATAGTTTCTATATAACCGCTCACATAATAAGCCGCCAAACCAATAGACCGCAGGCAGGCGATAGCTAAATGAGCAAAATCTTGGCAGACCCCTTTTTTATGTTTAAAAACATTGAGCAAAGGAGTAGCTACATTAGTAGCTCCCGCAACAAACTTAAAATCCTTGAAAATGCGGCGTGTTAAGTGCAAAGTAGCTTCCAATAAAGGACGAGAAGGAGTAAAAGACTTCAGCGTATATGCTTTTATTTCTGGTAAAATAGGAACTAAAGGGGATTCTAAGGCAAATTGTTTTGCCCATAAGTCTTGCTCAACAAGAGAATTTTGTAAAATATTTACAGTTTCTTCCCATACAAGCCTACTACTCAAATCATAATGCCTATTTACCTCGACCTGATGCGTAGCAATTACATTCATCTCATCGTGTGGATATTGGATAGCAAAGTAGGAAAATAGATTCCCTAAAAAATCATAATCTTCATTATATACAGAAGGTACTGGAGTGATATGGATTTTCTTTTGCAAACAATATTGAAAAGAGGCTTCTAAGGGCAGCATCCAAGCCTTGTTATGTGCCAAATTAACTTTTTCGTGGTACTTGTAATGTGTATGGTGTGTAATTTTGTACTTCAAGGTATGATGATGGTGTTTATTCTGTAATTTTATTAATTACTTACAAAACTATTGCAAATTAATGTCAAAATGCTTAAAAACTTGTAAATAAAAACAGATTCCTATTGCAATTTTTGCATTATTCATTAAGCAAACCTAATTATCATTTTTGATAATATAAAAAAATAAATACTTTCTATCAAATCAGACAAGTAAAAATAGCTTGATAAAACAAACATTTTTTTAATTCTTGGGTTTTATTAATTTTGTTTTTAAATTTATAGACTTAGATTCAATGTTATCAATATTAAATACTGATTTCTGAGCATCACTTTTAGTTTTCTATCCATGAAATTCAAAACCATTAATCCATATAATAATCGTCCTATTGAGGATTTTGATACCTATACCGATGAGAAAATAGCAGATATGCTATATATTTCCTCTCAGGCATTTATCTCTTGGAAGTCAAAATCTTATTCGGATAGGGCAGAGCTATTTTTTAAACTTTCAGATATTTTAAGAACCCGTCAGCAGGCTTTTGCGGATACCATCTCCAAAGAAATGGGTAAACCTATCAAAGAAGCCAAAGCAGAGATTATGAAGTGTGCGTGGGTATGCGATTATTATGCTCAACACGCAGCAAAATTTATGGCAGAGGAGGAGGTAAAAACTGATGCAAGCAAAAGCTATATAGTTTACGAACCTTTAGGAATCGTTTTAGGAATTATGCCTTGGAATTTCCCGTTTTGGCAAGTTTTCCGTTTTGCTGCACCCGCCCTTATGGCAGGGAATACTGTAGTGCTAAAACCAGCTACCAGCACTATCAGAGCGGGATTGGTCATAGAATATATCTTTTTGACTGCGGGTTTTCCAAGAGGTACCTTCCAAACTATTATTGCAGATAATGAGCAAATTAGACAGATGATAGGTAGCCCTTACATACAAGGAGTAGCACTAACAGGAAGTGAGAGAGCAGGCATTGCTGTTGCTTCTGCGGCAGGCGCAAATATCAAAAAAACAGTCTTAGAGTTGGGAGGAAGCGACCCCTTTATTGTATTCGCTGATGCAGACCTCAAAGAAGCTGCAAAAATTGGGGTACAATCACGCATGATAAATGGAGGGCAAAGTTGTGTAGCAGCAAAGCGTTTTTTAGTAGAGGAAAGCATTTTAGATAAATTTGTAGAGTTTGCTAAACAAGAAATGGAAAAATTAGTGGTAGGCGATCCTCTGGACGAGAAGACAGATGTAGGACCTATGGCTCGTTTGGATTTGGCGGAAAAACTACACGAGCAGGTACAAAAATCTATTAAAAAAGGAGCAAAGTTAGTCATGGGAGGAGAGCAGAGAGGGAGCTTTTACATGCCCACTATTTTGACTGAAGCCAAATATGGTATGCCTATTTTTGATGAGGAAACCTTCGGACCTATTATGGCTATTTCTTCTTTTAAAACAGAAGAAGAAGCAATTAGGTTGGCAAATTCTACGGATTTTGGCTTAGCAGCTACCGTCTTTACTCAAAACATACAAAGAGCAGAACGCATGAGTAGAGCATTAGAAGTTGGTTCTGTTTATGTCAATGCCTTGGCAAAATCAGACCCTCGTATGCCCTTTGGTGGGACAAAAAAGTCTGGCTATGGTCGAGAACTCTACATACATGGTATCAGAGAGTTTACCAATGTAAAAACGGTGTATATCGCATAAAAAGGAGTTTTTTACTTTTCACAAAAACGTATATAGGTTTGTAGTGCTTATATGCGTTTTTTTATTTTATTTTGGAAAATAGATTAAACTTATCAAAATCTTCATGGCAAGCACCAATGTTTTTAGCAAATTAAAACAATTTTTTATTGCATTTGGCTTATTTGCTCTTAGTGTAATTTCTGGCTTGATAGGTTTTCAAATCATAGAGGGCTACGGTTTTTCAGATGCTTTCTATATGACGATGATGGTCGTTTCTACTACTGGCATGAATGAAGTCAGACATTTAAGCGATAGCGGTAGGGCTTTTGTTTCCATATACTTAATTTTCAATTTATTAATTTTTGGTTATTTTATTTCAGTAGTAACATCTTATATCTTTGAGGGAGGTTTACAAGAAGTTTTCAAAAACTATATGACACACCGCGTTGCAAACAAGATGAAAGACCACACCATTGTTTGTGGATATGGAAGAAACGGTTCTAAGGCTTGCGAGGAGCTATTCCGCAGCAATATGCAATTTGCCATTATAGAAAAAGACCCTCAAAAGCTACAAGAAGCGATTAACTTATACGAAAATAAAAGAAATATTTATATATTGGAAGGTGATGCTACCTCTGACGAAGTATTGATAGATGCAGGCGTAAAAAAAGCTAAAACTATTATCTCTACACTTGGAGAAGATGCTGATAATGTATTTGTTACTTTGACAGCCAGAGAGCTAAATCCTCATATCAAAATTATTGCTAAGGCTATCAAAGAAAGTGCAGTGCCTAAATTGATGCGTGCAGGGGCGCATCACGTAGTTGTACCTGAGATTATTGGAGGAACTCACATGGCAAGTTTAGTAACTCGTCCTGATGTTATCGAGTTTTTGAGCATGCTTAATGGAGTTGGCAGTACAGAACTTCGTTTGGAAGAGATGAAAGTGATAGACATGAAAGACGAGTTCCAAGGGAAAGACATCAAAGAACTAAACGTAAGAGGGCTAACGGGAGTGAATATCATTGCTTATAAAGACTTAGATGGCTTTGTTTTTAACCCTACTCCTGAAACAATCTTAGAAACAGGAGGGGTGGTGATTGTGTTGGGAACAGAAAATGAAATTCGTACATTTATGTCTTATTTTGGAAAGTATTAGAAAGTATAGTCAAGCGAGCATTATTAAAAAGCTATTTACTCAAAATGATACATTTTAAAGCGTAACTTTATGAAAAAGAAAGTATTAGTAGCTACTGGGGGAGGGGATTGTCCCGGATTAAACGCGGTGATTAGAGCTATCGTGAAGCGAGCCAGCCAAGAACCAGATTGGGAAGTAATTGGAAGCATAGAAGCCTACAACGGCTTGCTCAAAGACCCTATGGAATTAGTAACATTGGACAACAAAGCGGTCGCAGGTATCCACGTCAAAGGTGGCACTATCATCAAAACTACTAACAAAGGAGGTCCTTTCAACTGGTCAGTACAGCAGCCTGACGGTACTTGGAAGAGTATAGATAGGTCAGATGAAATGATAGAACGCATGAACCGACTCGGTATAGAAGCTATCATCAGCATAGGGGGAGATGGCTCTCAACGTATCTCATTGGCTTTGCATGATAAAGGCGTAAAAATTATAGGTGTACCAAAAACTATTGACAACGACCTTGCTTCCACAGATTATACTTTTGGCTTTCAGACTGCTGTACAGGTAGCTACTGAAAGTTTTGATAAATTAGTAACAACGGCAGAAAGCCACAGCAGAGTAATGATTATGGAAGTCATGGGCAGAGATGCGGGTTGGATAGCCCTGCATACTGCCATAGCGGGAGGAGCAGAGGTATGCCTAATTCCTGAGATTCCGTATGACATTCATAAAGTTGTAGCCCGACTCAATTCAAGATTTACTAATGGTCGTGGTTTTGCTCATGTTATTATTGCTGAGGGAGCAAAACCGAAGGAAGGACAGATTTTTAGTAAAAAAAGTACAGAAATTGGCTATGAAAATGTCCGCTTAGGGGGAGTAGCCTTCAAGCTCTCTGCAGAACTCAAAGCAGCAGGCTTACAGGCAGATATTAGAGAAACCGTCTTAGGACACATACAAAGAGGAGGTACGCCTATTGCCTATGACAGAATTTTAGCTACCCAATTTGGCGTAAAAGCCTTTGAAATGGTATTAGCCAAAGATTTTGGAAAAATGGTAACTTACAAAAATAATGAAATAGGTACTGTTTCGCTCAAAGAAGCCGTAGAAAAGTATAATACCGTCAATCCAGATTCTTTTATCGTAAAAGCTGCTAAGGGAGTAGGTATTTCTTTTGGTGAATAGATTATACCCAAACAAAATTAGTTTGCCAAACCTGAAGGTATGAGTATAAAATAATACAAAAACTTATTTCAATAGATTTATGGAGAAAGTTTTGTTATTTGATGAAAAATCATTGGATATAACCATCAATCGCCTTTGCCAACAATTAATAGAGAATCATAATGATTTTCAGGATACTGTATTGGTAGGTATGCAACCCAGAGGAATTTTTTTTGCAGAAAGAGTAAAAAAAAAGTTAGATAAAATCACTGAAAAAAATATTCCTCTTGGATATTTGGACATCACCTTTCACAGAGATGACTTTCGCAGGCGCGAACAGCCTTTAATACCCAGCACTACTAAAATGCCTTTTTTAGTTGAGAAAAAAAAAGTTATACTTATAGATGACGTATTATTTACAGGAAGAACCATACGCGCCGCACTTTCAGTGATTAACGAATTTGGCAGACCAAAACAAATAGAACTTTTAGTGTTGGTGGACAGAAAATACAGCAGAGATTTGCCCATACAACCCAATTACGTAGGTAGGTCAGTCAATACTATCCAATCGCAAAGGGTACAAGTAGAATGGAAAGAACAAGGCACAACCAAAGATAATATTTGGTTAATCAATGAACAAAAATAAAAAAGCTCATTAGTACTATCTAACTCCTCTGAGTCAGATGCTCAATAATACCTTCCAAGCAGTCAAAACTTCTTTTTTCTCCAAATAAGTTTGGGCTAATTGATGAATCGCTTTTTCTAACTCAAAAGGCTGATTAGCAAATTGCTGGAGTAGATTTCTTATCTCTTCTGTCTTTTTAAATTCTTCAGTTTCTGCTTGGGAAGGTAGTTGTTCTATATTTCCTAATCGCCCTAAATTGTTTCCTGTCAGAACTGTACTGTTCCTGATACGTTCAGGAATATTATCTACTCCTATACCTTTGGTTTGCAGAGGTTTAGGCACTTCAAAAAGCATCTCTCCCTGCGACCTGCTGTACCAATCTCCTCCCATGCGTGCTACTAAGTCTATTTTATAAGGACTAATTTTGCCATTTTCATCAAAAATTTCCTCTTTCAAGTGCATCAATATCACCTCACAGATGACCAAGTTTCCTGCGCCTCCCTGCTCGCCTAAGGGAATAACTTGCTTGACCTTGCACTCCAAAGCGGCAGGCGACTCGGCAACTCTTGGAGGTTTTACTAAGACTGAAGGCTCAGGGGAGAGTCCAGCTTTGACAAACTCATTTACTCCCTTTTCATACTCAGTACTTGCCAAAGAAGTTTGCTCTACCATATTGTAATTCACTATATTAATCACTACTTCAGGGACTTCTATTACATTGTCCAAAGTGTGCTTGGTTGTATTGTCCCGCACCCTGCGCGAAGGTGAAAATACAACAATGGGAGGGTTAGCACTAAATAAATTAAAAAAGCTAAAGGGGCTTAGGTTTATTTTTCCTTCTTTGTCCATAGTACTTGCAAAAGCAATAGGGCGTGGAGCAACTACGCTTTGCAGATAGTTTTGCAGCGTAGGAGTACTAATTTCTTGCGGATAGATAGTTTTCCAAGACATAAATGAATATGGGTTTAGTTTACAACCTCTGCATACTTTTTGCGTTAATCTAAATACAAATTTACCCTATAAAACCATGAGCAAATATAAGATTATTTTTATTTGTACTGTTATTCTCTTTTCTTGCCAGTACTCTTTTTTTTGTTTTGCCCAAACCTTACAGTACAAAACGGGCTGCTTGTTTGATACCAGCAAATATGGAGAAGTTCCCCTCAAAGCGGCACTGCTGACGCGGGAGTACAAGGTGTTACCTCCAAGAAATTCGCTAAAAAAGTATTGCCCTATGCCAAGAAATCAAGGTGATTATGGCACTTGTACGGCTTGGGCAGTAGCTTACTCGGCTCGCACTATCATAGAAGCAAAACAAAATAATTTCATATCTCCTCAGCAAGTCAATCAGCAGGCTTTCTCTCCTTTTTTTACCTACGCTATGGCAAAGTTCAACTTTGATAAGGAATGTACTTATGGAACTTTCATTGCTGATGCTTTGGAAAATATGAAGAATAACGGTGCTGTCAAATATAACGATTTCAAGAGTGCATGTCCTACTTCTATTCCTTCATACTTAGTATCCAAAGCCCAAAATTTCAAAATTAAATCATATCTAAAATTATTTAATAACTATGATAATCAGCAAAATAGATGGCTAAAAGTTAATGCAGTGAAAAAAAGTCTATCCGAAGACAAGCCCGTAATTATTGGTATGAAATGCCCTATCTCTTTTCAAACAGCTAAAAACTGTTGGATTCCAAAAGAAAATCCCTCAGGAGAACATTATGGACACGCCATGACAGTTATAGGTTACGATGATGCCAAATTTGGAGGGGCTTTCGAGATCATGAATAGTTGGGGAACGACTTGGGGCAATCAGGGATTTATCTGGATACGCTATCAAGACTTTGCCAACTTTGTACAAGAGGCTTATGAAATGATAGAACTACCAAGTAAAAATCCTCCCCCTGCTACTGCTCTCTCGGCTGATTTATCAGGCAAGCTAAAAATAGTAACCGCAAGTGGCGAAGAGATAAAAACTACTTGGAACGGTAAGTGCTACGAGATAGAACGTCCTATAGCAGCAGGTACACGTTTTCGTTTGTACTTTTCCAATAATGAACCTGCCTACGTTTATGTTTTTGCTTCAGATAACCAAAACCATATCTCCCAACTTTTTCCGCATCAAGTAGGAGTTAGCCCTGCCCTTACTTCTAAGAAAAGTGAGTTAGCTATTCCCGACGAGGAGCATTATTTGGCAGTAGATGAAGGAAAAGGCAAAGATTATCTTTGTATTATCTATTCTAAGGAAATGCTTGATGTACAAAGCTTTAAAAATAATTTAGAAAATAGTACAGGATACTTTACTGACAAAGTTCAACATATTTTATCCTCAAAATTAGTTGCTAAACAAGATATTAAGTATAAAACCAATGAGATAGCATTTTCTGCAATAAGTAAAGGCAAGGAAACCGTTTTGCTCACGGTAGAGATTTCGCATCAATAGGAGTTTTTTATAATCAAAAACTTTTATACCTTTGGACAAATAAAAAATAATGAAAATGAAAAAATATTTGCTCTGGGCTTTTTTAGTCCTTGTGTCTGCTATGCTTAATTTGAGTTGTGATTTTGCTCCCTCACAAACATCTACCGATTGGACTACTTATGGCGGCGATAAGGAAGGTTCGCGCTATTCTGCTCTTACTCAAATCAACAAAGAAAATGTCAAAAACTTAAAAGTAGCATGGATTTATCGCACAGGAGATGCCGATACAATAAACAACCGCTCCCAAATACAGTGTCAGCCCATAGTCATTAAAGGAGTACTTTATGCTTCTTCACCTCAAAAAAAGTTTTTTGCCTTAGATGCCTCTACAGGTAAAGAACTCTGGATCTTTGACCCTTTAAAAGAAATATCAGAAGGGGAATACGCTTGGGCAGGAACTAATAGAGGAGTAACTTATTGGGAATCAGGTGAAGATAAAAGAATTTTAGCTACCGCAGGAGCTTATCTCTTTGCTATCAATGCTAAAACAGGAGAGATTATCCGCTCTTTTGGCAAAGACGGCAAAGTAGATTTGCATGAGGATTTGGATTATCATAAAAAAGACTTTTTCATCGTTTCCAATACTCCCGGTATTGTTTACAAAGATTTACTTATTTTAGGTATGAGAGTATCCGAAGGTGCTGATGCAGCACCGGGACACGTTAGAGCATACAATATAAAAACAGGAAAAAGAGAATGGATTTTCCACACTATTCCTCGCCCCAAAGAATTTGGTTTTGATACTTGGGAAGACTCAGCAGCTTGGAGAAAAGTAGGGGGAGCAAATAATTGGGCAGGCATGAGTTTGGACGAGCAGAGAGGCATTATCTTCGTTCCTACTGGCTCGGCGGCATTTGACTTCTATGGTGGCAACCGCAAAGGAGCAAATTTATTTGCTAACTGTTTGATTGCACTCAAAGCAGATACAGGAGAACGTATTTGGCACTTTCAAACCGTTCATCACGATATTTGGGACAGGGACTTGCCTGCCAATCCCAATTTGGTAACTATCACCAAAGACGGTAAGCCAATAGATGCTGTCGCTCAAATTACTAAACATGGTTTTGTTTTTTTATTTGAAAGAGAAACAGGAAAGCCTATTTTCCCTATTGAGGAGGTAGCTGTACCTTCCTCTGACTTAGCAGGAGAACAAACTTATCCTACTCAGCCCATTCCTTCTTTACCTGAGCCTTTTGTCCGTCAGCTATTCACACAAGAAGAAATCACGAACATTTCACCAGAAGCAAATGAATATGTCAAGAAGATTTGGCAAGGATTGAGAAAAGGACATCTTTTCACGCCACCAAGCAAAGAGGGAACTATTATCTTTCCCGGATTTGATGGGGGAGGGGAGTGGGGCGGTGCCTCTTTTGATAAAGAATCAGGTATTTTATATGTCAATGCCAATGAAATGGCTTGGATATTGAAAATTATTGATATAGAACAAGCCGACGTATTAGATTTTGCCAAAATGGGAAGGAATATATATGTAAAAAATTGTGCAGTTTGTCATGGAGAAAATCGTGAAGGCAATACAGGGGGAAACTATCCTCCTTTGGTAGATATAAAAAAGAAATATAAACAAGGTGATGTAGTCAATATACTCAACAATGGAAAAGGCATGATGCCTGCTTTCAAACAACTTAGCAATGGGGAAAAAGAAGCCTTAGTAGCTTATCTCTTAGAAATAGAAGGAAAAAAAGAAGTGATTATGAAAGAAGTATCTGAAAAGAAGAAAGATAAGCGTAGCGTAGAAATACCTTACACCACCACAGGCTACAATCGCTTTTTTGACCAAAATGGTTATCCTGCAGTTCGGCCTCCTTGGGGCACGCTCAATGCGATAGACCTTAGCTCAGGGAAGATTCTTTGGAAAGTTCCCTTAGGAGAATATGAAGAACTTACCAAAAAAGGTGTCCCTATTACAGGTACAGAAAATTATGGAGGTCCCATTACCACCAAAGGAGGCTTAGTGTTTATTGGAGCGAGTAAAGATGAGAAATTTCGTGCTTTTGACAAAGACAATGGAAAAATCCTTTGGGAAACTAAACTTCCTGCGGCGGGCTATGCTACACCATGCACCTACGAAGTAAACGGCAAGCAATATGTAGTTATAGCCGCAGGAGGCGGTAAAATAGGTACTAAATCAGGAGATGCGTATGTGGCTTTTGCCTTAGAATAATCTACTAATGTACTCAATCAAAAGTAGGTGGTGGTTTAGGAATTTTCCTTAGTAAAAATTTCTTTTCCATCAGTATAAAATTAAGGTTATGAAAAACTATCTGGTTCTTTGACGCTTTTTGTGGAGTTAGCAAATAAATAATACTACATGTAAATTAAGCTCATAAAGCTGTAATTTTTGTAGAAAACAGTAAGCCCAATATACGCAACGCCGCAGGTATGAAATATGCCACCGCTACGCAGTTTTAAGTAGGCATATTCATTATTTTCTTTCTACAAAAATAGCACACCTACAGTGTTAGTCAATACAGACTAAAACATAGTTTTATACAGAAAGTGTCACAGAGCCAACTATTTTATTTTGGGTATAATTCTGTAAAGACTACTATGTAATCTATAAAATCTCGTTTCTAAACAAGTAATATTAATAAGTTTTAGACGTTCCACGTGGAACGTCTAAAACTTATTAATATTTGTACTTCATTATAGATAATTACCTATACTCTACTTCTATAAACCAAAATACATAACCTAAGTGTTCCACGTGAAACATTTATGTATTGTATCCTATTTAAGCAATCTTTCATTTATCTCACTTCCTTTTCTCATAAAAAATATAGAACTTTGCAGAACCAATTATCGTTTACAAATAAGCGATTGATTAGAAAATACACTATAAAAATGCTGAGTAGCAAGTTTTGTTATTTTATGTATTTTTCTTTATGCTAAATACATAAAAACCATGATAATAATTTATTCATAATTAATAATTCATCATTGAATTAGATGTATCCAAGTTACGATATTATAGTAGTAGGTGCAGGACACGCAGGTTGCGAGGCGGCACATGCCGCTGCTAAAATGGGAGCAAAGGTCTTGCTTGCCACCATGAATATGCAAACCATTGCTCAGATGAGTTGCAATCCTGCAATGGGAGGGGTTGCCAAAGGGCAAATCGTCAGAGAAATTGATGCATTGGGCGGAATGTCAGGCATTATTACAGACAAGACCATGATCCAATTCCGTATGCTCAACCGTTCCAAAGGGGCAGCCATGTGGAGTCCAAGAGCGCAGTCTGATAGAATGAGGTTTGCAGAAGAATGGCGTTTGGCTTTGGAAAGAAATCCTAACGTGGACTTTTGGCAAGAAATGATACCCAGCCTGCTCATAGAAAATGGGAAAGTAGTAGGAATCAAAACTGCTTTGGGCATAGAATTTAGAGCAAAAGCCGTCGTTCTTACTAATGGAACTTTCTTAAATGGATTAATCCATATAGGTACTAAACAGTTTGGGGGAGGAAGAACAGGAGAAAAAGCAGCCACAGGAATCACAGAGCAGTTAGTAGGCTTAGGTTTTGAAGCAGGAAGAATGAAGACAGGAACACCTCCAAGAGTGGACGGGAGAACGCTCAACTACGAGGCTATGCAAGAGCAAGAAGGAGACGAAAATCCAAGTAAATTTTCTTATTCTGATGAAACCCAACCTTTGAAAGAGCAAAGGAGTTGCTTCATTACTTATACCAATGAAGATGTCCATGAAATTCTAAGGTCAGGATTTGACCGTTCTCCTATGTTCAATGGAACAATTAAGTCAATCGGACCCCGTTATTGCCCTTCGGTAGAAGATAAAATTAACCGATTTGCAGAGAGAGAACGTCATCAAATTTTTGTAGAACCAGAAGGCTGGAATACAGTAGAAGTATATGTCAATGGTTTTTCTACTTCACTCCCAGAGGATGTGCAGTATAAAGCATTGAAAAAGATACCCGGTTTTGAAAATTGCAAAATGTTTCGTCCTGGTTATGCCATAGAATACGACTACTTCCCTCCTACCCAACTCAAACCAACGTTAGAAACAAAATTGGTAGAGAATCTATTTTTTGCAGGGCAAATCAATGGAACTACAGGTTATGAAGAAGCCGCCTGTCAAGGGCTAATAGCAGGAATAAATGCTTATAACAAAGTATTTGGGAAAGAAGAATTTGTACTAAGTCGTGCAGAAGCATATATTGGCGTATTGATTGATGACTTGGTGCATAAAGGCACAGAAGAACCCTATCGCATGTTTACCTCGAGGGCAGAGTATAGAATCCTTCTGCGACAAGACAATGCAGACATTCGTTTGACGGAAAAGGGGTATAAAATAGGCTTGGCAGAAGAAAGTCGCTTAGCAAAAGTACAAGCGAAACTCAGAGATACAGCAAAAATTATAGCTTTCTTGAAAAATAAAAGTATTTCCCCTACTGATGTCAATGATAAGCTAAGAGAAATGCAATC
Source organism: Thermoflexibacter ruber (assembly GCF_900113045.1). Taxonomy (GTDB): domain Bacteria; phylum Bacteroidota; class Bacteroidia; order Cytophagales; family Thermoflexibacteraceae; genus Thermoflexibacter; species Thermoflexibacter ruber. The sequence continues at coordinate 40,110 of NZ_FONY01000012.1, forward strand.
CGCAGAACTTTCTCAAAGCCAAAAAGCAGCACAACTCCTCAAACGCCCTGAAATGGAATTGGCAACCTTGATGAATATGACAGAAGGATTGAAAGAGGAATTGAGTAGGTACAGCGAAGAGGCTTTAATGCAAGCAGAAATCTTGGTCAAATATGATGCTTATATTGAAAAAGAGGAAAAGTTAGCAGAAAAGTTGGGAAACTTAGACAATATCAAATTAGGAGATTGGTTAAATTATAAGGAGATTAAACAGCTTTCCAACGAGGCAAGGGACAAACTAACCAAAATAAAACCGCAAACTTTGGGGCAGGCATCAAGGATTAGTGGTGTTTCCCCTGCAGATATTTCGGTGCTAATGGTCTATTTGAACAAATAACAAGTTTTAGTATATTTCTTTTCCAACAAGTAAATAATTTTCCAAGAGAAGCAACCTTTTAGCATGGTTGCTTCTCTATATTTTGTATGATTATTTATTGGGTTTTAGAAACATCATTTTAACATTTTACGTAAGATATACTAAATAAAACTTAAACTACTTAGTTAAAAATTCTATGTCTATCTCTAAATTTATTTTACTTTTGCTTATTTATATTTTCTCTTACCTTTTTGCTCATGCTCAAAATCTTCCCACTACAAGCAATGAAACTCCACTAAGAAACAATTTTTATTTTGCTTTGCACTTAGGAACAGGTATGAGTGCTTGGCAGGTGAGAGCTTCACAGTTCACTATACAATTTCCTATCTCTTCTAACGAATTTATTTACAACACCAAAAGCATTGCCGAGCATACTTACGCACCTAACATAAATTTTGGAGTAGAAATAGGGGGCTACAAGGGTGGATTCTTTGGCTTCGATATGCAGTTTACCTTTGGAGGCATGATAGGTTCTTACTTTGGCATAGCTGGAGGACTGAATATCCCACTTAGCCAAAACGGGAGAGCCTTGCTCCAATTGGGTTCTGGAGCTTTTTATCAAATAGCAAGTAAGGAATTAGATAGCAGAAGACTAAGACAGTCCACCTATTTGCAAGGAAAGTTTTTTAATACCAATAATACCTTTATTACTTCGCTCATAGATGAGAACTTTGGCTTACGTCCCTTTGCGAGCTTGAGAATCCCTATTGGGAGAGTAGCACATATCAAAATTACAGGCGGACATCAGTTCAACTTTATTACTACCTCACGCATACGTTTTTCCCAAAATCGTCCTTCAGGAAGAAATAATAGCTCGACCATTACAGCAAGATACCATACTGACGACAATCTATTTGATTTTCAATACAATAATCAAAGAATTTCAAGAACTCCTTTCGATTATAGCGGCTTATTTGTGAATGTAGGCATTGCTTGGGTGCTGTAGCATCTGCTCCCTACTCTATTGATATTTATTTGGTGCAGAAGTCATTTTTGAGGAATACTGAGCTGCCTCTAAACCTTTATTCCTGAAAATACTTACAATTTTTGTTAATATTTAAAAAAATAACATTCTCATTACCAAAGACTTTCCTACATTTGCAAGAAAAAATTAAAGGTAATGAAAGCTGTTTATCGACTTATTCACCACTTATTCACATTTTTATTTGTTTCATTTTTGTTTTATGACTGTGCTAGCATAGGTACACCCACAGGAGGTCCTAAAGATACGAAGCCTCCTGTTTTGCTCAATGTCATTCCCAAAGACCAAAGCACCAATTTCAAAGGAAGAGTCATTGCCCTACAATTTAATGAATACATAGAACTGAAAAATATCAAACAAGGTTTGCTCATTACGCCAAGCCTGAGCGAGGACAATGACTATGAGTACAAAATCAACCAGCCCAACTTGATTCTTACTTTCAAGAAAGACCTTGCACCGAATACTACTTACGTGCTTGACTTTGGGGAGGTAGTAACCGATGTAACTGAAAAAAATAAAGCAGAAAATCTCAAGTTGGCTTTTAGTACAGGAATTTCTATAGATTCTTCTTTTATACAAGGCACGGTCAGAGATCTATATACCAACAAGCCTCTCATCAAAGGAACCGTAGGGATTTATAATGCAGAAGATACACTCGATATCGAGAAAAATAAGCCCCTTTATTATACCAAGACCGATTCCTTAGGCAAGTTCAAACTTCGCAATTTAAAACCTGCAAAATATAAAATCTATGCTTTGTTAGAAGATAAAAAAAAGGACAACATTTACAATGGGGACGTAGAAGAAAAAATTGCATTCTTGGACAAACCCGTAGATTTGACTAACCGTCCCTTCGCATTAGTAGATGAACTCAGAGTAGCGAGCTATGACTTAAAGCCTATCAAACTGCTTAGACCAAGAAAAAATAGGCATTATGTAGAATGGAGAGCAAACAAAGAAATAGACAACTATGAAGTAAAATTTACTGATAGCCAATACGATACAGCAGTATTACATACCAAAGAAAAAGACTTTGTGCGATTTTTTCATACAAGCAACACTGATACAGATAGTATAGAAATCACACTCACGGTGAGAGATAGCCTTGGTAACTTCGCCACAGAAACTAATAAAATAAAGTTCGAGCAAGTAGAAAAACTCCGACCACTCGGGTTATCATTTAGTGAATTTCCTAAAAGTGGCACAGCCTTCGAGCCTCGCAAAGACAGTACCTATCAAGTCAATCTCACTTTTAGATTTAACAAGCCTATGAAAGAAATTATTAACATAGACAGCATCTTCTATAAAGTTTCTCCCAAAGATACTATAGGGCAAAAATTAGCACTAAACGATTTTCAATGGAATGAAAATAGAACCGCTATTAGTATCTCTAAAAAAATATTCTCCAAAGAGCCTATCAATTTTACACTCAAAAAAGGAGTTTTTATTTCTATGGAAAACGACTCCTCTGCTGCCAGACCTATCATCTCCTACCCTATCAAAAAAATAGAGGAATTTGGTACTATCAGTGGGCAAGTTCGCTCCCAGCTGTACAAATCCTTTATTATTCAGCTTTTAGACGAAGGCTATAAACAAGTAGAGCAAGAAATCGCCAATACCACAAACTTCAAATTTACTTATGTAAAACCCGGAAAAAAGCGTATTAGGGTATTAATAGATGAAAATAACGATGGCAAGTGGGAAAAAGGAGATTTTAAAAACCGCATTCCGCCTGAGAAAATATTTTTTTTCAAAGAAGCAATACAAGTCAAACCCAACTGGGACTACGAGGATAATCTAATAGATTTAGATGATGCGGAGCAGGTAAAGTAAAAAAAACAATAATTAAAAAATAATTTCAATTTTATTTGATTTTATATTTTTATATTGTAATTTTGTAATACTTATACAATCCAATCATTATTCACCATTTTGTGAAGTTTTCTTGGATAGCCAATGAATAAAAGTTGAATAACTTGAATAAGTTCGCATAGCTTAACTTTTTATAATGGCTTATTCAAAATTTGGCTTCTTTATCTTTTGCTTTTTTCACAAGCTATTCACCTACTCTTTTATTCAATGTAGTTTATATTTTTATTCACTATTCAAAAATAGTGTGAATAAACAGTCTAACCTATCCCAAAATAAATACAAACAATCATGCAAGATTTTTCCAAAGTGAATGAATTTTGAATAAGTTTTTTAGCCCTTTTAACTAAACACTTATTCACATATTCACGTCTTAATAAGTATAATAAAATCTATTTTATATAAATCAATTTTATTAGTATATTGTTGTTGATTTGTGAATAAACAAATTTGGAGTTTGAGGTTTACTGTTTTATGATTTAAAATTGAGAAGAATTATGTTGAAAAGATTAGCATTTGTTTTTGTAATTTGTCTGCCTGCACTTGCTTTTGCCCAAGACAAGGAAATAGATTTGGCAAATGAATATTATAGCAATGGAGAATATGAGAAGGCAATTTCCATATATAGTAATATTACCAAAGAAAGACAATTTGTCTTTACCGTGCATAAGAATTACTTAGATGCGCTGCTCAAATTGGAGAAATTTGATGAAACAGAAAAATACCTCAAACGACAACTTAGAAACTTTCCTAACGAGAGCCTTTTTCAAGTGGACTATGGTGTTTTTTTGATTATGCGTGGCAAAAAGGAAGAAGCTGAAAAACATTTTGCGGCTTATATAGAAACTTTGAAAAAGGACGATGCCCAGATTCGCTATGCGGCGCGTAATTTTATTAATGCCAATCTGTACGATTATGCCGAGCAACTCTACTTAGCTGGGCGCAAGAATGGCAATGATAAGTTTACTTACGAGTTGGCGAGCCTATATGCTATGGCGGGAAAAACGGATATGATGATTACTGAATACTTGGATATACTCAAAGATGATGAGGAGCAGCTGGAGTACATAGAAAACATTATGCAAGCCCGCATGAGAGAGGAGGAGGACTTTGCAAAGATTGAGCCTGTAATTTTTAAGTTTATCCAACGCTATCCTGATAAGGTAGTATATAATGAGATGTTAGTATGGTTTTATGTGCAGATGAAAAATTTTAGTAAAGCTTTTTTCCAAGCTAAATCAGTAGATAAAAGAAAAAAATTAGAGGGAAGTGGAATTTATGATATTGGCAACTTGGCAATGGAAAATAAAGATTACGAAAATGCTATCAAGATTTTTGAGTTTTTAGTAGAAAGATACAGAAAAGAAAGTATCTATGTCATGGCACGTCGTCAGTTGGTCAAGGCAAAAGAAGAATTAGTAAAAAATACTTTTCCTGTGGACATAGAAAAAATCAAATCCTTAGTCAAAGATTATCAACAAATTATAGGGGAGTTGGGTTTGGTGGATTATACCGCAGAGGCAGCGCGAAGCATGGCACTCCTTCAAGCGTTTTATCTAAATAATAAGGATACTGCTATCAAAGTTTTTGAGGAAATTATTAATAAACCTACTATTCGCAAAGACTTTACCGACCAAGTAAAGTTAGATTTAGGAGATATTTACTTGCTTAAAAATGAACCTTGGGAATCTACCCTTCTCTATTCCCAAGTAGAAAAACGCCAAAAAGAAAAAGATTTGGGACACTTAGCCAAGTTGAAAAATGCTAAACTTTCTTATTACAAAGGAGATTTTGAACTGGCAAAAGAAAACTTAGATGTGTTGAAACTGGCAACAAGTCGTGAAATAGCCAATGATGCTATGCAACTTTCGCTATTGATAGGGGATAACATTGCCTTAGACACTACCGAAGCGGCTTTGAAAGAGTATGCCTCTATAGACCTACTTGTCTTTCAAGGGCAGCTCGAGAACGCCTTAGAAAGATACAAAGCCATGCAAAAGCAGTTCAGCTATCATCCTATTGTTGATGAAATTCTCTGGGCAAAGGCAAATATCTACTTGAAATTGGGGAAATTTGAGCAGGCTATAGACGAACTGACTAAAATTATAGAAGAACATAACGATGATATTTGGGCAGATGATGCCAACTTTCTCATTGCTAAGATATATGACGAAAACCTGAAAAATAAAGACAAGGCAATGGAATACTATCAAAAACAACTCACTGACTATCAAGGGAGTATATATTCTTTAGAAGCAAGAAAGCGATACAGGCAGCTTAGAGGAGACAACGTAAATTAGTAGTAAAAAAATTTAGTTGATAAAATTTGTAAAAAACAAGCAGACCTTATAACTTTGGGGCTAATACAGTAAATGTTTAGGGCTTTGCTCTAAATATTTCTATTCATAGCTGGTTGAAAGAACTTGAGGGTAGGGAGAAATCTCGCCCTCAAGATTTTTGTACGTAATTACTGCCCAACTCACCGCAAACTTTTACATACTTTCATGCTCACTATTGAAAAAACCTTTAACTTTATTCAAGCCTATTGATGTAAATTTCTTTACTTTGCAAAATTATCGTTTCACTTGATTTTTGAGTTTAGTCAATTTTATTATTGCAAATGGAATTTACAGTCCAACAAATCGCACACATACTAAAAGGAGAAGTAAAAGGAGATAATACCAGAAAAATAAATAATTTGGCAAAAATACAAGAAGCCAAAGAGGGAGACATTTGCTTTCTGTCTAATTTGAAATACGAAAACTATTTATACACTACTGAGGCGAGTGCAGTCATTATCAACAAAGATTTTGAGCCTAAAAAAGAATACCAATCTACGCTTATTTTAGTTGATGATGCTTACACTGCTTTTTCCGTATTGTTAGAAGAATATGCTAAAATCATTAATTTTTCTAAAATAGGCATAGAACAACCCTCCTATATCGCTCCTACAGCCACTTATGGAGAAGGAGCATACATAGGAGCCTTTGCTTATATAGGGAATTACGTCAAAATAGGAAATAATGTCAAGATTTATCCTCATGTTTATATAGGTGATAAAGTAAGCATAGGCGACAATACCATTCTATATGCAGGAGTAAAGATATACGCAGACTGTAAAATAGGAAATCAATGCACTATTCATGCTGGGGCTGTGATAGGTAGTGATGGTTTTGGGTTTGCTCCTCAGTCAGATGGTACTTATAAGGCTATCCCCCAAGTAGGCACTGTAATTATAGAAGACAATGTAGATATAGGAGCGAACACTACCATAGACAGAGCTACTATGGGAGCAACTTTAATAGAACAAGGCGTAAAATTGGACAATTTGATTCAAGTAGCCCACAATGTGCGTATTGGAAAAAATACCGTCATTGCCTCGCAGGTAGGCATTTCTGGCTCTACTACTATAGGCGAAAATTGTATTATTGCGGGTCAGGTCGGAATAGTAGGTCATATTCGTATTGCCAATAGAACTACTATAGGAGCGCAGTCTGGAGTTTCTAACTCTATAGATAAAGAAGGGATGACTGTACTTGGCGCACCTGCCATAGACCATAGAGAGCAACTAAAAAACTATGTGATTGCTCGTAAATTACCTGAATTTAAGAAACGCATAGAAGAACTCGAGAAAAAAATTGTAACTTTGCAAGAATCAAAGTAGTGATAGCTTTCTCATAGATAAAATTATTTTTTCACCTGCCAAATAAAAATTGAATATTGAAATACCATGTTATATAGCAAGCAACATACGATTCAGAAATCAGTTACCTTGTCAGGAGTAGGTCTGCACACAGGCGTACAAGCAAACATGACTTTTCTTCCTGCACCTCCTAATCACGGCATTAAGTTTCAAAGAATTGACTTAGAAGGGCAACCCATTGTAGATGCCGATGCAGACAATGTGGTCGACTTATCAAGAGGCACTACCATAGAGCAAAGTGGTGCAAGAATAAATACGGTAGAACATACCTTAGCGGCTTTGGTAGGAATGCAGATAGATAATGTACTTATTCAATTAGATGGTCCTGAGCCACCTATCATGGACGGAAGCTCTCAACAATTCATAGTGGCATTACAAACCTGCGGTCTGCAAGAGCAGGATATGCTGAGAAATTTCTTCCAACCCGAGCAGGGAATCTTTTACCAAGAGCCGGATAGAGATGTAGAGATAGCCGCCTTGCCTTTGGACGACTATCGCCTTACCGTCATGGTAGATTACAACTCCCCTGTACTGGGAAGCCAGCACGCTTCTTTGAATGATATAGAGCAATTTTCTGAGGAAATAGCCTCCTGTCGCACTTTTTGCTTTTTGCATGAGTTAGAGATGCTATACAAAAACAATCTTATTAGAGGAGGAGATTTGAACAATGCCATTGTCATCGTAGATAGGGTAGTAGAAGATGGTGAATTAGAATACTTAGCCTCGCTTTTTAACAAACCCAAAGTTGAGGTCAAAAAAGAGGGGATTTTGAATAATATAGAACTGCGTTATAAAAATGAGCCAGCCCGTCATAAATTACTGGATTTGGTTGGGGACTTGGCTTTAGTAGGCAGACCTTTGAAAGCACAAATCTTAGCAGCGCGACCCGGGCATGCGGCAAACGTGGGTTTTGCAAAGAAAATCAAAAAAGCAATGAAAAAGGCACAAAACAAGGAGCAGATTCCTGTTTACGACCCCAAGATGCCGCCCGTTTTTGACATCAACAGAATAGCAGAGCTTTTGCCACATCGCTATCCTTTTCTAATGATAGATAAGATTATTCAATTAGATGAAACTACAGTAACCGCAGTAAAAAATATTACTGTAAACGAGCCTTATTTCATGGGGCATTTTCCTAACAATCCGGTCTTTCCCGGTGTATTGCAAATAGAGGCAATGGCGCAAACAGGAGGCATCTTGGCAATCAATAATATGGGAATCAATGAGCAATGGTGGACTTATTTTCTCAGTGTCGACCAGTGTCGTTTTAGAAAAATGGTTATTCCGGGCGATACAGTAATTTTTAGATGTGAACTTCTCGAGCCTATCAGGAGAGGAATCGTAAAGATGAAAGGTATGGCTTATGTTGGGAGCGACTTAGTTTGTGAGGCAGTAATGTCTGCAAGATTGGTAAAAAAAGAGACTAATTAGAAAGACTCTGTATCAAGTAGAGAGATTAAATGTTAAAAAAAATAAAATAAAAAATGCTACATCATTTGGCATACATTCATCCTGAGGCGAAAATAGGAGCAAACGTAACTGTAGAACCTTTTGCATACATAGAAGCAGATGTAGAAATCGGGGAAGGAACTTGGATTGGGGCGCATGCAGTCATTAAAAATGGTTCTCGTATAGGTAAAAATTGTAAGATATACTACGGAGCAGTTATTTCACAAATTCCTCAAGACCTTAAATACGAAGGGGAGCAGACTTTGACCATTATCGGTGATAATACCGCAGTAAGAGAATACGCTACTATCAGCTGCGGGACAAAAGACCGTTTTCAAACAGTTATTGGTAAAAATTGCTTAATCATGTCTTATGCTCATATAGCCCATGATTGTATTTTAGGAAATAATTGCATCATTGTTAATTCTGTGCAGATAGCAGGACACGTGGTCATAGACGATTTTGCTGTGATTGGGGGAACTGCCGCTGTTCAGCAGTTTGTAAGGATAGGCAAGCACGTTATGGTAGGTGGAGGGTCTTTAGTAAGAAAAGATGTACCTCCTTTTATCAAAGTAGCACGCGAGCCACTCAGCTATGTAGGTTTGAACTTAGTGGGCTTAAAGCGTAGAGGTTTTAGCTCTGAGAAAATCAATGAGTTACAAGAAGTCTATCGCACTATCTACCTCAAAGGATACAACAACTCACAAGCCTTGCATATTATAGAAAACAGTATGCCCTACTCTATTGAAAGAGATGAAGTATTAGACTTTATCAAGTCTTCTAAAAGAGGAATTATGCCTGCAAGCAGAAATGGAAAAAATGCACTCAATAATGGTCAAGCAGACGAAGATGAATAAGTAGGCAATGAATAAAATTGTAGCAAAAAATGTAGGTAAGCAATTTGGCAGAGAGTGGATTTTTAAAAATTTTAGCTTTGAGTTCCTTGAAAATCAAAGCTATGCTATCATAGGAAGCAATGGAAGTGGTAAATCAACCTTAATGAAAATATTAACAGGAATGATGCCTGCAACCATGGGAGAGGTAGATTACGTATATAATGAAAAAAAAATTGATTCACGAGATTGGTTCAAAGATTTAGCGATTGCCGCCCCTTACTTAGAGTTAGTAGAGGAGTTTTCTTTGAAAGAAATGATAGACTTTCATACCAATTTTAAAAAATTATCCGTTAAAAGAGAAGAACTAATAAAAATATTAGGATTTCAAAAAAGTACCTACAAACCTATCAAGTTCTTTTCCTCAGGTATGAAGCAAAAACTCAAGTTAGCTTTGGCAATGTATGCCAAATCAAAAGTTTTGTTTTTAGATGAGCCAACGGCTAACTTAGATGAGAAAAATATTGATTGGTATGTAGAAAATATCAAAGAGGTATCAGCCAATAAAGTGGTGATAATATGCTCCAATCAGCAATATGAATATAATTTTTGCAATCAGATTGTTAATTTAATGCTTTTTAAATAAAACTTTTGTAACTTAGCCAAAGTGTCTATATCTTAAACAGGATAGTATAAAAAAATAAATGCCTACTGAATATCCGAAAATCTAAAATTAGAACCAATATGAAATTACTCCAGTACTTAGTAAGTAAAAAATTGTTATTTGCTGCCTCATTTATTATTTTGCTTAGTGCATGTGGCGGCGGCGGTGGTGGAAGCACCCCAAAAACTTTGTTGGAAATATTGTCAAAAAATTGGCGAATTACCAAAGTAACTATTAATGGAACGGTAGATACTCAAGGGAATTATAGCAACTATCGAATCGTGTTGCAACAGAATGGAACGTATGCCGTTACTCTGGGTAACTCTCCCGTGAATATTGTTATCAATCCTGCCAATAATGGTCGCTGGGAAATTACTGATAACGAAACTTCCATCACCTTTGATAAAGGTACTCCGAATGAATTTAAAGTTACCTTAGTTACTAAAACAGAAACTTCTTTCTCTGTACGCTTTAAAGTCCCAAGGAGCGTTAATAAAACCGAACCCGAGTACATCATAGAATTTACAGCAGTTTCTTAAAAGTACCTGTAAGAAAATCATACATTTATCTCCCCTTACATTATCTAATCTAATCAGGTAGTGTAAGGTTTTTTTTACTATACTTGGAAAAGAAAAACTCAAGTAAACTTTTAACCAGTCAAAACCTTCCTGATATTCAAAATCAGTTACTTATTTGCTTGCAATACACATCTTCTTATTTCGTTTTATACTCATAGTCAATCTCTAAATTTTCCTAAAATGAAAAAGCTATTAATTATATTTTGTCTTACCTATCTATATAATTCTCAGGCTATTCATGCCCAAGATTTTGGTTGTGGAACGGCAGACCCCACTCCCGAACAGAGAGAAATGCTCATACGCTTAGGGCAAGCTAAGCCAAGTCGCTTTAAAACAGAAACTATTGAGGGAGTAGCTACTTATTTTCCTTTGGCGATTTACATTTTGCGAAAGACGGACGGTACAGGAGGCGTAAGCGAATTGCAAGTGATGAGAGGAATTGCAGACCTCAATAGACAATTTAGGGTAATAGACATTCAGTTTTATATGTGTGGTGGCTTTAACTACGTCAATGATGATACTTTTTATGATTTTGAAAATTCAGAAGAGCCTGCTTTGGTAAGTGCAGGGCATTTTCAAGCAGGAAAAATTAATATTTACTATGCCAATACCGTCAAGTCAGGGAGCAAGTTTGTAGGAGGATATGCTTGGCTTCCGGGAGGTCCTGAGCGTATGTTGATAAAAAACTCCCAAGCCAACGATGGAAAAACCGTTCCACATGAAATGGGGCATTATTTTGGACTTTTGCATACTTTCCAAAGCAGTAATAATCCAACTATTTCTGAAAGAGAATTAGTTACGAGAGGAGCAGGGGCAAACTGTTCTCTTAAAGGCGATTTGATTTGCGATACTCCTGCTGACCCTTACGAACAACCTAACGGAAATATCATCTCTGCTTGCGCTTATACAGGGGGAAATGTAGATGCCAATGGAGAAGCATATACTCCTATGACCAGCAATATCATGGGCTATTACTTTAACTGTGGAAATGAGTTTACCGTAGGGCAGTATAGCCGTATGCAGATTTTTGCAGGAGGTTCAAGGAACTATTCCTCTGCTACTTGCTCGGCTACTACTCCCTCTGCTCCTACCCTAATTTCTTTAAATTTAGTAGGAAATGGAGTTACAGCTACTTGGACAGACGTAGCCAACGAGGTAGGTTATTTCATAGAACGTTCTATTGACAATATCAATTTTACCTCTGTAGGTGTAGTCAATACCAATATTACCACTTTTTCAGATAATACAGTTACCTCAAATACAGTGTATTACTACCGAATTAAGCCTGTAAACGCTCCTGCAAGTTTTAGCAATGTATTGAGCATCACTACGGGTTTGATTTACTGCACCCCTACCTACTCTGGAGCGTGCAGCGCGACGGGCAGTATCAATGATTTTATTTTTTCACAAGGAGCGACCAATCTGATTAATGACATAGCAACAGGCTGCTCGGCAAGTAGTTATGGAAATTTTACTGCCACTCCTGTCAATGTAAGTAAAGGAACAACTTATGATTATGCACTTAGTTTGCTCACAGGAACTTGCTTTGGCACTTTCTCCCCTCGTAACATGGCTATTTGGGTGGACTATAACCAAAATGGTATTTTTGAACCAAGCGAAAAAGTAGCCAATGACGAAACAAGTAATATTTGTTTTACAGGAAGTTTTACTATTCCGCTTACTGCCCAAAGTGGTCATACACGCATGAGAATCAGATTGAGAGAGAGAGCGGCTGGTTCGGTAGATGACGCTTGTACCAATTATGGTTTTGGAGAAGTCCACGACTATACTTTAAACATCTCGGGAGGAAATGACAATACTTCCAGAGTAGAAAGTCCTCTTACCCAAGTTCCGACTGCAAGTATTAACATTGGTTCTACTGATGTAAGCGTTTTTAAGTTTACTATTAGGGATTTAGGAACTTCTGATGGCTTGCCCACTCACGTAAATCAAGTAAAAATTAGGCAGGGCTTGGGCAATAATATTGCCAATTGGGTAGGGAAAATCACTAACGCCAAACTTTTGGATGGTGCTACACCCATTCCCACCACCCCAACAATTAACGCTACGGACATAACTTTTTCCATCGGCGGAACGGATTTACCAATCGCTAATAACGGAAGTAAAGAAATTACTTTGGCAATTAGTTTAGGGACAACGGGTTTTACAGATACCGACAAATTAGCTTTCCAAGTGCTGGCGAGTTCGCATGGCTTTATAGCTGCCAGCACAGGAAGTTCAGAATTTGCACCTACTTTTCCCGCAGCAGTAATAGGCAATGTTATGAGTATCGTTATTCCCCCTCAAGTAGGAGATGTAGTGATTAACGAATTTGTTACCGAACCCCAGCAAGATTGGAGTACCAATAATTTCAATGGAATAATAGGAGGTGGAGCGGTATCGCAAGGGGTAGATGAATGGGTAGAGCTATTTATCAAACGTTCAGGTTTAGACTTGACCAATTGGACAATAGACCTTGACGATGCTACACCTTTTTTAGGAGGAAATCTTACCAATGGAGTGGGCAGTGCTTTCCAAGTATCTAATTACATAAGTGCAAGCGGAGGGACTTTTACTAATACCAAAGCAGGCGACTACTTAGTGCTTGGAAATGTCAGAGGTGTTACAAGCAATGCTATGAATAACACTAACTTAACTATTCGTTTGAAAGATGCAAGCGGAACAGTCATAGACGAGGTAAAGGTGGGCATTAATACAACAAGTGCAGGTGGCATAGCAGGAAGTGGCTCTACAGGAACGGCAGATGAAGCTATGGCGCGAGTGCCTAATGGAACTAAAACAGGCAATGACAATACTGATTTTAGAAAGCAAACCGCGACTATGGGAAAAATTAATACGCCTGATTTGATAGTAACCACAACCGAGTTTAGAAGTGGAAACTTCAATAACGTAACCGTAAAAAATACAGGAGTGCTGAATATTTCTGGAATGCTCAACGCAGAGGGGAATTTTTTGGTAGAAACAGGAGGACAACTAATTACTGATTTTGGCATAGTAACAGGTACAGGTAACTTCACTATGCAAAGCGGAACTACCCTCTCTATTTCTGATGAAGATGGCATTACGCTTTCTGGCAATACAGGAGCAATTCGCATGAGCGGTACGCGTAACTATCATGGAGATGCTACCTACATTTACAGACCTTTTAAAATAGACACTCAAACAGGCAACGGTCTGCCTCCCATCGTTACAAACCTAATTATAGATGCTTTTAGGGAACAGGGAGTTCAAGTATCTACGAGCGGAAATGTCATTTTGACTCGTCCAACAGTAGTTACTCGCTTAGTAGAACTGCGAAACGGCGATTTGACTTCCAACGGCAATCTTACCTTAGCCTCTGATGCCAATAGAACAGCTATGGTAATTCAAAAAGCTGACGGTTCTAATAAAGTCATAGGAGAGGTTACAGTCAATAGGCACATCACAGGAGGGCAAACTGTTTACCCCGCCGCCTACGCAGGAGCAGGAGGCTATCATTATTTCTCTTCTCCTATCCAAAACGCTACTGTTGCTCAAATTGCTGACGACATAGGTTTAGTACTCAATCCTGCTTACGATTGGGTAGTACCATATACAGGTGCTTTCCCAAATTTTTATTTTTATGATGAAAATAGAGTACAAGCCACCGCCCCAAACGATATATTTGAAAAAGGTTGGTATAGCCCTGCCAATACAAGCCAAGCTATCCAAACTTCACGAGGTTTCATCATCAATGTTTCTCAGGGAAATACTTTAGACTTTGTAGGCACTCTTAATAATGGAAATGCTCCCACAGGAAGTTTACCTGACATCAACCTAACCAGAGGAACTTCCACCAATGCAGGTTGGCAACTCATGGGCAATCCTTTCCCCTCTCCTATTTCTTGGACAGCCTTGAAAAGCATCAATCCTAATATAGAAAACACTTTTGTTCGTAGGATTCCTATAGGTCGCTATGAAGGCACTTGGGCATACTTTACTGCTCCTGTGCCTCCAAGTACTGTGGGTATAGGCATGAATGGAGGAGAAGACGAAATTGCAATTGGGCAAGGATTTTTCGTAAGGGCAACGGCAAATAATGTTGCTTTCAAAATGAATAACTCCGTGAGATTAGCAAGCGTTCCAGCAACAAACCCTACTTTTTTTAGAACCGAAGAAAGCGAAAGTTCAGTAAGAAGTGGCTTAGTCAAATTAGGAATTAGTCAAGGAAAATATGCAGATGAAACAGCGATTTACTTTGAGGAAGGAGCAGAAGCCCAATACGACCAATACGATGCAGAAAAATTCCACTTCAATTCCAATCCTGTACCTTCTATTTACACACTTTCAGAGGATAACAAAAACTTAGCTATCAACGGCTTACCTTCGTTAAAAGAGGATTTTACTATTCCGCTTACGGTTTATACCTATACCAGAGGTTTGCATACCATTAGACTAAATGAAATCAATTATTTTAAGCAAAACGTCCAAATCTACTTAGAAGATAAGCAATTAGATATTATCCATAATTTAACTCAAAAGCCTGAATACCAATTTAGTGTCAATAATTTAGGCTACATCAAAGACCGCTTTGTAGTGCGTTTTTCTACTTCTGTAACCGACAAGGGCGAGTTGGATTATTTATTGCTTTACCCCAATCCAACAGATAAAGAACTCAAAATCAAAATGTTTAGCAACTATAAAGGAGAGGTAAATCTCAATGTTTATGACCTTTCAGGAAGATTGCACAAGTCCTTGATAATTAATAAAAATTCTAATAGATTTGAAAACCAATTAGATTTGGAAAACTTGCCACAAGGCATTTATATCATGGAAATTATAGATGGCTTAGGAAGGAAAGTAAAGAGAATTAGCAAGTTGTAAGTTTAGCCGAACATAGACAGGAGCATGAAATACCAAGACCTCAGAGAAGAAGAATTGAAAAACAAGGTCGCCAAAGATTATTTTTGGTTATATGATTGCACGCGCATTATCGGGAATGTAGATTTTTGTGTAGCTATGCACCAAAGCCATCCTGAACTGTACGAATCTACCTCGCTGGTATGGGCAGAAGCTAAAAAAGGGAAATCCAACTTGTATCATTCTCTCGTTCAGCTTATTCTGACTATTGGCAAGGCTCGTACTTTTGATAAACACCTGCCTCCGCCTTACTTAGCTGCTTTTGACGCTGAAGCTATTGCTTTTGTCCCTTATAACGACATTCAGGAAGTTTTTTACCTCAATGATTTCAACTGGAACGTTACTCCTTCCAACTACGACACTAAAGAGTTCAGTCTTCTGTACGAAAAAGTTAAAAATACCATTGACCAAAAAGCCCTACTTTTTAGATTTACTAATGATGACAAGGAACTCCAGCGATTTATTAAAAAACTTGCAGAGGACAAATTTGGGACTACTAAAATTAGAATTGATAAAAATAACTTTTTGGTGATTTATAACAAGTGGTTGCAAATCGTCAAACCTACGATTGCAGTAAATTGGGAAATCGCTAAAAAACAGGGCATCATTGACGGCGATTTTTACCTCGCTGATTTGCTCTCGCAAGAAAATATTACCCTCAAAGAAAAACTTTTTGTTCTGCTCAGAAAAGACCATTACCAACTGGACAGAAAAATAGATGAAGCAGGAATGTTTAACTCAAAAACGGTTGATTTCAAAGATAAGCAAGTTGCTCATAATCAGTTTTGGAACAGATACGAACGCCCTCCCAAAGAGCAATATTGGGACTACATCGTCCAACGCCGCGATTTGCTCGTTCCCCAAGATGTGCGTGAGCGAAAGGGCAGTTTTTTTACTCCTCAAATTTGGGTAGAACTTTCCCAAAGATACCTTGCCAAGGTCTTAGGAGAAAATTGGCAGGACGAGTACTACATTTGGGACTGCGCCGCAGGGACAGGAAATCTACTTGCAGGACTCACAAATAAGTATCATATTTGGGCATCTACGCTGGACAAGCAAGACGTAGAAGTGATGCACGACCGCATCAACAATGGAACGAACCTTTTGCACGACCATGTTTTTCAGTTTGATTTTTTGAACGATGAATTTTTGCCCAAGTCCAAAGGTGGAAAACTACCCGATAGTCTTTACAAAATCCTTACAGAGGAAGGAAAGCGAAAAAAACTGGTTATTTATATCAATCCTCCTTATGCAGAAAGCAATAGCAGGGTTAGCACGAAAAGAAGTGAAGTTCAAAACACAAAAATTTACCAAAAATACAATGCGAAATTAGGCAAGGCAAGAGCTGAACTTTATATACAGTTTTTAATGCGTATTTATGCTGAGATTCCCGATAGCTACATAGCCCAATTTTCAAAATTTAAAGCTGTGTGTTCGGGCAATTCAAAGCTATTTAGAAGTCATTTTCTTGCTAAAAATGAAAAAACTTTTGCCGTTCCTGCCAATACCTTTGACAACGTGAAGGGAAAATTTCCTATCGGATTTTTTATATGGAATACGCAACAAAAAGAAAAAATCAGCACGGTTTCAGTAGATATTTATGATGCTCAGGGGAAGTTTATGCTTAACAAGAATTTTTATGCTAACGATGATGAAGCAGGTAGAATCAATGATTGGTTAGACCAGTTTGCTTTTCAGGGGGAGAATGGTTTTATAGGAGTATTGGTGGCAGATGCTCCTGACTTCCAAAACAATAACTTTATCGCTATACAAAATAGCAAAGGAATAAGACATGGCAAGTATTTTTATATAAACAAAAGCAATTTGATTTTCGCTTGCATCTACTTTGCCGTTCGCCACTGCATCAAAGCCACTTGGCTCAACGACCGCGACCAATTCCTTTATCCTAATAGTGATTGGGAAAAAGACACAGATTTTCAAAACGATTGCTTGGCTTTTACACTTTTTCATGGACAAAACAAAATTTCAAGTCAAGAAGGGACAAATCATTGGATACCTTTTACCGAGCGGGAAGTCAATGCGAGAGAGAAGTTTGATAGTAACTTTATCCCCCAATTTATCGAGGGTAAGTTAAAAAAAGGCTCTAACGGGCATCTTTTTGAAAAAGTGACAGAATTTAATGAGCCACTTATATTTTCAAAGGAAGCCCAAGCTGTATTTGAGGCAGGGCGAGAACTTTGGCGATATTACCACAGCCAAAACTTCATAGAAGGAACTTACAATCCGAATGCTTCTCTGTACGACATCAAAGCGTATTTTCAGGGCAGAGATGAAAAAGACAAAATGAATAACAAAAGTATAGACGAAACCTTCAACGCACTCCTTGCCAATTTGCGAGAAAGTTTAAACAAATTAGCCCAAAAAATAGAACCCAAAGTGTATGAATACGGGTTTCTGAAAAGATAGGAGTACCAAACTCATAAGTTTACAAAAATTCTCTTTATAAAATTTGCAAATTGAAAGTTTTACTTTAACTTAGTGATTTTAAATATTTGAAAATCAAAGTTTCGCTTAGATTATTTCCAGATAAAATAAAAATATATATGGAAGAAGACCTTACACAACCTCCTAATTATCAGTCGCAAACTCCTTTTGTTGCTTCTTTTGGGGCTGATACTTCTCAAATTTCGCCGCAAGCCTTAGTCCGTCAGCGTCTTTTTTCCAAAACAAGACGCAAGATAGTAAGCGAGGCAGAACGCAAAGAGGTAGAACTCAAACTCTCTATTTTAGAGAGTGAGATAGAATCAGACATTAAATTATACAAAAAGCGAGGAAAGTTAAAAGGAAGAGGAGCTTTTATTTTTCGCTTTCTAAGCACCGCTTTGGCGGCAGTAGTAACGGTGCTATTAGGGGTAAATCTGACTGTTTTTGACGGCATGGAAAATGTCCGTACTCCCTTCGGTCAGCCTTTGAGATGGTATGCTAATACCATTGCCATTATGATTAGTGCTTTTCTGACGGTCATAGGTGCTTTGCGTACTTTTTTAGATTCCAATGAGTTATGGGTAGTTTATACAGACACAGTAAGTCAGTTTACTCAACTTTTAGAGGATATCCAATACCTAAAAATTGGGTTTAATTACTGCACCTTAGACGATATAAACTTGCTCAACTTAGAATATGCACGCATCAAAGAAGAAGCGGAGAATGCCCGACTAAAACTTAGAATGGACGATTACAGAAAAAATTAAAATAGAAAGAATATGGAAACAGCAGATTTACAAAATTTTTCTACAACAACTTCTGGCGAGGCAACGACTTTTGTTCCCAATTTCTTTCAAACAGATAGTAAACTTAGCCCTCAAACTATTTTGCGAATGAAGTTATTTACTCGCAAGCAAGTAAAATCCATATCTAATGAGGAAAAGATTGAAGTAGCAGATAAATTAGAATACTTAGAAAATAAAATTCAGGAAGATTTAGCCACAAGCCAAAAGCAAGAACGCAAACAGCAGTGGGGAGCTTTGGTACTAACAATGTTAGGTACAGTATCAGCCGCCCTACTCACCGTTATTTTGGGGATAAACCTTACAGGAAAATTGGCAGAACCTATTTTTGGCATACCTTCCACTTGGTTTGTAAATACGCTTGCACTCATTATCAGTGCTTTTATGACGATTATTAGCGATTTGCGTATGTTTTTTGATTCCCACGAACTTTGGGTAAGGCACTCGGCTACGGTAAGCCAACTGAAGAACCTTTTGTACTACATTCGCTATTTGCGTACATCTCCAGAAACCATTACTATGACGGAAGTGGACTTAATAAAATTAGACTACAGCCGTATCCGAGAAGAAACAGATAAGGCTATTGTCAAAGCAAGGTCTTCTGGATTGAGTAAGCCAAATTAATTCCCTTATTTAGAGCGAATAGCAATCACAGGGTCTAAGCGAGAGGCAGAAATAGCGGGAATAATTCCTGCTAAAATACCTATGACCGAAGATACTCCTAAGCCAATTAAGATGTTGAGCGTAGTTAGTTTGATAACAAAAGTTTCTGAGGAAAGAAATGACAACATAGAAACTAAAAGTAGCCCTGCTAATCCACCAATCACACTTAGAAAGATAGCTTCAAAAAGGAATTGGGACAGAATAAAATAATTTTTTGCTCCTAAGGACTTTTGAATACCTATGAGGTTGGTGCGTTCTTTAACTGACACAAACATAATGTTAGCAATACCAAAACAGCCAACTAACATAGAGAAACTTCCAATAAGCCACCCACCTATTTTGAGCGTAACAATAATACCGTCTATGAAATCAAAAAGTGCTTCAGGACGGTTGAGTGCGAAGTTATCCTCCTCCAAAGGTTTCAAACCTCTGTAAGCACGCAGTACGCCTTTGGCTTCGTATTCCAATTCTTGCAATCCTGTATCGCTTTCAAAGCCTTTCAAAGCGATTTGTGGTCTTACCCCTCTCCTACGTGTAGAAATAAACATTTTTTGCATACTCTTGAAAGGAGCGATGCAGAGATTGTCCGTACTTGGCGCACCCAATAGATTATCTCCTTGCTTTTTCAATACTGCAATTACATTGAAGGGAATATTATTTATTTTGATAGTTTGCCCAATAGGGTCGGCGTTCCCAAAAAGGTCTTTTGCCAAAGTTGCCCCAATGAGTATTACATTTCTACCGCTTTCTGTTTCCTGCTCGGTAAAGTATCTTCCGTTTTCTATGCGAAGGTCTGCTACTTTGTTGTGTGCATAGGAAATTCCTTGCATAACTACCCCTTTTGCACTGCTGTTTTTATATTTGACATTTAATCCACCCCTCACTCCAAAGACCGAAACGGCAGAGGCTTGAGTCAAATTTTTTTCCAAGAACTTATATTCCTCATAGGTAGGATTAGGGCGTTTGATGTATTTCCACCAAGGATATTCTCCTTTGCCAAAAGTCCAAGGGAAAACATCTACATAAATTACCTTATTGCCGATAAAAGAAAGGCTATTCTTAATGCTGTCATTTAGCGTATCTACCAAAGTCAGTACGCCAATGATAGCAAAAATCCCCACAGTAACCCCCAAAAGCGACAAAATAGTACGTAAAAGATTCTCTTTCAAAGCACTTAAGGCAAAGAGAAGGCTCTCATAAATTTGTTTGATTGCAAACCACATAAGTATTTATTGAGTTTTTAGAAAATAAATGTACTCTTTCTTATGTTTCATTTCCAAAGTTTTGGCAAGATAAATAAAATCCCGCACACCCCAATCATAATTTTTGTTATTTTCTGTTTCACAATAAGATAATCTTGTAATTTTGTTTTTTGGGAAATATGGACATCTTTTTACTCCACATTTTTCATCAGTTATTAGTAATTCAAAAAAATGATTCTCAGAGCAGAAGACTTAGTAAAGCGATATAAAGCAAGAACGATAGTAAACCACGTTTCCGTAGAGGTCAAGCAAGGCGAAATAGTGGGCTTGTTGGGTCCTAATGGAGCAGGAAAAACCACTACTTTCTACATGATGGTGGGTTTGGTTAAGCCCAACAGTGGCAGTATCTACCTTGATGACCAAGAAGTTACCAAATTAGCCATGTATAAAAGGGCAAGATTGGGCGTGGGCTACTTGGCGCAAGAGCCTTCTGTGTTTCGCCAGCTGACGGTAGAGGAAAATATTTTAGCCCCCTTGCAGATGACGAATCTGTCCAAAGCCGAGCAAAAAGAAAAAGTAGAAATGCTTTTAGAAGAATTTAGCTTGCTCAGAGTAAGAAAAAATATGGGGGCAGTACTTTCAGGTGGAGAAAGACGCAGAACAGAAATTGCAAGGGCTTTGGCTGTCGACCCTAAGTTTATCCTCCTTGATGAGCCTTTTGCTGGAGTCGACCCCCTTGCCGTAGAGGAAATCCAAAAAATTGTTTATAAGTTGAAAAACAGGAACATAGGTATTCTTATTACCGACCACAACGTAGATGAGACCCTGTCTATTACTGACCGTGCCTATATCTTGACCAATGGAAATATTTTTATTTCCGACATTCCCGAAAACTTAGTGGTGAACGAGCAGGTGAAAAAAGCCTACTTAGGTGAGAAATACGAGTTTAAGCGAAAGATTTTTGATTAAAATTTTGCCACAAATCCTTGCAATTCATCAATTTATTTAACTAATTGCAAATCATACTCAGTCCAAAGTAGTCATACACCAAACTCCTTACCAAAGTGGCAAAAAAAGAGATTAAACAACGAGAGATAAAAACCGTTCTCTGTTTTACTACCTACTTCAAAGGTGTGCAGTTCATGAAAACCTGCAAAGAGATAGGTTGCAAGGTCATGCTTATTACTTCTAAAAAATTAGAACATAAAGAGTGGCCCCGCGAAAGTTTAGATGAAATCTTTTATATCCCTGATGACAACGAAAATGTAAATATGGACAATGTGATGAAAGGCATTGCTTACATCATGCGTGAACACAAGTTCGACATTATCGTTGCCTTAGATGACTACGATGTGGAGCGTGTAGCCCATATTCGTGAGGAGTTCAGGATTCCGGGCATGGGGCAGACTACAGCAAGGCATTTTAGAGATAAGTTAGCCATGCGGATACAAGCCAAAGATGGCGGCTTACTCGTCCCTCCTTTTACTGATGTTTTTAATAATCAGACTGTTGCCAATTATATCAGCCAAGTACCCGCCCCTTGGGTACTCAAACCTCGCTCTGCTGCCTCAGCTATTGGCATTAAAAAAATCCAAACTGCAGACCAACTTTGGCAGCTTTTAGATACACTGGGCGACAAGCGTTTTCAATACGTTTTAGAGCAGTTTGTTCCCGGTGATGTTTTTCATGTGGACGCACTGATAAATAACGACAAAGTTATTTTTTCTCGCGTTCACCAGTACATGAATACACCTATGGAAGTAGCTCACGAAGGAGGTGTATTTCGCTCTCATACAGTTACTTATGGTTCTGAGGACGAAAAAGCCCTACAAGCCATGAATATAGAAGTTCTCAAAGCCTTTGGCTTGCGTAGGGGAGCCTCTCATACGGAGTTTATCAAAGCCCATGCTGACGGTAAATTTTACTTTTTGGAAACCTCTGCTCGTGTAGGCGGAGCAAATATTGTCGAGATGGTAGAGGCTTCGAGTGGCATCAATCTTTGGGCAGAATGGGCAAAAATCGAAGTTTTCCAAGATGAATATAAATTACCCAAAATTAACAAAGATTACTCAGGCATCATTGTTTCTTTGGCAAAACAGCAGTTCCCTGATACTTCTGCTTACAACGACCCTGAGATTTGCTGGCGAATGAATATGGAAAGCCATGCAGGGCTGATAGTAAAAAGCAAAAAGTTAGAACGAATCAAAGAATTACTTAATCAGTATGCAAGTCGCTTCTATACAGACTTTTTTGCCAAAGCCCCTATCAGAGATGCTCCGACAAACTAAGTTTTATGTGTAGCCTTTGGCTTGTAGCCTAAACAAGTCCGCATACTTTCCATTGAGTTGCATCAGCTCCTCGTGGCTGCCTATTTCTTTGAGTTCACCATTTTCTAAAAATAAGATTCGGTCAGCCATGCGGACTGTGGAAAAACGATGCGAAATGAGTACTGCCATCTTTCCCGTGATGAGTTCTGAAAATCTTAGAAAAACCTCATGCTCAGCCCTTGCATCTAAGGAAGCAGTAGGCTCGTCTAAAATCACTAATTGGGCATCTCGCATATAGGCACGTGCTAAAGCGATTTTTTGCCACTCTCCTCCTGACATTTCTACCCCTCCTTTGAATCTGCGAGCAAGCATCTGCTCGTAACCCTCAGGAAATTTTTTAACTACTGTATCCGCCAAACTTTTCTGCGCCGCTGTTTTAATTAGTTCTAAATTGTTGATTTCTTTAATATTACCTACTGCTATGTTTTCTGATACTTTCAAAGCAAACTTCACATAGTCTTGGAAAATAATCCCAATTTGGCTTCTCAAATCTTCTATGTCATATTCCCTCAAATCTACCCCATCTAATAAGATTCTGCCTTCTGTAGGTTCATAAAGCCTTGCTAAAAGTTTCACCAAAGTAGTTTTTCCCGCACCGTTTTCGCCTACTAAGGCAATTTTTTCCCCTATTTTTAAGTGAAAAGAAATATTTTTCAAAGAGTAGTTATCTTTATCAGGATATTGGAAACTTACATGCTCGAAGGTAAAACCTTTTTGAATAGGTCTGGGTACTTTTTTAGACGAATTATCCGAAATAATAGCAGGTTTGAGGTCAAAAAAATCAAAGAAATCCTGTAAATACAAAGCACGCGAAGATATATCTGCAAAGCGATTCATAATTGTTTGGAAAGCAGACCTCATGCGGTCAAAAGAGCCAGCTAAAAAAGTCAAATCTCCCAAAGTGATAGCTCCGTGTACTGTATTGATAATGATGTAGATATATGCTCCATAATACACACCTGTACTTAGCAAGTAGAGCAGACCGCCCCAAAAAGCACTCCTAATACTAAGTTTCCGATTGGCTTCGTAAAACTCATGAGAGAGTTTGGTAAAGCGTTGGGAAAGAAAATCAGATAAGTTAAATATTTTCAACTCTTTGGCGGTGCTGTCGCTTGCTCCCATGTATCGGATATAGTCTAACTCACGTCTTTGTGGAGTCCAAGCAGTGGTGAGAGAGTATTTTAGTGTATTAAATCGGCTTTCAGAAATAAAAGAAGGAACCGCAGCAATAAGTAAGACCAATATCAGCCAAGGTGAAAAAATCGCTAAACCTACCCCTAACATAGCAAAAGAGATAATTGACTGCAACTGTGCTAAAACTTGTGTCATCATATAAGTTCGTCCGCCTGTTTGCTGTCTTGCTTTTTCTAACTTATCATAAAAAGTAGGATTTTCAAATTGGTACAAATCCAACTTTGCGGCGTGTTCTATGATTTGTACAGAGGACTTATTGGCAAATAAATCTCCTAAAAGAGTATCGTTCAGGTTAATTAAGCGATTCAAAATGTCCAATACTACAGCTAAGGCAAACTCTACACTTACCCAAATCCAAAGGTCTTCGTTAGTATGCTGTCCTTTGGTATTGACTAATAGCACTACCTCATCTATGATGAGTTTGCCGATATAAAGCATGACAGGAGGAAAAACAGAGGTAATTAATCTTAGAACGATATTGGTCAGAGCCATGCGCGGGTTGGTCTGCCAAATAAGTTTTAGCAAACGAGGTACGCTTTTCAGGGAAGCCAAACGTGCTTTAGGGTCAGTTTCAGGACTTTCACCATATAAAAAAGAGGCGATTTTATATAAAATACTCATAATCAGTGTTACTTGGCAATAAGAAATATAGACTTATAAATACTACACTAAACTTTACAAATCCATATTTCCGTACATGAAGTTGATAGTATCGTCATCTGCATCTGATTTATAACCAAAACGATGTTTCAACTTTTTATCTACTATATTTTTATTTAGGAATTGGTTAATCTCGTCTATAGAATGACTACACTCTATTTCTCCAAAGGCATTAATTTTGACATAGAAGCCTTTTAAATCTGGGTGTGCTTTGGAATGCTCCTCATCTTCATTTTCTTTATTATTTTTTTTGTGTTTTGCCATATCAGAAGGAATTTATTTCTGAACAATTATTTTTTTGATTGTTTTTGCTTTTTCATTCTGCAAATGCAAGATATACAAGCCATTAGGGAGATTACTCAAGTCTAAACTTTTATACTCTTGATAAGGCGGGAAGGTGCTTTCCATCATCATTCTCCCTTGCAAATCTATGAGCTGTACTTCTCTAATTTGCCCTTCTAAAATGAGTTCTCCATTAGTAGGATTAGGGTACACCTTAGCAGATAAGGCTTCCCAAATCCTATCATTGGTGCTGACGGCATTTCTATTTAAAAATACAGGGCGTAGCATCAAACTACCCTTATTAAGTTTATTTTGTATCCATTCATTAGTGGTATTGGTAAAAATCTCCGCTCCAGAATCCGTATTTTTGTCAAAGCCAATAGTTAAGTTCTTATCTGATAACTGCTCAAACCCTATATAAAAAGTATCTGAAAGGGCTATCCTGCGGCTGAGTTCTATTCTTAGGAACTTGTTGATGCTATCAGTATAGTTTAAAATTACATTTTGTACTAAGAGAACAGAATCTTTTGCCCCTCGTCCTCTAAAATCTAAATTTTTCCAAACTCTTAAATTATAGGTTTCTCCATTCAAATTGACATCTATGGGAACAAACATGAGGTCTATATGCGTAAGTACGGCAGGTGTATTAAGCACGTACCGATAGGCTAATTTGCCAAATTTTTGGTTGATGGTAGCAGCAAATTCTGCTGTCCCGTCATCATACGCATAGTAGTTATCCAACACTGTAATTCCTGCAATCGTATCATTGACTCGCAAGTTTACACCTCTGATGTAATCATCTCTTTCGCGTGTGTCCATGCGAAACTTATATTGTAAAATCATTTTTTCGCGGTTTTTGGGTAAGTCCACGCTTCTGGCAGGGACAGGAACTTTCTTCTCACTAAACGCCAATACAATAAAAGAGGTATCCCTTAGTACGCCTAAGCGCTCGTTGCTCACCAAATCTGTCAGGATAGCATCACAAGCAAAAATATTAAACTCCTCGTGCAAGTTATTCGCAAACATGACTATACTATCTGCGGTTTCTCTTTGAGGGTTGGCATAGTACTGTTCCAGAGGCATGGCTCTATACCGTTTGAGATAATGAGTTTCTATGCGGGCTGAGGCAATGTCTAAAATGCTTCTTGTATTACTTCCTGTGCCTCTAAGACTATCCAATAAAATATAATCTATATTCCAAGTATCATAAGCTCCTGACAGTCTGCAAAATACTTGAAAACGAAACTGAAAGTTTTTATGGAAATAGATAGGATTATTGATAGGCAAGGCAACGTACTGAAAGCTATTGCCCGTTGTTACTGAGCCGTTGCGTTGCCATTGTGTAGTCCAATTACCCAGACTATCTTTGAACTGTACAGCAAGGAAGTCCTCTGCATCAGGTTTAGAACCATTACCTTGACTTTGCCAATAAAAACTCAACGCCAAGCGTTTTTGTAAAGTTGCTTTGGAGAGATCTATTTGTCGTGAGGTTAGATTGTCTGCCTCCCCTGCAATGAATCTATTAGTAAAATCGTAGGGTTTTCCCAAATAGTTGATGCCGTCTAAGGTAACTATTCCGAAAGAAGGAGGATTAATGCCATAACTGTCATTGACATAAGTGCCACCATTGTTATTGAGCCAGCGAGTAGTATCTGGGAAGTGATTTTTTAAATAAAAACGTGAAGTAAAGTCTTCAAAAAAAGGATAGGGGATTCTTATAGTGTCTTCCTTCCCTTCTTCTATTCTTGAAACAGATGATTTTTTCCCTTGCTGTTGCCCTATCGGATACAGCACAAGCCCTTGACCACAAAGCACTTGGCAAGAAAAGATAAACATCAGTAAGAGTAATGTTGGGAAAATAAACTTTCGCCCAATTGAAAGATGAAATGTTGAATACTTCATTGTAAAAATTTAGCTTGATTAAGCGTAGTGGTGTGCCATATTTTTTTGTTCAACTTTATGGTTTAATGATTATGTATGACCTAAAAAGCCTGACTTACAATAAAAACAGATAGATAATAAAATCAATTACTCACCCAAATATCCACAATCGTTCCCACTTTGACCTTTGTACCTACCGTAGGTTTTTGCCTAAGCACGGTGCCTATTTCTTTGGTATCGTCTTTTTCCTCTACTACTGCTCCTATACCTAAGCCACTTCCTTTGAGATATACCTCTGCTTCATCTTGTAACATACCGACCACATTAGGCATAATAATTTCATTTTTACCCATGCCGTCCCCTACGTGCAAGTCTATTTTTGAGCCTTTGGCAAGAGAAAAACCCTCTTGAAGTTGTTTTTCTGTAATTTCTTTTCCGTTTACCAGCACTTTGATAACTGTATTTGCCGCTACATCAGGCACATACTCTATTTTCCCCAACTTAAAACCATAGCTTTCCAAAATCTGACTTGCTTGCTTCATAGAATTATCTATGATATTAGGCACACGCTCAGTAGGAGGCATGGTAGCATTGATAGTCAAGTGAATACGACGATTGACCTTTACTTTTGCTCCTTTCTCTGGGTCTTGCTTGAGCACAGTCAGAGGAGGGAGGCGGTGGTCATAGCTGGAATCCGCTACGTAATAACGCAAATCTCTATCTTCAAGGAAATCCTCTACTTGTGCTAACTGCATTCCCTCCAAATCAGGAACGGTAATAGTTTCTCCGTGGCGCGTAACAACAGGCAAATAGATATAGAAAAATAAAATTACGAGCAGGAAAGCTACCATGCCCATCAGCCCTAAGTGTACCCAAACAGCTTGGCGAGAATCCTCTGCTAACTTGCTTTTTATCCAATTAAAGTCTATTTTCATAAACTTTCCAACAATAAGTTTTAATACTGACTAAGGCGGTAAAAATAATGATTTACTTTCAAATATTGTTACATATTCCCCAAGATTAACAAGATTTTTTGCTCATAAACCCTCTTTGGCTGGTCTGACTTGTACTGTACTCATCAGTAATGCCCCAACTATGAAGAAAAACCCTAAGGCTAAAATTCCTATTCTCATGTTATCACTTTGCTGCTCGGCAAAACCTGTAAGGAACGTCCCAAGTACAATAGAAGACTTTTCCAACACATCATAAAAACTAAAATAGGAAGCAGTATCAGGAGTATTTTCTGGTAGTAATTTGGAATAGGTAGCGCGTGAAAGGGACTGTATGCCCCCCATGACCATGCCAAGAAGTACAGCCAAAAGATAAAACTGAATTTTGTCATAGACAAAAAAAGCCGTCAAGCATACAAAAGCCCAAATGCTTAACAAGATAAGCAAAGTAGATTTGTTCCCTTTGAAACCTGAAAGTTTGGCTGTTAGGTATGCTCCTCCGATAGCCACAATTTGTAAAAGTAAGACTAAAATAATCAACTCGCTACTTTCCATATTGAGTTCTTTGGAGGCAAAAAGTGCCGCAATAAGCAAAATGGTCTGTACCCCTGTACTGTAACAAAAGAAAGAAAATAAAAACTTCTTAATATTAGGCTGATTTTTAAGGGCTTGCCATACTTTCTGAAGTTCGTGGAAACCTTTACTTAGGATAGCATTATCTATTTTTTGACCATTTTTTTTATCGTGTAAATATTGGAATGTTATCTGAGAAAAGCCCAACCACCACACCCCTACCGTGAGAAAACAAATGCGAATAATGAAGCCCTTTTCTGCCCCTAAGACCTCATGAAACTGAATCATTAGTAGATTGGCTATCAACAATAAAACGCTACCCAAATACCCCATAGAGTAACCTCTGGCACTTACAGCATCGTATCTATCTGGGCTAACTATTTCAGGTAGAAAGGCATTGTAGAAAACTAAACCTCCTGAAAATCCAATGCTTGCAGTTACTGCCGCAATAATCCCTAACTCTACGTTTGAGCCTGTGAAAAAGAACAAAGTAAGGCAAGAAAATGCACCTAACATAGTAAAAAAACGCATAAACAATTTTTTTTTACCACCGTAGTCGGCGATGCCTGAGAGGATAGGAGAAAGCAAGGCGATTAATAAAAAAGAAACTGAAAGTGCGTAAGAGTATAGTACTGTGTTGGTTATTTCTATTCCAAGAAAAATTACTTTATCACTTCCAAAAAAAGACTCTGTTACTGCTGTATAGTAAGCAGGGAAAATTGCAGTGGTGATGACTAAGGAGTAGGCAGAATTTGCCCAGTCAAAAAAACACCACGCATTGATGACTTTCTTATCGTTTAATTGCATGAATAGCTATGTTAAGATGAGTAAAATCAATATTACAATTTTTTTAGAAAAGAAAAGGAAAAGCAAAATTAAATTTGCAGGAATATTGGAATAAATCATCATTTTTGCAAAAAAACACTATTAATGAACATCTTAGTAACAGGAGCAAAAGGACAGTTAGGAAGTGAGTTAAAAAAGCTACACCATTTATTAGAAAAGTATCATTTCATTTTTGCTGACTTTGAAGAACTCGACATCACCAATGAAGAAATAGTGCGAGATTTTTTTAGATACAACAAAATAAACTATTGTATCAACTGTGCCGCATACACTGCGGTAGATAAAGCTGAGGGAGAGGCAGATAAAGCTGAATTGATTAATGCTAAAGCGGTTAGGTTGCTGGCAGAGCAGTGTGCCAGCCAGAGTGCTACTTTGATACATATTTCTACAGATTATGTTTTTGACGGCAGAAGTTATACTCCTTATACAGAAGTAGATATGGCAAATCCTATAAATATATACGGAAAAACTAAACTTTTTGGAGAACAAATGGCATTGAGCAAGAATCCTAAGACGATTGTTATTCGCACTTCTTGGCTTTATTCTACTTTTGGGAATAATTTTGTGAAAACTATGCTCCGATTGGCTGAGGCTAAACCAAGCCTTAGTGTGGTTGCTGACCAAATAGGTACACCTACCTACGCAGAAGACTTAGCAAGAACTATTTTACAAATTATCAATACTTCTTCGGCTCATTTTGGAATTTACCATTACAGCAATGAAGGCGTAGCCAGTTGGTACGATTTTGCTCATGCTATTTTTCAAATTAAAAAATTAAATATCAATCTTATACCAATTAAAACAGAAGCATATCCTACCCCTGCTAAGCGTCCTGCATATAGTATTTTAGACAAAACTAAAATCAAAGAAACTTTTGGGCTAACTATTCCACACTGGGGGGAAAGTTTGGAAAAGTGTTTGAAAAGCCTTTAGATTTATTGCATTTTTTATAATTTTGGATAGGTAATGCTTTTCCTTTTTTATACAATTCATATTCAACTATTTGGAACTAAAACAAACCTATGAGGGCAAGTCCTTACATTATTGGCATATCGGGCGGGAGCGGTTCGGGAAAAACTTATTTTTTGAATCAACTTATCTCTGCCTTCTCTACCAATGAGATTTGTCTATTTGCTCAAGACAATTATTATCGCTCCAGAGAGGAGCAGCCAATAGACGAAAACGGGTGGAAAAACTTTGACCTGCCTGAATCTATTGACTTCCAGCAGTACGCTCATGATTTGCGATTGCTGAGGCAGGGTCAGGAAGTGCGTCGCTTGGAATATACCTTTAATAATCCAAATAAAATTCCTCAAATGTTGGTTTTTAAGCCTTTGCCTATTATTTTGGTTGAGGGAATCTTTGTATTTTACTACACGGAGGTGGCACAGCTGATAGATTTAAAAATTTTTATTGAGGCAAAAGACCATATCAGAATCAAAAGACGCATTCTGAGAGATAATCAAGAAAGAGGGTATGACCTCAATGATGTGCTTTATCGTTATGAAAAGCATGTCATGCCTGCTTATGAAAAATACATAGAACCATATAAGAATGAAGCTGATTTCATTGTCCCCAATAATCAACACTTTGATAAAGCGTTAGAAGTAATCATTACTTTTTTAAAAGAAAAAATTAAAAAACAATATGGTAAAAACACCTGATAAGATTGCCGTGATTGGATTAGGGCAGTTTGGGGCGGCTGTAGCAAAAAACTTAGCTGCTCGCGGTGCAGAAGTGCTTGCTATAGACCAAGACATAGAAATCGTAGAGTCTATCAAAGACGAGGTTGCCTATGCGGTGGCTTTAGATGCTACAGATATTAAGGCACTTGCCTCTCAAAATGTGGCAGATATGGACGCTGTTCTGGTAGCTATAGGAGAAAATATAGAAGGGTTACTACTAACTGTAGTGCAACTTATTGAACTGAAGGTAAAGAGAATTATTGCCAGAGCCATGAACCAGCAACAAAAGCTTATCTTGGAAAAGTTGGGTGTAAAAGACATTATTTCGCCTGAGGATATGATTGGGAGTATGATTGCAGAGATGCTGCTCAATCCCAATATGAAGGCTTATCTTCCTATGCCTGACAGTTATGAAATTGTAGAAATTCAAGCCCCTCGCAAAACGCTCAAAAAAACACTTAAAGACATTAACCTATCAGGGAGATACCAACTGGAACTGATTACGATTAAGCGAAAATATGAAGAATACATAGACGGGCGTAAGAAAAGTATAGAACACCTCATTATCAGACCTAATGAAGAAACAACGATAGAACACTCTGACGTGATTGTAGTATTAGGAAAAAGTGATGACGTAGATAAGTTTGTAGATACAAATATGTAGTAGCTTGGAGAATAAAGTTTACCAAAAAGCCTACGCCTATAAAGAATAAAACTTTATAGGCGTAGGCTTTCTTATATAGCTTTTTTGAGTGCTTCCGTCAGTTTGGGTACTACCTCAAAGGCATCTCCTACTATTCCGTAATCTGCTGCCTTGAAGAATGGAGCTTCTGCATCTTTATTAATGACGACGATAGTTTTTGAGGAACTTACGCCTGCCAAGTGCTGAATAGCACCAGAAATTCCTATGGCAATGTATAGGTTAGGACTTACTTTGATGCCTGTCTGCCCTACGTGTTCGTGGTGAGGTCGCCAGTCCATATCAGAAACGGGCTTAGAGCAACCCGTAGCGGCGTGTAGTGTTTTAGCTAATTCCTCTACTATGCCCCAGTTCTCGGGACCTTTCAATCCTCTGCCTCCAGAAACTACTATGTCTGCATCAGTAAGTAAAATATCGCCTGTTTTTTGTGTAGTTTCTTTGATTTGAACAGTAGAAGGAGAAATGGTTGGATTAAAACTTTCCACAGTGGCAGTTTTATTTTTTTCTATCAAAGCCACCGCATTTTTTTTAATGGTCAATACTTTTTTAGTATTGTTTAGAGCTAACTCCGCATAGGCTTTACCTGAGAATACTCCTCTTTTTACAACAAAACCCTTGCTCAATTCTGGTAAAGCAGTTACATTAGATGCTACGGAAGCACCCAGTTTTATCCCTAACATAGGAGCAGCTAAATCGTTGAGGATAGACTTAGCAAAAATAATCACTTCTGCGTTCTGTGCTTCTGCCGCTTGTGTTACCACCTCGGCAATCTGATTTGCCTCTAATTTGGCTGTGGTATTGAATTGCAATATTTTATCAGCACCATATTTCCCCAAATCTGCGGCAGCTGTGTCGTTGGTTGCTACTGCTGTTACTTGGCTACCTATTGCCGCACCGTAAGCCACTGCTTCCAAAGAGGACTTTTTAGGTAAACCGTTTTCTGATTCTATATATACTAAAACATTCATTTTCTACTTTGTTTAAGGTTGTTGAATAGCCACTAATTTCACGAATACTAAATTTTTTTGTAGTCTATGCCACTAATTTCACGAATTTGCACTAATTTTTTTTTTAGGCTTTGAGTTACTTTCATCATAACCAAAAAATAACTCATAACTCATAATTTATAACTCTTAAATTACCTTTGCCTCATTTTTCAATAAATCCACTAACTGCTCTACATTATTTGCATCTATCATTTTACAACTACTGCGTGGGGCAGGTACTTCATAGTTTGCTACTTGTGTAGTTGTAGTTACTGCTACTGCGGGAATTACTTGTAGAGGTTTAGTTTTAGCGGTCATGATGCCTCTCATATTAGGGATTTTCCACTCTGCAATAGGTTCTTGGCAACCAGCAACGAAAGGAGTAGCTAACTCGACCACCTCCTTGCCTCCTTCTATTTCTCTGTGCATGGTAGCAACATTTCCATTTAAAACCAACTTCATACAAGGGACAACGCAAG
The DNA here is from genome assembly GCF_900113045.1 of Thermoflexibacter ruber. Classification (GTDB taxonomy): domain Bacteria; phylum Bacteroidota; class Bacteroidia; order Cytophagales; family Thermoflexibacteraceae; genus Thermoflexibacter; species Thermoflexibacter ruber. Next base: position 73,178 of record NZ_FONY01000012.1, read on the forward strand.
GCAAACCCAGCATTGCCGCTACCATACCATGTACTTGCCCTCCATTGTAATCACTCGATTCTCTACCCATGAGAATCATATCATATTGATTTTGCTTTGCCACTTCTGCAATTTGAGCGGCAACAAAAAAAGCATCTATTGGCTCGGCATCTATGCGTATAGCATCATCAGCTCCTATCGCCAAAGCCTTGCGTATGGTAGGCTCGGTATCTGCTTTTCCTACACAAAGCACAGTTAGTTTTCCTTTGGTTTCATCTCGCAGTTCCACTGCTCTTGCCAATGCAAAGTCATCGTAGGGTGCAATCACAAAACTCAACCCTGCTAAATCTGGTTTTCCATCTTTGAAAGGAATTTTAGCATTGGTATCGGGGACATGGCTTATACAAACTAATATTTTCATGCTTGTAATTGATTTTTTTATGGTTAAGTGCCTGTTTATAGCATTTGTTTGAGAAAGTAATCTCAAACATTTTTTAGTCCTGCGAAGTTAGAAAGCAAAATTGGGAATAGAAAGTTTTTACTAAAAAATATTATGCAAGCAGAGTATTTTTAATAAAACACTCTTATAATCAATCATTTATCGGAAAGCTAATTCCTAAATTAAAACTTAAAGCACGATTGGTAATGTTACTTGTTCCTAAACCCGGTTTAGCAATATCAGAAAAGCCTATGCCATAGCGTACATCTAATATAAGCCAATTCCCGCCTGATTCACTGATTTTATAATGTAATCCTGCGCCTAATAAAAGCCCTAAATCGAGGTTATTGTATCTATCTTTGACATCTACTTCTATGCCTCCAAGGTTTTGCTTTGCAGTCATCAAGAAATCAACATAAGGACCTAAGAAAACCTTAGTGCGAAGTTTGTCTCCACCTTGCCCAAAGAAATAGTTTACATAAACAGGAATATCCAAGTAGTTGAGTTTAATATTACTTCTGGCAAACTGGGAGGTTACTGTCCCTTTGGGAGAATAGTTCACCTCGGCGGTAATACCCCAGTTCTCTTGTATGCTGTAAATACCGAATGCTCCAAAATTGATACCTGCTTTGAAGCGATTTTCTCCTGCGGCTCCCCCTATATTTCCTGCAAAGTTACTCGTATTCAAGCCCCCTCTCAGTCCAAGTGAAATTGTACCCTCCCCTTGTCCTAAAACAGGTAAAGAAATAATTACAACTAAGATTGTAGTAAATAGCCTATTGAGTAATTTGAAATTGTATCTTGAATGTAGTGTATTCATGGTATTTTGATTTTTTTATAATTAGGTTTGTTAATGTGCGAGTAAAGATACTTAATAAAAAATAGTTTGCAAAAATCTTATATTAAAGCTCTTGAGTTATCTGTTATTTTATGCATTTGACTCATTAGTATCCTATTTTCTTCATGTGGCTATCTATGAAGGCTATATTTTACAAATGCTTCCCACGATTTAGGTTATGAAAGAGTCAATAGATTTTAGTTTTACCTTTGCTTGTATGACTTCCTTGCTATCTGCTTCTTTGATGATTCGCAGGAGGAAAGTCAGTTTTTCTCCTTGTTCGCTTGTAAGTTTTTCTAAAAGATGGGCTTGAGCAATGATTTTTTCTCCAAAAAAGCACTCATTTTTAAAAATCATGTCCCACTCCTCCACAAAAAAATGATTTAATATTTCTACGGGCAGACTTTCCAATGTCCATTGGAAATAGAAAGTATTATTTACATGATTGTTTGTATCTAAATCATGCCAACGAACTTGATGATAAAATTGGTAATCAATATGTTGCAAAGGAGGTAATTTGGATTTAGGCATAAAAAGAGGAGTTTCTTCTTTGCAAATACTTACACTATCTTTGACAAAATCAGGAATAGCGATGAGTTGTCTTTTTGCTAAATCAAATACTAACCAACTGCTTGCGGAAGTGGCAATTAAGTCATTTTGTTCATCATAAATCCTAAAATCCCTATATGCTTGGTATTTCTCGAAAGCATAGGCACAGGTTTGTACCTTGATTTCTTCCATTGATTTGGGGTATCGAGATACAAGCAGATGAAGGCGAGAAAGTACCCAGCCTAAGTTTTTTTCGTGAAGTATGTGTATAGGCAAGCCAATTTCTCCTATATTGTGCATAGCAGTTTCCTGTAAAAAATTGACCAAAGCGGGAACAGTAAGCCTATGCCTAAAATCTACTTCGTTTGCCCTGATGCGGAACTTTTCTATCCCAATCATAGCTTTCTTTTCTTAAACTCTGCCAAACCTGCATCTAAGAAAGCGACAAAATTCCCTACATTCAAGTCATAATCTTTGGGCGGAGTAAGTAAGTCTTGGTTGTGGTCTAAAAGCAAATAAAAAGGTTGAGAGTTTACTCCAAATCTTTCTTCTTGGTAGTTTAGGTTAATTTTGCCCATAGTTTTTTTGACTTTCCCATTTTTGGCTGTTACCCATTCGCTCTCGGGGAGTTCTAATGGGTCATCGGTATAAAGAGCCACGACGATATAATCTTCTTGTAAGCGTTTTAATACTTCGGGTGCAGACCAGACATTGGCTTCCATTTCCCTACAATTTACACAACCATGACCTGTAAAGTCTATAAAAAGTGGTTTCCCTGCTTGTTTTGCCGCTTGCAAACCCTCTTTGAGGTCAAAATACCCTTGTAAGCCATGAGGCAATTTGAGCCTATCTCCATATTTTACTTGTTTAGTAGAAACATTAGTAGGGGAGGCTAATTTCATAGCAGTTAAATCAAAATCAAGTGTACTTTGTGGTGGCAAATAGCCCGCTAAGGCTTTCAAAGGCGCGCCAAACATTCCAGTAAATAAGTAAACTGTAAAAGCAAAAGTAGCGATTGCCAACAATAACCTTGGCACGCTCAACTTACTGATTGGGCTGTCGTGGGGTAATTGAATTTTTCCTAAGAAATATAGTCCCATAGTAAAAGAAATCGCCGTCCAAATTGCAATATACACGTGGCGGTCTAAAATTCCCCAGTGGTAAACTTGGTCTGCCACACTTAAGAACTTAAAAGCTAAGGCTAATTCTATAAAACCTAAGACCACTTTCACCGAGTTGAGCCAACCGCCTGACTTGGGGAGGCTTTGCAACCAAGAAGGGAAAATGGCAAAAAAGGTAAAAGGAATGGCAAAAGCAGAGGAAAAAGCCAGCATTCCTAAAACAGGTTTTATGAACTGTCCGCCTGCTGCTTCGACCAATACTGTTCCTACGATAGGTCCCGTACAAGAGAAAGAAACTACGGCTAAGGTAAGTGCCATGAAAAATGCTCCTAAGTACCCTCCTTTTTCTGCTTTGGCATCTAAACTCGTGCTGAGGCTACTTGGCAGCGTAATTTCAAACATTCCAAAGAAGGAAAGTGCAAAAAGAATGAAAACAATAAAAAAGAAAATATTTGGAAGCCAATGCGTTGCTAATAAGTTAGCGGAGTCTGCTCCAAAAATCGAGGCAAAAAGTACCCCAATCAATACATAAATCCCTACAATAGAAGCCCCAAAAAAGAGTGCTTTAGCAATGCCTGCTGCCCTTGATTTTTCTTTTTTGGTGAAAAAGGAAACCGTCATAGGAATCATAGGAAATACGCAAGGCGTAATTAATGCCGCCAGCCCACTCAGAAATGCCGCTAACATGAAAGCTAATAAGTTTCCTGTTGGCGGCTTATTGGTTAGGATTGTTTGTTGGCTGTTAGTTGTTAGTTGTTGGTTATTGGTTGTTGGTTGTTCCTCATTGCTTTTTGCAGAGTCTGTTTTTACTTGGACGATGTTAGGATTGGTAGTTTCTAAGGGTTTAGTTTCTTCTTTTATAAGGTCTTGAGATTGGTTACTATTCGCTTGGTTTTTACTTTTTTCGTCTAATTTTTTCTCCTCAGCCACTCCCCCAATAACTTTGATTCCGTCAAAATTAAAGTCATCTTCCAAAGGGATACACTTTCCACTTTCGTCAGAGCAGACCTGATAGTTGGCAGTAGCATGAATTTTTGGATTTTCCTTTAAAACCTTAATTTTTTGGCGAAACTCAGCGGTTTTAGTGAAATAGGTATATTCTCCGTTCCAGATTTCTGCATCAAACTTCTTTTTTGCACCTACAGGAGTGGGTTTTTTGCCTACTAAGCTGTATGTGTCGTTGGGTGTAAACTCAAAAGAGGTAAGCATAGGACCTAAATTAGGGTCAAAGTCATTAGAGTAGAGATACCAGCCCTCATCTATTTTTGCAGTAAAAATCAGTTCTACGGTTTCACCTACTTTTGCCTCATTAGTAGAGGTTTTAGATTCCCATTGGATAGGGCGAAGTAGTTGCGCCCAAACAGAAGAGTGTATAAGTATCTGAAAAACAAAGATTAAACTTATAAGAAATATTTTTTTCATTGTCAATTGGTTTCTTTGCATTTTTGCTTACTACCTCATTTTCACAAATAAAGCAGGCAAAAATAGTAAAATAGAACAAGTATTGTTGTAAAACAGCAGACATTTGTATAAAGTTTTCTATCTTGCATAAAGTTCAATAAACGCCAAGTAGCATGACCATAGTTATAGAAAAAAGGCATAGAAAAATCAAAACTCGCTTTTCTAAAAAAGATATTCCTAAATCCTTGATTTATGAGGAGTATGCAGGTAAGCCTTTGTATTACAGAGGCTTCAAGGAGGTAATGTAAGGGCTTAAAAGTTTTGATGAAATTATGGGACAAAGCGATATACAAGCAATTATTCATGGGGTCATCATGAATTTTCTGATTAAAAATATAGATGAGAGTAGGTTTTTTACTGTTGGAAATGAAACAGGATTACATTTGGACAAAAAAAGTAACGTTTTTTCCGACATTGTAATTTCCGACAAGTCCACTCTGCAAAAGTATCAAGCGCAAGGCGAGTATTTTAAAATTCCTCCACTTTCTGTTATAGAAATTGATATACAAGGCGATACAAGCGATTTTGGTATTTCGGAATTGGATTATTATTGCATGAAAACAAAGGCTTTGCTCGACTTTGGAGTCAAAAAAGTGCTTTGGTTTTTCTCTAAAACCAAACAAGTTTTTGTAGCCAAACCCTCACAAAATTGGCAAATTATCGATTGGAACAAGGACTTGCTCATTTTAGAAAACTATCGCTTCAATATAAATGAGGAGTTAGAGAAAAGTGGGTGGAGAGTATAGTAAAGATTACTTTATCATTTCCAAGAACTGACTTTCAGAAATCACCTGCACACCTAACTTTTCTGCTTTTTCCAACTTGCTACCTCCTGCATTTTCCCCTGCAATTAAGTAGTTCAGTTTGCCAGAAACGCCAGAAAGCACCCTGCCGCCGTGTGCCTCTATCACATTTTTGATTTCATCTCTTTCAAAGTTGGCAAATACACCAGATACCAGAAAAGTCTTTCCCTCTAATTTATTGGATAGCTGAGGTTTATCTTCCTCTTGCATAGTAAATTGCAGCCCTGCCTTTTTCAGTTCTTCTATGAGCCTAAGGTTATCCTCATCTTTGAAATATTCAATTAGGCTTTGGGCTATTTTCTCACCAATTTCAGGGGCAGTAGTGAGTTCTTCCAAACTTGCTTTCTGCAAATTTTCTATGGATTTAAAGAAGTTAGCCAATTTTTCAGCTACTGTTTCCCCAATAAAGCGAATCCCCAAACCAAAAAGTACATTTTTAAAAGGTTTTTGCTTAGAAGTTTCTATGCCTGCTAAAATATTATTTGCAGAAGTTTCCTTAAAACCTTCTAAAGTTAAAATGTCCTCTTTCTTGATTTTGTACAAATCGGCTACGGTTTTTATCATGCCTGCTTGGAAAAAAGTTTCTATTGTTTTCTCACCCAAGCTATCTATGTTCATCGCCTTTCTGCTGATAAAATGCTCCATTTTTCCTTTGATTTGTGGGGGACAGCCTTTTTCATTGGGGCAGATAAAAGCCACTTCGCCCTCTTTGCGAATAAGTTGAGTATTGCACTCTGGGCAGTTTTCTATAAAATGGATAGGTGCAACGCCTTGTGGTCTTTTGCTCATATCTACCCCTGTAATTTGTGGGATAATTTCTCCTGCTTTTTGTACAAAAACTGTATCGCCCTGATGTAAGTCCAAACGAGCTATCTCATTAGCATTGTGCAAAGTAGCGCGTTTTACCGTAGTTCCTGCTAATTTCACAGGTTTCAAGTTTGCCACAGGCGTTACTGCCCCCGTTCTTCCTACTTGATAAACAACGGACTCCAAAATAGTTGAAGCAACTTCTGCTTTGTATTTATAGGCAATAGCCCAGCGAGGGCTTTTAGCGGTAAAACCGAGTGTTTCTCTCTGAGAATAGTCATTGATTTTTACTACGATACCGTCAGTATCCATAGGCAAGTCGTAGCGTTTGGTTTCCCAACGGTTGACGAAGTCGATGACTTCATCTATATTTTTGCATTTTACGTAGTCAGTAGAAATATTAAACTTGGCTTCTTTAAGGGCTTTCAAAGATTCCTCATGTGTTATAAAAGCCTGATTATCTGCTAAAAAATCATAACCATAAAACATCAAATTGCGCTTTGCTACTACGGAGGAGTCTTGCATTTTTATCGTACCAGAGGTAGCATTTCTTGGATTTGCCAAAAAAGCAAGCGGCTTTTTTCCCTCTTTTTCTCTTTGTTCGTTTTCTTTGGCAATCTCGTCATTGATTCGGTCAAAACTTTCATGAGGCATTACTACCTCGCCTCGCACTTCAAAATTGGGGGGAAGTTTTTGACTATGAACCTTTAAAGGAACTGTTTTAATCGTTTTAATATTAGTGGTAACATCATCTCCCTGTTCACCATCGCCTCTGGTAACTGCGGTAGTAAGTAAATAATTTTCATAGTGCAAGCTCATGGCGACTCCATCAAATTTGAGTTCGCAGATGTATTCATAAGGCGCATCTCCTAAGGTTTTTTTTATTCTTTCATCAAAATCTCTCAAATCCTGTTCATTATAAGTATTTGAAAGCGAAAGCATTGGGCGTTTATGTGTTACTGTTAAGAACTCTTTGGTAATACCGCCGCCTACTCGCTGGGTAGGAGAATCAGGCTGGGTAAATTGGGGAAATTGCTTTTCTAAATCTATGAGCTTATTCAAGAGCATATCAAACTCATAATCAGAGATTTCTGAAATATGCTCTTGGTAGTATTTTTCGTTGTAATAATTGATTTTTTGGGTGAGTTCAGCGATTTCGTTTTGTGCTTGTTCAGGTGTCATGATTTTTTAGTTCATTTTTCCTGCTAATTTATAAAAATATGCTTTCCATTTAAGCAAATCTGTATTTTGTTTTTTGTTGAGTAAAATCTTAGCTTTGACGCTCTCACCAATATCTTTTTAAAACTATGCAAGACCCATATCAAATCACAACAGGTGCTATTAAAGAACCTCCTGCTTCTTGGTGGGGAAAATTGAAATTTTTAGGTCCGAGTTTTATCCTTTCTGCTTCTATTGTTGGCTCGGGAGAACTCATAGCTACTACCGTATTGGGAGCAAAGGCAGGTTTTACAGCTTTATGGGTTATAGTTTTGAGTTGTTTATTGAAAGTAACCGTACAGTTAGAATTTGGCAAACATACTATCCTCACGGGAGAGTCAGCGATGTCTGCTTTTAATAAGTTGTCAGGTTTTTCTATAGGAAAGGCAAAGTGGTCTTTGTGGGTTGTTTTCTTGATTTTACTGCCCAAAATTGCTCAAATTGGAGGAATCTTAGGTGCGACGGCAGTAGTTTTCAATATGCTTTTCAATAATATTCCTCTCAAGATTAGTGCTGTAATAGTTGCTTTGATGAGTTCCTTACTCATTTATAAAGGGAATTATCGCAGAGTAGAATTGCTCTCTGCGGGCATGATAGCCTTGTTTACCCTGCTTACCCTTACCTCTTTATTTTCATTGAGATATACGCCGTATCAGTTTGGTTGGGACGAGATTAGCAGTGGATTGGCTTTTCAAATTTCAGGGGACTTGATGCTGTTTGCTATTGGGGCATTTGGCATTACAGGGGTAGCAAGCGATGAGATTATTTCCTATACGTATTGGTGTATAGAAAAGGGGTATGCCTCTTATACAGGAGCTTTTCAAGATACTCCTGAATGGAAAAAACGTGCTAAGGGTTGGATGCAAGTAATGTATTTTGATGCAGTGCTTTCTATGCTGATTTATACTACTGTAACAGTAGCTTTTTATCTATTGGGTGCAGCAATTTTGTACAAGCAAGAGGTAGTTCCTTTAGGCAATGAAGTAATTGAAACATTGGCACTTATATATACCCAATCGCTGGGCGTTGGTTTTAAAAATGTGTATTTGATAGGAGCATTTTTTGTGCTATTCTCAAGCCTTTACGCAACGCTTGCCTTTTGGATTCGACTTTTGACAGACTTATTTGGACACTTTGCATGGATTGATTTTTGGGACATGAGCAAGCGGAAGCGCATAAGTAACCTGCTGGCGTGCTTGCTTCCAGCAATTTGGCTACTTGCCTATCTATTTATCAATCTTCCTGTCCTGATGGTATTGGCTGGGGGAGTAGCAGGCTCAGTCCTGTTATTTTTAGTGATTTTTGTTGCCTACCATTTAAAGTACAAAAGGCAGCAAGTTATTCCTTCTGGAGCTGCTTACACCATTGCTTTTTGGATAAGTATTATTTCTATTGTTTCGGTAGGGGTGTATGGAATCATGAAACTAATTATCAGGGACTAAATTTCTTGGCTAAATCAACAATAAAGAAAATACAAGTTTTTATATTTGTAGTATTTGACTCGATTTCCCCTTTTGATGCTATATTATATTTGGCAGCTATTCACAAACAAATTTGCTTTGCTTTCCATGCTAAAAGTTTTAAACATAATTGCTTGCTGTGTCTTATTTTTTTATAGTTGGACTTTGGCACAGCCCAAAGCGGAAAAAGGAATATTAGATTTGCGTGCATGGGATTTTAGCCAAAATGGGGCAGTGGACTTAGACGGAGAATGGCAATTTTTTTACCATGATTTTTTATCTGCCGCTCAGTTAGATAGCCTTTCTTCTCCTGTATATTTGAAAGTCCCCTCGGCAAGTTGGGAGGAGATAGGTTCTTGGCAAGAACAAAAAATAAATGGACATGGGTACGCCACCTACTATTTGAAAGTCTTACTTCCTACTAACTTGCCTTCTATGCTCAGTATCAAAACCTTAGACCAGTCTTCGGCTTTCAAAGTATTGGTGAATACCAAAGAAGTCATTAGCTTAGGAAGGATAGGCAAAAGTGCGGAACAGATGTTTCCTAATCCGGGAACTGCTATTGGGCATTTCGAGCCACACGATGATACACTTAATATTGTTATTCATATCTCTAATTTTTACCACCGCAAAGGGGGGCTTTGGTACAGTATGCAATTAGGCACGCCTGAGCAAGTACTTCAAATCAGGGATAAAAATCTATCTATTGCTTTGTTTTTAAGTGGGAGTTTATGGTTGATGTTTCTGTATCATTTGTTTTTATTTCTGATTCGCAAAAAAGAAAATTCAGTATTATTTTTTGCTTTGCTTTGCCTTATCGTACCTGTAAGAGTGCTTTCTACCAGCGAAAATTACATCGTCAATCTCATGCCTTTTATCTCTTGGGATTGGAAGTATAGGTTTGAATATATTTCTTTCTTTCTGATTCCTCCCTTTTTATATTCCTTTTTGCAGGCTGTTTTTCCCCAAGATATTCCACGCATAGTTACGCGTTTTTTCTACTTTGTGGCTATTCTATTTTCTATTATTGCACTTTTTACTATGGCTAATTTTTTTACTTACTTGCTTTTACCTTATTATGGTGTGGGCTTTATTGCGATTATTTTTGCTTCCTATGGATTGTTTAAAGCATTGATTTATCGGCGAGAAGGTGCAAGACTGTTTATCTCAGGTATTTTATTCCTCATATTTACGGTTATTAATGATATTTTGTATTCTTCCTTGATTATCAATACTACATACTTGATTCCTTGGGGTTTTTTTATTTTTTTCTTTTCCCAAGCTGCCTTGCTTTCTATGCGTTTTTCCAATGCTTTCGTACAGGTAGAGAAACTTTCAGAAGAGTTGAAAAAATACAATGAAAACTTAGAATCATTGGTAGAAGAACGCACCAACAACCTCCAACAGACAGTACAAGTCATTGAAAAGCAAAAAAACGAGATAGAACATAAAAATAAAGAAATTACCGCCAGCATTACTTATGCCAAACGTATTCAATCTGCTATCCTTTCTAAAGTAGCCAATGTACAGCAAAATTTGGTAGAATCTTTTATATTTTTCCAACCGAGGGACATTGTATCTGGAGATTTTTATTGGTTTGCCCAAAAAACAGATTATGGAGAGAATAAACTCATCGTCGTAGTGGCTGACTGTACGGGGCATGGAGTACCCGGTGCTTTTATGAGTATGATTGGGGATTCGTTACTTAATCAAATCGTTCATGACCGCGAAATTCACCAACCTGATTTGATTTTGTATGAGATGAACAAGGGAGTAAGAAGGTTACTCAATCAGCAGCATACGCAAAATCGCGATGGTATGCACATGGGCATTGTGGCAATAGATTTTAACGCACATACTATGGTATATGCAGGAGCAAAAAGTCCTCTGATATACTTTCAAAATCAACAGTTTACGGAAATCAAAGGAGAAAGAACTTCCATTGGGGGTATTTTGGACAATAAACATCAATACAAAAACTTTGAAAACCACACTATTTATCTACCCAGCCTCAATGGGCAACCTCAAAATAAAACCATGTTTTATTTATTTACAGATGGCTACACCGACCAATTTGGAGGCAAAGAAGGGCGAAGATTCTCTAAAATTAGAATGAGAGAATTACTGTATGAAATTCATCAACTTCCTTTACACGAGCAGAAAAAAATTTTGGAACAAAATCTTGTCAATTGGATGAGAGCGAATAGTGGTAGGCAGATAGATGATATTTTAGTGGTTGGGATTAAAATATAGTAAAAGAATAGACTTCAAGAAGAATCAGTAAACTAAAAAAGCGTGCATTTATTGGCTACTGCCTTCCAAATTGCACGCTTTTTCTTTGTTATTCAGCATAAATTTTACTTTACCCCGTGCATCCACTTCCTCAGCAAAGGAGAGAGCAAGAATAAAATAAGAGAAGAAACGATAGAAACACTTACAAAAAGCAAAAAGAAATTGGAAAGAGATTGCTCTTGGGCAAATCTATCAATGAAGCCCGAAATAGCCCCTCCTAAGTAGTTGCCTAAACCTGTTGCTAAGAACCAGACACCAAACATTAGCCCTGCCAAATGTTTAGGAGAGAGCTTATTGACAAAAGAAAGCCCTACAGGAGATAAACATAACTCACCCATAGTATGCAGCAAATAAGCCAAGACAAGCCAAAGCATACTTACCGAGCCAGAAGTCGCTCCTTGTGGAATAGAACCAGCCCCTATCACTAAGGCAACAAAGCCTAAACCCAATAAAAATAGCCCTATGGCAAATTTTAAGGCTCCATTAGGATTTTTACCTACTCGCTCCAATTTTATCCATAAAATAGAAAATAAAGGAGCTAAAGTAAAGATAAAGAAGGCATTAACTGATTGGAACCAAGTAGCTGGAACTTCAAAAAAGCCCAAATCTCTATCTGTATAACGAGAGGCAAAAAGATTCATAGAAGAACCCGCTTGCTCAAAAGCTAACCAAAATATAATAGAAAAAAAGGAAAGCACAAGCACCACTATCAGCCTTTGTTTTTCTACAAGTGATAAAGGCTGTTGGGGTACAGCCTCAGCTTCTTTTGCTTTAGAAGTTTTCTGAGGAGGCAAGCCAATAGGTCCGAGCATTTTCTGCCAAGTATTCAGTATCAGTACGCCTAATACCATACCTACGCCTGCTGCACCAAATCCATAATGCCAACCTACATTTTCCCCCAAGTATCCGCAAATAATAGACCCTAAAAATGCTCCAATATTAATGCCCATGTAGAAAATCGTATAAGCAGAGTCTTTCAAAGGGCTACCATCTTCGTATAGCTGCCCCACCATAGAGGAAATATTGGGTTTGAACATTCCATTCCCCGTTACTAAAAGCACCAAACCAAAATAAAAAATAGGCACGGAACTTCCGAAAGAACCAAAACTTAAAGAGGCTTGGGCGATTGCCATGAGAATACCTCCAATAATGACCGATTTTCTGAAACCTAAGTACCTATCGGCTATGTACCCCCCCAAAAGTGTAGTCAAATAAGAAAAACCTGTGTATAAGCCATAGATTTGCCCTGATTTTTCGGTGGAGAAAGCAAAGCCGCCTTTGCTCATTTCTGAGGTAAGAAATAAAATAAGTAAGGCTCTCATGCCGTAATAACTAAATCTTTCCCACATTTCTGTAAAAAAGAGCAGGTACAAGGCACTTGGATGTTTTTGGTTGGAGGTCTGCGTCATATTTACTATAATAGTTTGGTTAAGAATGTTTTATATAATTTTTAACAATAGCCTAAATACAAATTTAGGAAAGCAAATTACATATCCTATTTTTGTATGCAAATTTTTGGTTTACTTTCTGCTATCTGTATGTCTATTTTTTAAAAATTGGAAAATAGGTTTGCTTGCCAAAGAATCCGATATAGTATAATCAGGGTTGTTTGAGTTCCTCAAAGCCTCTAAAAAAACAGGTGTATTTTTGATTCTCATAGCTCTTGGGGCTGTATCACTTCTCAATACTGCATAGTGCGAAGGTAAAGAAAAAATATTGCTCATAGCTATTAAAAGTACAAGTATAGCAAGCTTAGAACTTTTAACTAAGCGATGATTTTGAATAATTTGTATAAATAAAAGAGTTAGAATAAATAAAATTACTGTTACAGGAATAGGGTAGTAATATCGGAAATAACCTTCTTGATAAATAGCGGGGTGTCGCATTCGCATCAGCATATTGAGTAAGATGATGAATATCAAAAATAGAAAAACCAATGCACCTACTATTCCTTTTACGCTGATTGCCTGATGAGCTAAGGGATTTTCAAATGTCCAAGGAACATACTTAGCAAATGTAAAGATTAGCCAAATACCAAAAGTAAAAACCATAAAAGTAGGTACGTTCCCCAGCAAAAGTCGCCATTCTTGGAGTAAAATATCTATAGCTTCTTCAAAAAAGACAGCATCTTGGTAGTGCCACCAGTCTGTAAGCATTGACCAAGGAATTTTTTGATAAGTAAAATCGGGGTAGTAGCCGTGCAATGCAAAAATGATTTTCCCACCTAAGTAATAATTATAAAAGGTATTGAAGGCAACAGCAAACAGGCAAGAAAAAAACAACATAGCTGTATTTTTGCTTGGTGCAGATAACCACTTAAAAGCTAAGAACAAAAGTACAATGAGCATAAAAAAGAATCCTTGCCTATCTGTAAAGACAACCGCCAAACCAAGCAAAGTAATTCCCAAATATATTTTAGGAATCTGGCTTTTTAAGTCGGAATATAGATTATTTAATTTATCCGAACCAGCTAAAACTTTGTAAAGCAATATAAAATACCACACCAAGAAAAAGGAAGTACTAATCTTAGCAGAGCGATAGAAAGTAGCAGAGAAAAATATACAAGGGGCAGTCCAAAGAATAATTACGAATAGCAAACTAATAAAAGCATTGAAATTCAGATGCTTAGTACAAAAACTATAAAGCCACCAACCTATCAGCAAGGTAAAAATATAATGAGAAAGTGAATAAAAGTGAGGTATGCCTAATCCAATACACCTGTCTATAAACTGGGCATCTATGTAGTCAAAAACAAAGCTAAGTTCACGAGATTGAAAAGCACTGTTGTCCGTAACTCTAACATCAAAAATCTTTTGTAAAAAAGGCATATCCGATGATAAATAATGCCTTAAAAAGCCTATGGTGCTATTTTCCGAAGCACCATATTCTACTTCATTGTCCAAGAAGCCACCTTGTTGGTAGTAAACAGAAAAACTTACGTAAACTATTGCAATTAGGAAAAAGGAATAAGCACTGCTTGCTTTCTTTAATTTTTCAAAAATTTGCTGAGTACGGTTTTGAAAATCAACTTCTGATAGTTTTACTATGGACAAAGCAATAAATCCCATGACAAGTGAAAACTTGGTAGCCGTCAGCAACATATAAGGATAAAAAGACTGGATACTGCCATCGCCATCGCCCAAGGCTATATCAAGTAAAAATTCTGTTGCTCGGATGAGCAAAAAAGCAAAAAATAAGTAGTTACGGTACTTCAAAAGAAGTTGAAATATCGAGTAGCTATTCAGGAATTTATTGCTCATCAGTTAAAAATTTGTTTCTAACTCGTTGTTTAGTACAGCACCCTAAACTTAATAGTATGGGCTATGTTTTTCAAATCCTTAATGACCTCTTTGTTATATTCTTTATTGATGTCAGTAATTACATAACCAATAGTTTCATTGGTTTTGAGGTACTGTCCAACGATGTTGATATTATGCTTAGCCAAAATGCTGTTAATTTGTGCCAAAATACCCGACACGTTTTCGTGAACGTGCATGAGGCGATGAGCATTTTCTAACTGAGGCAGTTGAATATTAGGGAAATTTACACTTAGCAAAGAACTGCCCGTATTGATGTATTCTATGATTTTGGCAGGAACGAAGTTGGCGATGTTGTACTGTGCCTCTTGGGTGCTTCCGCCAATGTGAGGAGTAAGTATTACATTTTTAAGCCCTTGCAGTTCTGACACAAAGGGTTCTTTGTTATTCTTTGGCTCAGAAGGGAATACGTCTATTGCTGCACCTCTGATTTTCCCATTTTTTATGTATTTTACTAAGGCATTTATTTCTACTACCTCGCCTCTGGCTAAGTTCATAAAAATTACGCCGTCTTTCATCTGCTCAAAGTCGTCCTCGTCTATGAAATGTTTGTTGCTTTTTCTACCATCTATATGCACAGAAATAATGTCAGACACTTCGTATAACTCTCTCAAAGAACGGCACTTAGTTGCATTACCAATGGCTAATTTTTCTGCGGTATCATAGTAATAAACCTTCATACCCAATGCTTCTGCCAAGACAGAAAGTTGAGAGCCAATATTTCCGTAACCGATGATGCCTAAGTTTTTGCCACGAACTTCATTGCTATTAGCAGCTGATTTCTCCCATTTGCCTGCGTGCATTCCTGCATTTTTATCAGGGATATTTCGCATAAGCATTATCATTTCGCCTATAGCTAACTCCACGACACTACGCGTATTGCTATAAGGTGCGTTGAATACAGCCACCCCTTTTTCTGCACAAGCCTGTAAATCTATTTGATTTGTTCCTATCGTAAATGTGCCTACGCAAATAAGTTTATTTGCATTTTCCAATATTTTTCTTGTTACAGTAGTTTTAGAACGAATACAAAGCACAGAAACATTTTTAATTTTCTCTGCCAATTCGTTTTCATCTAAGGCAGAGTTAATAATTTCTACATTGTAGCCTTCTTCTTTGAAAATTTGCTGGGCAGATGCTTCTATATTTTCTAAAATCAGTACATTGATTCTACTTTTAGGATAAGAAATTGCCATAGGTAGCTTATGCACATACAAGAACTCATCTAAACTTGGAGCTATATGGTCGGCTTTTTCTACGACTACATCTCTTTCTACATTTTCAGTAAAAGCATAAAAACTATTTGCCAATCCCGCTTGGCGAATTTCATAATCCGTATAGCCATCACCTATCACATAGACTTCGCCTTGCAGATTCAGATTTTTGAGTAGCTTTACTTTGCCTCCATTTTCCGAGAGGGGGTTAGAAGAATCAAAACCAATGATTTTATCATTCGCATCAAATACAAACTCATTGGCATAGACGTTTTCTGGCTTTATGTCATACTCAGTAACTACAGGAATAATGAATTCCTTGAAGCCACTGGAAACTATCAGCACATCATTCGCATAATTTTCAAAAAAGATGCGGTTACGTTTGACCGAGTCAGACACTAATTCTTTAAGTCTGCTAACAAGTATCTGAAGATGTTTTTTGTGAGCTTGGAGTAGCGTAAGGCGTTCTACCAAAGATTCGCGCATGGAAACCTGCCCTGCCATGCCCCTGTCAGTAATATTTTTGATTTCCTCGATGATTTCCCACTTGTCATCACGCTCTGCCAAAGAAATCTCTGCTAACAGGTCTAAGGCTTCTACTTTGGTGAAAGTGCTGTCAAAGTCGATGATAAAATACTTTTTCATTTGTTTGTTTGGTTTGTACTTATATTTAGCCAACCAAAACCTTTGCGGTGGCTATTGAATCAGGTCGCAAAATTAAGGATTAGTTTTTCGGAAAGCACTTTTTTGAAAGAGATAATTTTATAGACCTATTTCTTCTCTTGGGATATTAAATTCTTTGGCACTGGTGCGCAAGATAGCCAATACTTCGTTGTAAGCCATCAGTTTGCCTTCTATATAGTCCAATTCTGCCTTATCCGCAAAGTTTTTCCGTTCCCTTGCTTCGTGGATATTTTCGTGAATACTAATGAGTACGTCTTGGAGATAGGCAATGAAATGTTTTTCCATAGGATTAATTTTAATATTTCTAAAATCTTACATTTTTTTAGCAGGTACGCCAAAAACAGTTTCGCCTTCAGCTACATTTTGCATGACCAAAGAACCAGCTCCTATGCGTGCATTTTTCCCAATGGTAATGCCAGCTATTATCGTTACTCCCGCCCCTATGAAAGTTCCCTCGCCAACTACTGCGCCTGCTCCTATGATAGACCCCGCCCCAACTTGTACGAAGTCATTAATTTGAGCTTCATATTCTACTACTGCTTTACAATTAAGAATGCAATGATTTCCTAATTTGGTATCTACATTCACAAACACACCTGCCGCAATCAAATTTCCATGTCCTAACTGAGCGGTAGCTGAAATATAAGATGTATCATGTATGGCATTGACAGGCATGACTTTATACTCATTAGTTAGGGTTTTTACCAAACTTTTTTTCAATCTATTGTCATCAGTGGCAATGAAAGCCTCACAATTTTTCCCCAAAATTTTTAGGAATTGCTCTTCGTCTGTACTGCCCATGACTTGGATATTGTCTATTTCTGTGCCGTGTAGTTGCTTGTTGTCATCTAAAAAGCAATACACTTCTACTTGATTCCTTTTAAAGATTTCTAAGGCTACCTTACCTAAGCCACCTGCCCCAAAAATAATGACTGGATTTTCCATAAATGATGTTTTTATTTTTGATTCTAAAATGCGCAAAGAAACTTATTTAACGACTAATCTCTTTTTGATTTTCAAAATTACTCATTTAAAAAGTTTATCTTTGTCCAATTTTTTAAAATGCAAAGTTAAAATTATGGAAAAGAAAATAGTAAAAGTGGGAGATATAGCTTGTGGTGCTGATGAATTGTTTTTGATTTCAGGACCTTGTGTCATTGAAGATGAGAAAACGATGATGGATACAGCCGAAAAACTCAAAGAAGTTTCCGAGCGCATGAATATCAAAATCATTTATAAATCCTCTTTTATGAAGGATAACCGTAGTTCTGTGGATTTTTACATGGGACCGGGATTGACCAAAGGACTGGAAATGCTGGCTCGCATTAAAAGAGAGTTCGGTTTCCCTGTGTTATCAGACATTCACTATCCCGAGCAGGTAAGCGAAGCCGCAGAGGTGCTTGATGTCATTCAGATTCCTGCTTATCTCTGTATGCAAACTACCCTCATCGTAGCAGCGGCAAAGTCTGGCAAGGTTATCAATATCAAACATGGGCAGTTCCTCGCGCCAGAGAACATGGCAAAACCTGCTCAGAAATGCGTAGATAGTGGCAACGACCAGATTATTTTGACAGAAAGAGGCTACACCTTTGGCTATAACGACCTGATAGTCGACCCAAGAAGTTTCTATCACCTCAATCGGACTGGTTTCCCAGTAGTTTTTGATATTACCCACTCTATTCGCAAATATGGTATCCCAAGTGCAGACAAAAAAGGGGGAGCGAGAGAATTTCTCCCGGTACTTTCCCGCGCGGGAGTAGCCTCTGGAGTAGATGGTATTTTTATAGAAACTCACCCTGAGCCTGCAAGAGCCTTGTGCGATGCGGCAAGCCAGCTTTGTGTATATGATTTAGAGGAGTTTCTGAAGCCTCTCATCGAGATTCATCAGGTAGAGGTCAAGTACAGAGAAAGAGCAATGGTAGAAGCATAAAGTACATATTCGCTCAAAAGAAGCCCTCACTACTTAGAGGGCTTTTGATGTCGCAGTGGATATAGTGCCAGTAAGATAAATATTTTAGGAGAAAACCTTGCTATGTCTATGAATGAACAATGTATTGACTATTGCGGGATATTTCATACCATGATAAAATCGCGCTTGTCTAATTTTCTTTGGTCTTGCATAGTAGTACTTTTCATTGCCAACTGCTCCTATGCTCAGCGATATACCTTAAAAATTCATACCCCTGAGCAGGCTATCCTTTCCAAACTGAGTTATAATACGACCTTTCAAGATTCTTTATCTGTCTATAAGACACTAAACCTACTCATTGCAGAGCTGTACAAGCAATCTTACCTTACCGCCTCCTTTGATACTGTCTTTTTTGTAGAAAGGCAAGCCCATGCTTTACTTTCCATAGGTAAGAAATATGCAATAATCCATTTACAAAAGGGAAATATAGAAGACTTTGTTATAGAGAAAGCAGGGCTGAGAAAAGATTTTTTACATAATCAAAACATAGATTTTCAGTATTTTATTAGTTTACAAGAAAAAATCCTAACCTATTGGGAAAATCACGGCTACCCTTTTGCCCAAGTCAAATTGGACTCTATCCGACTGATTGACAATCAAATCTTTGCTAATATTGATTGTGAAAAAGGAACGTATATCCGTTTTGATACCTTGCTGATAGAAGGAGAAGGGAAAGTCAAAGGAGATTTTTTGAGGAATTATTTGAAAATCAAACAAAACGAGCCTTTTAGTCAGCAAAAAGTCAAAGAAGCAGAACGACTACTCAAAGCACTGCCGTATTTGAAACTCAAAAAGCCTTTGGAAGTTGTTTTTGAATATGATAGAGCATTCATTCTCATTACTTTAGATAAAATAAAAAGTAGCCAGTTTGACGGAATTGTAGGCGTACTTCCCAACCAAGAGCAAAAAAATCGCGTGCTTGTTACAGGGCAGGTAAATCTCAACTTGGCAAATTTGTTTAGCACAGGGAAAAAACTACACTTAGAGTGGCAGAGGTTGCGCTCTGCTTCCCAGCTTTTTAATTTTGAGTATGAACACCCACAATTCTTGAAAATGAACTTTGACATCAATGCTAAGCTCAACTTGCTCAAAGAAGACACAAGTTTTCTAAATATTCGGAGAAATATACAGTTCTCTTACCAACTCACTCCTCAGCAAAAAGTAAGTTTTTTTACTGATTACCAAACTACTTCGGTAACTGATGGCTCTACCAATCAGGCAGCAGTAGGGCAGGAAAGTCAGCGATTTATCCGCTTTGCCAATACCAACTTGCTTAGCTATGGGATTAGCTATGAGTTGAATACCTTGAATGATTTTCTCAAGCCGCAAAAAGGTTGGTACATCAAAGGGCAAGTGGGTACGGGAAATAAAAAAATAAGTCCCCGCTTAGGAAGCAATCCTGCTGTAGATACAATTTTCAGAAATATTGACCTAAACAGTACCCAGTGGACGCTATCTCTTTCTATGCAAAAGTTTTTTTATACGGGTAAAAATACAAGCCTGATGCTGAAAACGGTAGGGGGAGCAATACTAAACAATCAACTCTTTATGAATGAGCTGTATCGCTTAGGCGGATTGAATTCTATTCGTGGCTTCAATCAAAACGCCTTTTATGCTTCTCATTATCTGGTCAATACTGCGGAGGCACGCCTTTATTTTGAGGAAACCTCCTATCTTTTTGCCTTTTTGGATTATGCTTATTTGTCTTACCAAATCCCCACCCAATCTTTTCAAGATGCTCCTTTGGGAGTAGGGGCAGGCATCAGTTTTGCTACTAAGGGAGGAGTTTTTAACTTTGCCTATGCTATGGGCGTTTCACAATTTCAGCAGTTTGCCGTCAATCAAGCCAAAGTACATTTTGGGTACGTGAGCAGGTTTTAAAGAAAGAAGAGAATAACAAAAAAACCTAAGGAATCGCGACCTCCTTAGGTTTTTTGGATAGAAAGTTTTGAGCATGTAAATTGCTTAGAATGGGTATTTGCCTTCTGCAATTATTGTATCAGCCACCATTCTACGCGCATTTTTTGTATTGAAAGGATTGATTTTTGTATATCGCTTCAAGCCCATAAGCAATACTTTCATTTTATCTCCTTTGGCATAAGCATTAATAGCCTCTTTCCCAGCAAATTCCAATTTGCTTACTGCCTCGGTCAAATATACTTTTGCCATGTTGATTTGGGCTTCACAAGCCGCCTCGCCGCGTATGCCTATGAGTTTTTCTGTACGCAAAATGGTAGATTCGGCTACGTAGGTTTCTATGAGCATGTCAGCTAAGTTCATCATGATTTCCTGTTCGCTTTCAAACTCTGTACCCAAAGTTTGCAGGGCATCTCCCGCCACCATGAGGATAGCTTTTTTCATATTTTTGATAACTTCTTTTTCCTCTGCAAATAAGACAGAGTTATCTACAGGGTTCATGTTAGGTACAGAGGTCAGTTCTTTGGCTACAGCCATAGCAGGTTGCATCAAATCCAGTTCTCCTTTCATAGCACGCTTCACTATCATTCCCACCAAAAGCATGCGATTGATTTCATTTGTACCTTCGTAAATCCTTGAAATTCTGGCATCTCTATACGCTCTTGCCATAGGAGCCTCTTCGGAGAATCCCATACCACCATAGATTTGCACGCCTTCATCTACTATGTAGTCAAGTATCTCAGAACCATGTACTTTCATGATAGCACACTCTATAGCAAACTGTTCTAAAGCTTTTAGCTTGGCTTCGGAGTCGGGCATTCCTTCCTCTATCAAGGCATTAATCTTGTCCTCAATGTTTTGCCCTGCACGATAAGAGGCAGACTCTGTGGCATATACTTTTATTGCCATTGCTGCTAATTTGTGTTTGATTGCGCCAAAAGTGCTGATAGACACCCCAAATTGCTTTCTTTCTTTGGCGTAGGTGGTAGCTAAGTTAATGATTTCTTTGCACCCTCCTATTACCCCCGCTCCCAGTTTGATACGTCCAATATTGAGTATATTCACAGCGATTTTAAAGCCATTGCCACGAGTGGAGAGCATATTTTCTACGGGTACTTTGCAATCATTGAAAAATACCTGACGAGTAGAAGAACCTTTAATCCCTAATTTCTTTTCCTCATCTCCAAGCGTGATTCCGCCGAAAGTCTTTTCTACAATAAAAGCAGAAAGGTTTTTGTCATCATCTATTTTAGCAAAAACAATAAACAAGTCGGCAAAACCTGCATTAGAAATCCACATTTTTTGTCCATTGATGAGGTAATGAGTCCCTTCTGCATTGAGTTTGGCTTTGGTCTTTCCTGAGTTGGCATCTGAGCCAGCGTCAGGTTCGGTCAAGCAGTAGCAACCAATCCACTCGCCTGTGGCTAATTTAGGAAGGTATTTTTGCTTTTGTTCTTCTGTTCCATAATACAAAATTGGCAAAGTACCGATGCCTGTATGCGCTCCATAAGCTGTAGAGAACGAGCCACCCTCTCCCACAATATCCGCAATCAACATAGAAGTATTAAAGCTCATACCCAGCCCGCCATATTCTTCTGGAATAGACACTCCTAACAAACCTAATTCTCCTGCTTTTTGCATTACGCTTCGCATGAAGCCTTCCTCCATGCTATCCATGCGTTGCACGTGAGGTGTTACTTCTTTGTCTATGAACTGCTTGCAGGCTTCTGCCATAGCTCTTTGCTCTTCGGTAAACTCTTCTGGAATAAAAATATCTTGTGCTTCTGTTTCTTTGATGAGAAACTCTCCACCTTTGAGGGCTTCCCTTACTGCTTCTGCTACCATAGAAATATATTGATTATGTGGTTTAAACGGATAAAATGTTATGCGTGCATACTATTATTGAACAAAGATATAAAAAAATGTTATGCGTGCATAATAATTTTACGAAAATTTTTTCTTGTCATTGGCAAATGCCATTCTCCTTTCACTCTACGGCTTCCCTTATTGCTTTTCCCGTCCAACATGCAGGAATTTTGCAATCAAGCAAGTGAGCAACAGTAGGGGCTATGTCTGCATTGCTTACTTTTTGGGTGATTTCTGTGTTTTTCTTGATACCTTTCCCAGCGATGACAAAAGGAATGGTAAGTTCCTCTATGGAAAGTTTGCCATGCCCTTTGCCCTTGCCTCCGTGGTCTGATACAATGATTAGCACAGCGTTCTCGATGATTTGTGCTTGTCTTAAACTTTGGATAACCCGTCCTATCATGCTGTCAGCTTTTTCTACTGCTTTGATATATTCTTTTGATTCCCAAGAAAACTCATGCCCTGCATGGTCGACATGGTCTAAGTGAATAAAGGTGAGAAGAGGCTTGTTGGCTAAGATATACCTTTGGGCTTCTATCAAAGTTTTGTCTTCGCCTTTGGTATCTGCTATCATAGTAGGAATCCCTTGCTCTACCAGCCTCCCAAAATCGTCCCAATCATGAAAACACGCCAAATCTGCCTCAGCATATTGCTGGCGAATGACTTTGAAAATAGTAGGGAAAGTTTCTCCTTTTTTACCTCCGCAATAGGTTTTTTCCTCAATATCTTTCCTTTTCCATGCGTTAGAGGTGATTTCATGTTCCTCTGGAGTTGCTCCCATAAGAATAGAAGCCCAATTAGGCGAACTGACAGTAGGGATAACAGATTGAGCTTGGAGCGAATAGGCGCCTACTTTCATCAAAGAATCTAAAACGGGGGTATGGGCTTCTTTTACTCCCTTAGCACCAAGTCCGTCTATACCAATGATAACAATGTGCTTGTGATGGTTAGTTTGGGCAAAAATCTGTATTGCTTGGAAGGCAAGCAGTAGAAATAAGTATAGTTTTTTCATTTTATTTAGTGAGCTTAGATTATATTCACAAATAAAAGTCAAAAAGCAAACTCTTTCTAAAAACAGAGATGTATTTAATGTGAAATTTCAAGCTACTTTCAACTTTATCTTTGAATTTAACGTTTCTTGTTTGTGTTTTCAATATTAATAAACAATTATGGGATTCATCAACTTACTGCAACAACCATTTTGGGAAATAAAAAAGAATATTGGGCAAAAAAAGTATAACCTATTATTTATCTTTTCTTTCGCCTACTTTCTGCTTATATCTACAAGTATTCACGCCCAAAACCCTGTCCTCTCGCAAGGCGAGTTTTACAAAATAGCCATTTCCAAACATGGCATTTACAAAATAGACCGAGCAATGCTTACGTCTATGGGCATCAATGTCAGTAACTTAGACCCGCAAACTATTCAAATTTTTGGAAATGGAGGAGGAATGTTGCCACAAGCCAACAGTGCCTTTCGCCATACAGACTTGGTAGAAAACGATATTTTGGTCACTGGAGAGGGTGATGGCAGATTTGATGAAAATGACTATATTTTATTCTATGGGGAGGGAGCAGACCGATTTATCCCAGATGCTAATAATCAAGTTTTCAGGAGAGAGGAACACTTATATGACGATTACAACTACTATTTTTTGACTTTTGGACAAAAAAAAGGCAGGCGTATAGCTAACCGAATAGATGGCACGCAAAGCCAAGCACTTATCAATACTTTTGATGATTATATTTTTCATCAAACTCTCAAAAAAGACCGTTTTAACATGGTAGAGTCAGGACGCATTTGGTTTGGTGAAAAGTTTGATTTTCAAACAGAAATGAACTTTAATTTTGATATAGCAGGATTACTTAGTAGTTCACCTGTGAGAGTTTCGGTAGCGGTCATGGCAGGGCTAAATAGCAGTACTTCTGGAGGTTCTACTCGTACTACTTTCACTACTCTACTGAATGGTAGAGAGATAGGTACACAAAATATGCCCTCTTTGCCGTTGGGGACGTATGCAGTCAGAGGGACGATGACAGAAAATATTTTCCCTGCTAACAACGTGCAAACTACTAATAACCGACTCACTGTTCAACTCAGATACAACAAAAATGGGGAGAATAATCAAATTGGGCATTTATTGGGCTTAGGAGTGAATGCAAGCCGCAGGCTACAACTCTATGGCAATCAAACTCGTTTTCGCTCTTTTCAAAGCCTGAGATTTCAAAATATAGAATACCAAATAGATAACTTGAACAATAATGCTACTATTTGGGATATTTCTAATCCGCTCAGACCTGTCAGGCAGGATTTTACCTTAAATGGCAATACAGCGAGTTTTAGAGTAGCAAGTAGAGGTACTTTGCAGGAATTTGTACTTTTCCAAGGTACAGATTTTGATAAACCGATATTTGTTGAGAAAGTAAGAAATCAAAATTTACAGAGCTTTGAAACACCAGATTTACTCATCGTTACGCCTGAAATTTTCCTGAATGAAGCCAACCGTTTGGCAGACTTTCGCCGTACTAATGACAAATTGAAAGTACAAGTAGCCACAACTAACCAAATTTATAATGAGTTTTCTTCTGGTAAACAAGACATTAGTGCTATCAGAGATTTTATTAGGTTTTTATATAAAAAGTCTAAAAATTTAAAATATGTCTTGCTTTTTGGTGATGCTTCCTACGATTACAAAGATTACTTGCCTAATAATACCAATTTCGTTCCCACTTATCAATCAAGAGAATCTTTACACCCCTTGTTTAGCTTTTCTTCTGATGACTATTTTGGATTCTTAGAAGACAATGAGGGAGAATGGGAAGAAAGCGATAGAGGTAATCATACCTTAGATGTAGGTGTAGGTCGCCTACCTGCCAAATCAGAGCGAGAGGCAAAAGTCATGGTGGACAAACTTATTCACTATGAAAGTGTAAAAACTTTGGGCGATTGGCGAAAAAGAGTGTCTTTTGTTGCTGACGATGGCGATGGCAATGACTATCAGCTACAAGCAGAAAAGCACGCGGAGAAATTGGAAAAAGCAGACGGGGCTTTCAATATTGAAAAACTCTATATAGATGCTTTTCCCAAAGAACTTACGCCTAATGGCAAAAAATCGCCATTGGTTCGCCAAGAAATTAATCAAACTATCCAAGATGGCACATTACTGATGAATTACATTGGGCATGGAGCGATTACAGGCTGGGCTTCGGAGTCTATTTTGGACATTACCCAAGTAAGTAGTTGGCAGAACTTGGACAAACTACCTTTGTTGATGACAGCCACCTGCGAGTTTGGTCGCTTTGACCGCCCTCGCCAAACCTCAGGGGCTGAGTATGCCATGCTCAATCCTGACGGAGGGGCTATTGCTCTTGTAACTACCACCAGACCAGTATTTTCTGATGCCAACTATGTGATTAATGATGCTTTTTATGATGTAGCCTTTACTCCTTTGAATGGAGAGATGCCGAGAATAGGAGATATTCAGCGAATTACAAAAAATAATAGCTTGAGAGATGTGAACAATCGCAACTTTTCTCTTTTAGGCGACCCCTCCATGCGGCTTGCTTACCCAAAGGAAAATATAGTGATTAAATCTATTAAAAACAGTCAAAATCAGGAAGTAAGCACTTTCAAAGCCTTAGATAAAATTACTATTAGCGGGGAGGTACTTAATCAAAATAGTATAGATAACAACTTTAACGGTACACTGAGCATTACTATTTTTGATAAGCCAGCAACTGTCAAAACCTTTGGAGATGAAGCACCTACAATGACCTTCCGCAAAAAAATTCACATTCTTTTCAAGGGAACTGCCAGTGTAAAAAATGGAAAATTTGAGTTTAGTTTTATTATTCCCAAAAATATAGATTATAACTTAGGCGAGGGGAAAATCAGCCTCTATGCCCAAGATGATAGCAGAAACTTAGATGCAAGTGGGTATAAATCAGACATATTGGTAGGGGGTACAGCAAGCAATCTACTTACTGATAACCAAGCTCCACAAATGAAGCTATTTATGGACAATGAAACCTTTGTTTCTGGGGACAAAGTAAAACCTAATACTACCTTGATAGTACGACTTTTTGATGACAACGGCATTAATATCTCAGGCATGGGTATTGGGCAGGACATTACTGCCTCATTAAAAGGGGGACAGAATCAAGACCTTGTGCTAAATCGCTTTTATAGAGCCAACAAAGATGATTACAAAAGTGGAGAAATTCGCTATAACTTCCACGACTTGCCTGAGGGAAAATATACGCTTACTGTCAAAGCATGGGATACTTATAACAATTCTACTTCTCAAACCATAGAGTTTATTGTGGAAAAAGAACCTTTTACGCTTTCTAATGTTAAAACCTTTCCCAATCCATTTATAGAGGAAATTTATTTTTCTTTTAATCATAATAGACTTGGAGAGGATTTGGAGGTGGCATTAGAGGTTTATACTACCTCTGGAGCATTAGTAAAACGCATAGAAGCTTATGATTACAATGTTCGTAATGAATCAGTTACGCTTAGCTGGAATGGATTGAATGGTAGTGGTAGTGCTATCGCCCCAAGTATTTATATTTATCGTCTTGCAGTCAAAGCAATGATCTCAGGTATTTCCCAAGAGGTGAGAGGCAAAATAGTAAAGTGGTAAGTTTGGTATTTAAGCAGTTGAGGCTGTCCGAAAAGTCTAACGATTTTCCCCATATTAGGCAAGCTCTTAGGACAGCCTATTCCTCTTACATTCTGTAATACAACTCCATGATTTTATCTTGCGTAATAACCTCTTTCCAATGCTGCCCTACTGCGTGTTTCCACATGTGTTCTAAGGCATAAGCAGTTTGCGCCATTTTAGCGACTTCCTCTTCCTTCCAGTTTTTAGAAAGTCCTTTGGGAATATCCACATTATGCTTTTTGACCATTTCTTTAAACTCAATGACTGCATCTCCATAATAATCATGCAGTTCGTCAAAAGCAATGCAGTTGGCAATACCGTGTCGATAGCCAAAAACATAAGATAATCCATAAGAAAGCGCATGGCAAACACCTACTTCTGAGTAGGTTAGGCTTAGCCCGCCCATGTAAGAAGCTATCATCAGTTTCTCGTCGCCTTCTGGATTTTGCCCGTATTGGTTAAATACTTCTCTACACAAGTCTAAAGACTTCAATCCGTATGCTTTGCTAAACTCGTTGAGCATAGTACCTGTTAAAGATTCTATGCAGTGGATATAGGTATCCATACCTGTATAAAACCACTGATTTTTAGGGGCATTGGCTATCAAATCTGGGTCAAGCACTATTTGGTCAAAGACGGTATAATCGCACTTAATACCTAATTTTTTGGTAGGTCCCGTTAGTACGGCAGTCATGGAAACCTCTGCTCCTGTTCCTGCCAAAGTAGGTATGCCGATATGATAAACTCCTTGATTTTTAATCAGGTTTAATCCTTGGTACTGTTGGGCAAGCCCTTCATTGGTGAGCATCATGGAAGTAGCCTTAGCAATATCCATGACACTACCCCCCCCTATCCCTACCAAAGCTATAGGGAGCGAAGGAGAAAGTTCCCTGATATGTGCATTAAGTTGGTCTATCTGTTCGGTAGTAGGTTCGTGAGCATCTACATCTACCCAAATGAGTTGGTCTTTCCCTCGCAAAGGAATTTTATTTGCTAATGCTTTGTCTTTAAAATAATTGTCCAACAAGAACACTACATAGCTATCGTTACTTGTTCGTTTTTCAGCAAGAATACTGTCTAATTGATTAAAACTTCCTCTACCAAAGACACACTTTCCTACACTTTTAAAATTTTTATACATATTGAGTTTTTCAAGTTAAAAAAATACTAAAAATTAATTTAAACAAAACCTTAATCCTGAGCCTTTAATACTGCTGTTTCATCATATTTGGCACTTTCCCCTCCAAACCAATAAAGCATCAGCACCCTTGAGTAGCGGAAGTTGAAGGGTATCATTAGGATAGTAGCCACAATAATACTAATTACGTACATACGCACACTTGTTTCAAAACCAAAAATATTACTTAAAATATTAATACCTACAGCCACAGTAGTAAAAAGAGCAACACTAATAGCATAGCCTATATACATAGACCCTACAAAAAAGCCGGGTTCTATTTCAAACTTAAAGTTACAAACAGGGCATCTTTCATTGGTTTGGGCAAACTTAGCAATGTTGAAAGCACTATGGGGAAACATATCTCCTTGACGGCAGTGTGAGCATTTACACTGAGCAATAGATAAAAGTAGGTTGGGCTTCTTAGCGACATTCTTTTTCATTTGAAAGTGATATTTTTAATTTGTAGCAATGATTTTTTCTAATTCAGCTTTTTCTGTCAAGCCTGTTTTTTGCCAAATTACTTTTCCATTCTTATATATCAGCAGCAAAGGAATCTCTGTTACATTCAAGGCTTTGACTACAGCTTCATTCTCATCATAGTCTATTTTAAGTAAAGTTAGTTTTTCTTTGTGCGTTTCTGCTAACGCTGTTACCATAGGTAGCATTTTTTGACAGGGGGCGCACCATTTGGCATTAAAATCCACCAAGACCAGTTTGTCAGTAGCTAATTGTTTGTTAAAGTCCTCTATGCTCATACCTTGCTTTTTTACCAGAGATTCGTAAGGCTTATTGTTTCCCTTCCAAGCACTCATTCCCCCTTTCATATCGTAAACTTCTTGAAAACCTTTGGCTAACAATATCTTAGCGGCTGCTGCACTGCGACCTCCCGACAGGCAATAAACAAAAACAGGCTTGCTTTTGTCTAAACTTTGAATGATGGATTCAAACTTATCGTCAGAATAGTCTACATTCAAGGCATTTTTGAGGTGATTAGCTTTGTACTCCTCTGGGGTACGCACATCTAAGAGTTGGGCATTGGCAGTTTGAGAGAGTTTTTGCTCAAACTCATTCACATCTAACTTGCTTATTTGCTGTCCATTACCCGACTCACAAGCGAATAGGAAGATAGTTAAAATTAAAAAAGCTAAATTTTTCATGGTTATTAAAAATTATACTATAACTCGATTTAAACTCCTTCAGCAATTACCTCCTTTACTTCGGGCACCATACGTCTGAGTAAGTTCTCGATGCCTGCTTTGAGGGTAATCGTAGAGGAAGGACAGCCACTACAAGAGCCTTGCAATAGCACTTTTACACTTCCTGTATGTTCATCAAAAGAATGAAACATGATAGCCCCTCCGTCGCCTTCTACCGCAGGTCTAATGTATTCTTCTAAAATGTCTTTGATTTGGCGAACCGTAACCGAATCATTATCAGTCCCTATTTTTAAAGGCTCATCATCTTCGTCTTGTCCTAATAAGACTTCTCCTCCCTCATCTATGTATTTTTTAATATATGATTTAAGTTCGCTTAAAATCTCTTCCCATTCTATACCTTCATCTTTGGTAATAGTAATAAAATTTTTAGTGATAAAAACACGCTTTACATAACCAAAGCCAAAAAGAGCCTCTGCCAAAGGAGAGTCTGCGGTGGCACTTACATCTGCATAATCCCTAATTAGGTTTTCGTCTTTGGAGAGCATGAAATTCATGACAAATTTCATAGAGTTGGGGTTGGGGACACGCTCAGTGTAGATATTGACTTGTCGTTTATATAATTGGTTTCTGTCGTACATACGCTTTGATGTTTGAAATTTTGCAAAATTAGGACATCTTTTTCTAAAATGTCTTATTTATTGCTTAAACCAATTTTTTTTGAAAGTAGTTTGTGAAGTAGAAAATATTTAAAGCGATATGAAAGCCCTCAGAATTTATAAAATTCTGAGGATTTTTCTTAATTATTAACAATGAGCTTTTGTAAAAAATGTATAGAATAGCTTAAAAAATCCTATCTTAGGCAATAAATTTTACTTATCTCATTCTTTCAGAAAGCAATACACCAAAGGAAAAACCTGCGGTAAATCCTGAGAAATTTACTCGGATAGGCACATCAGTAATTTTAAAATTGTCAATAATATCGCCGTCTTCGTATTGGTAAGCATATTTCCAACGTTTTTCAGGGTCAGATAGTTGGAAATTGTAGCCTGCATGTATGCCAAACTTAAACTTTCTGTAACGATAATCCAACCCTACTACGCCTTGAGTAGAGAACGACCCACGCCATATATCAAGATGATTATGCCACTTATCTGAATGGATAAAATTTTCTATAAAAGTGCTATAAGGAATCTGCTCCTCCTGATGCCCAATAAACCTATGCCATGCCTGCTGAGGGATAGGCAGATTTTCGCCATTTTTCTCAATCCTCATATTTATATGGTTGGCTTGCAGTTTGCCCATGACATATAAGCGTAGGTGCTTGCTCATAATCAGATTAGAGCCTATATGTCCACTAACTTGAAAAATGCTGTTTACTTTGTGTTGAATCTGCTCATAGTTGGCAGATGGGTAAGAGGGCATGGCGAACCCCATAGCCCAATCAGCACCGACAAAAAAGTTCTTTCCCATGTAATCATAGCCCATGACTTGCCAAGAAAAAAACTGTGGAGAAGCAAGCGAAGCAAGCACATTGCCCTCGCCTGCACTTAGAGATATTTCTTGGAGAGCCAAGGAATTTACGGCATTAAAACCTGCAATATGGTAAATGTGCTTTACGTCTTTCCAATGATTGATAGGTTTAAAAACAAATTCAGTGGTATCACAGATACATTCACAACAGCACCCATGTTTATATTTGGGTTTTGGAACGGCAAGCTCTTGCTGGGCAAGCAAGGAATGAACAGAAGGTATGCTCAAGAAAATAAGTATTCCAATGGCAATAATCTTTCTCATAAGTATTACTATATTTTTCATCAAAGACAGCTTTTTTACCCCAGAGTTGCTAAAAGTCCAAATAAATTCGTGCAAAAATAAATTTATGATACCACTTATTTTGCCAAAGTTGAATGAGGAGCAACTATACATCACAAATCTTTACCCCTTGGGCAAGCGAGGCTAATTTATCCTCTTTTTTAGGGATAAACTCCTGAGCCACAAAGCCTTTAAAACCCGTTTCTGCAATAGCTTTCATAATGGCAGGGTAGTACAACTCTTGGCTTTCGTCTATCTCGTTGCGACCCGGTACGCCTCCTGTATGATAGTGAGCAATGTACTGCTGGCTTTCCCTGATAGTGCGAATTACGTCGCCTTCCATGATTTGCATGTGGTAAATGTCGTAAAGCAATTTAAAACGCTCCGAGCCAACTGCCTTGCAAAGTTCTACTCCCCACGCTGTATGGTCGCATTGGTAGTCTTTGTGGTCTATTTTACTGTTGAGCAGTTCCATGACTATCGTTACTTTTTTAGACTCAGCTAAGTTCATGATTTTTTTCAAACCTTCTGCACAGTTTTTTATGCCCTGCTCGTCGTCAAGACCTTCACGGTTTCCTGAAAAACAAATCAAATTGGTAAAACCTGCCTTAGCAGTTTCATTAATGAGGTAATCGTACAATTTGATAAGTCCTTCGTGGTTTTCTATGCGATTCCAACCTTTGGGGATACCATAACCGTCGCGAATGCCCGATACCATAGCACAGGTAAGGTCATATTTTTTTACCGTAGCAAATTCCTCTGGATTGAGCAGTTCAATAGATTGCAAGCCGATTTTCTTTGCCGCCTTGCAAAGGTCATCTAAGGGAATACTATTGTAGCACCAACGGCAAACAGAGTGATTGATTTTTCCTTTCATATTTTTTTCTAATTGATTTTCAGATGCTAATACTCTGTTAGCTAATGAATGAGTGGCTATCCCTACTACTGCTCCGCCTGCAATTTTTTTCAAAGTTTCTCTTCTTTTCATATTTCTAAAAAATTTGGATATAAAATAATGTTTTAAAAATAGTCATTTCCCATCAAAAATTTACCAAAAATCCGTTGTAAATTCCATAGCATAACAAAATATTTACACTTAATACGTTTGCAGTAACATTTTCAATACGTTAGCATAACATTGAATTTACAATCATTGTCGTACTTTGTAAAAATTTTATTTACACATAGTTAAGCGTGATGAATAACGAAAAAGTACGAAAAAGAAAGCCTGAGATTGTAGTAATTTCAGATGTCCACTTAGGAACTTTTGGGTGCAGAGCAGAGGAATTGTTAGATTACTTGCGTAGCATCAAACCTAAAATGTTGATTTTGAACGGAGATATTATTGATATTTGGCGGTTTAGTCGCAGGTATTGGGGCAAAGCACACAACGAGATTATTAGAAGGATATTGAAACTGATGATTAAAGGGACGCAGGTATATTACATCACAGGCAATCACGATGAGCTATTGAGGAGATTTCCTGAATTTCATGCAGGCAACTTTCATTTAGTCAATAAGTTAGTTTTAAACGTAGATGGGAAAAAAGTTTGGCTATTTCATGGCGATATTTTTGATGTAAGTATTACCCATGCCAAATGGTTGGCGAAGTTAGGCTCTATTGGTTACGATTTGTTGATAATGATGAATTCATTTTGTAACTTTTTCTTAACATGGTTTGGCTATCATAAAATGTCTTTTTCCAAAAAAATCAAAAATAGTGTAAAAGGAGCAATCAAGTATATCAGTGATTTTGAGCAAGTTGCGGCGGAATTGGCTATAGATAGGCAATATGATTACTTGGCTTGTGGGCATATCCACCAACCTGTAATTAGGGACATCAGCAATCATAAAGGAGAAGTAACGTATTTGAACTCAGGAGATTGGGTAGAGAACATGACTTCTTTGGAATATGAAAAAGGAGAGTGGAAAATTTTTCAATACGAGTATAAGAAGAAACAGCAAGTGGCTGATACTACTCCTGTACCAGTACAGGTGGAGATTAGAGAACAAGAAATGGTTGCCGCTTAGTTTTTTTAGGACTTTTCATTTATGAAAATATTATACGCTATACAGGCTACGGGAAACGGGCATTTGAGTAGAGCAAGAGAGATTATACCCCATCTACAACAGTTGGGGGAATTGGATTTGTTTGTAAGTGGAGATAATGCCAATGTAACTCTGCCTTACCCTGTTAAGTATAGGAGCAAAGGTTTTAGCATCTACTATAACCGTACAGGTGGTCTGGATTACTTAAAAACATTCAGAAACACCAAAACACAAAGGCTCATCAAAGAGGTAAGAGATTTCCCTATAGAGCAGTACGATTTGGTAATCAATGACTTTGAGTTTATTTCTGCCTATGCTGCTCGCCTCAAACACAAGGAAATCGTTGGTTTTGGGCACCAAGTAGCTTTTCATTCTACAGCTACCCCTCGCCCTAAACGGAAAAGCTATTTTGGAGAATTGGTACTAAAGCACTATGCCCCTTGCCATTATGGCTTAGGTTTGCATTTTGACGAGTTTGATGATTTTATCAAAAAACCCATCATTAGAAGTGAGGTCAGGAATTTAGATGTAAAAGAGCTGGGGCATTACACTGTTTATTTAGGGCATTACGAAGACAAAGAAGTTATCAAATACCTCAAAAAAGTAAAAGATGCGGAGTTCCACCTCTTTTCAAAGTCAGCAAAAGAAATAGATAAGTATAAGAATATCAAAATTTTACCTATCAATAACGAACTTTACTTGGAAAGTTTGGCAGGTTGCGAAGGACTAATTACAGGAGCGGGATTTGAAGCTCCTGCGGAAGCCATGTTTTTAGGAAAAAAAGTCATGGCTCTGCCCATTCGGGGGCAGTACGAACAACTCTGCAATGCTAAGGCTTTGAAAGAGATAGGGATTACCGTAGTAAAGAAAATAAATGAGAAATTTCCTTTAAAACTTCACAATTGGATTCAAAACGTAAAACCCCTACAAATAGCTTATCCTGACCAAACAGAGGAGTTAGTCAGTCAAATTTTCACTAACAAAGAGCATCTTAAAAAGCTAAGGTCAAATAGAAAGCGAAAAAGTATTTTTCGTTGGCTTTTAAGTACATAGACAAATATAAAATCGCATTATTGCATTTTTACCTACTCATTGCTTGCATAGGCTAAGTTTCTTGGTCTATTTCATCTGCTGGTTGATAAAATCTGTTTTTTTCTTGTACTTTTGTAGGCTTTTGTTCTCACTAAGCAAATTTTCATAAGGTTCATTTTCTTGCAAATCTATGAAAATCAGAAATAATTTGTATATTAGTGCGTTATGAAAGAAATTTACTATTTATTTATATTGAACCTAAAAATTACCCCTCATGCAAAATAAAATTCTTGTCGTTTCTGTTCCCTTATTTTTGACGATTTCTCTTGCCTTTGCCCAATACGAAGCCGTAGTTTTCGATTACCAACACGCTTATTTCAACAATGGACAGCCTCTCAAAGCGGAAAGTTATTTGCTATTTTCAGGAGCTATCCGAAGCCAAGTAGAGCGAGTAGAAATTTCCATTTTTAGAGCAAGGAGCAAGCATGAAAAACCACTTTATCACAATACTTGGAAAAGAATGTATGGAAATGCAGAAGGTACGTTTTCAATGACTTGCAACTACAAATTGCGAGGGAATGCCGAATATGACCTTGTATTTGATTATTTTCGTCCTATTTCAGATGCAGAGAAAGACAAACTGCGCACCTCGCTCCAAGAAGCTTTAGATAGCTACCTCCAAGAGGCTTTTACCTCTTCTGGTCGCAAAGTCAAACTCTTGATTTCAAAAAAATTAGTCATCAATGACCTCAACAGAATAGTTGAGGAAGGCTTAGCTGACTACCGCAATGATAGCGAAACTACTTTCAAAGGGTTTAGTGATATTCTCAAAAGAGCATTGAAAAATCTATCTGGACGCAGACTCAGAGATAGCGAAGCGGCACATCTCAACGATGACAATAGTAATCGAAAAGAAAACAAGATGGAAGGCAGGGCAAAACTGTATGAAAATCGCTTAGGAGATGTGAAAAAGTTGGCATACAAAGAGTTAGAGCAGGTATTGGGTACGCACTTGCTCATCAAAGAGGACACTCGTAGCGTATCAGATTACCCAACTACAAGCACCATTCACGTACTTTCAGTCAATGCAGGCTATGGAGCAGTCTATTTGGAAGGAGATACCCAAGACCTTACTTATGCTACTTCGCCTTATATTGGCTTATCTTTCCCTTTGGGGAATAGTGCTTTTTCAAGCCGATTCTGGACAAACTCTGCCATTTCTTTAGGCACTTTTACCAATAACTTCAAAGATGCCAATGGCAATGAGATTTCAGGTCCTATCTTTGGCAGACCCTATTACTTAGGTTATGGCTATCGCCTTTTCAGGTTTGTCAGATTCAATGCAGGAGCAGTATTTTTAGAAGACAAACTCCCCTCCAGCACTTCTTTTCTCAATTCTGTTCAGATTAAACCCTTTGTGGGAATCAGTGCAGAAATCAACCTTTGGCTTGGTTTAGGAGATAAAAAAAGATGAAAAGGAAACTTATTATCTAAGCCCAACCACTATTTTCTCTTCTTTTTTACCTTGCTTTAAAATAACCGTATATTCTCCTCCATTCGCGAGAAAACTAACTTGGTTTGCTCCTTGTGGAAAAGTCTGATTTTTAGCCAAAGATTGGACTACTTTCCCATTAGCATCTATCAAATCTATATTCACTGTTTCATTCCCATTTACATAAAAATCAAATAAATACACGCCTTCGTCAGGGTGTTTCATCAAGTCGACTTTACCTGTATTTTTTTCAGGAATATACATATAAAACCCTGTAGGGTAGTTCGGTTTTTTTATGCCCAATTTGGGCAAGGCTGACTGAATCTCTGAGATTTGTTCACCGATTTTCCAAAGCAAACCTGAGCGATAGTTTTCTATCATAATCACGATAGGTCCTTGGTCTATGGCTAAATATTGGTTAGAATACCAATTTTTGCTTTGGTTATACGCATCATAAAAGCCATATTCTCCAAATAGGCGATTCCCTTGGCGGCGGTAGAGGTGCATCAGCACTTGCATAGAATAATAAGGGGTATAAGGAAAAGAGGATAAAGCAGCTGTAGGAGATATAGTACCATTGTCTTCCGTAGGCTGATGCGCTCCGTAAAATATGTGATTATCGCTGGCAGTTAGTCCCCAATTTTCCTCAGAATAGCCAAACTCTTTGGGTGCTTTTTCTAAGCAATAGGCACGGTTGATAAGGGTATGTTTCACTACTAACTCCCAATAGTTGGTGTGTTCGTCTTGCATTTGTCTTGGGTCAAGACTTAAATACGAATAATGCTCAAAAAATAAAGGACCGCCCCAATCAAAGCCTAAAGGTAATTTGTATCCTAAAAATTCCTTTCCATTGACAAAGTGCCAAGCCTCGTGCTTTTTCCAAGTTTTATCATATACTTCATAGGTGATTGGATAGGTGGGAGATGCCATTGCCAAAATATAGGTAATGAAACACTCATTGTAACCTCCAATAGGGTGGTTCATTTTCCACTCGTGCTTAGGCGACCAATGCCAATGCAGTAATCCATTACGGACATACCAATTCCATTCTACCGATTCCCAAAGCTTTGTAATCTTTTCTCTTAATATTTTTTCTTCCCAATTTTCTCCACTGAAAAATGCTCGGGCAACTAACAAACCATTTATCAAATAAGCAGTTTCTACCAAATCTCCTCCGTCATCGTATTGGCTAAAAGGGATAGCTTTCCCCGTTCTCCCATCAAGCCAGTGCGACCAAGCCCCGTGAAATCGGTCTGCCTTTTCTAAAAAATTGACCATTTTTAGTAAGCGATTCACGGCATCTTGTCGAGTAATCCATTGGCGGTAAGTCCCTACAACTATGCACATTATCCCAAATCCTGTGCCTCCACTCGTTACTACATTGGGGGTAGCGGTACGCTCAGGAATCAAACCTGAAATAGGGTGAGCAAAATCCCAAAAATAGCGGAAGGTTTTTTCCTGTACCGTATTGAGATATTCGCTACTTTCGGTTACTGTTTTAAAAGGAGCGACTTGCTGAGAAAAAACCCTGCTCGAGAACAGTAAAGCCAATAAAGTGCTTTTTATCAGGCATTTGTAAAAAATTTTCATTTTCATTTATGTTTTATGCTAATTAACCCAAATCATATCCTTTTGTTCAACTGCTCTAATACCCAATTTGTCCTTGCGCCACTGATGCCTGTACTGAGGCATTTTTCTCTGCCAAGTAGTTCATTAACAATGGCTTGAATCAGATATAACTGTATGTTTTCAGGTGTTTCTTCTGCGAAAAACTGCCTTCCATTTTCATTGTCTAGCATTACAGGCTCACCGTCAAAGGTAGCAAAACGAATGTTCCCTTGACTTCCTTCAATAAGGATTTCGTCTTTGATGCCTTTCTCACTTGTAGTGAAGCACCAAACCCCGCACCCTAAAACACCAGATTCAAAAGCAAAAGCCCCTGTTACTAAGTCTTCAGCAGGATATAAATGGGCTTGATTAGTAGAGAAACCCTCTGCTTTGACTATTTTCCCAAAGAAAAAATCTAAAATATCTAACTGATGAGGGGCTAAATCGTAAAAGTGTCCACCACCTGCTATTTCAGGAATGACCCGCCACGGCAAGTTTTCTTTGTTAGTATCTCCTTTTTTTGGGGGTGAGGTTAGGCAAATAGATACAAAACGAGGCTCTCCAATTGCTTTTTGCTCTAATAATTGTTTTACTTTCAAAAACTTAGGTAGATAGCGGCGATAATAAGCGACAAACAAAGGCACCTTGGCTTTTTGGCAAGCCTCTATCATCTGTAAACACTCCTGATAAGTACGTGCCATTGGTTTTTCCACGTAAACAGGTTTGCCTGCGTCTGCTGCTTGGAGTGTATAAGCCAGATGAGAGTCTGGGGGGGTAGCAATATAGATAGCATTTACCTCGCTGTCGGCTATTAGCTCCTCAGCGGTGCTGTACCAACGAGGCACTCCAAAACGTTCTGCATAACTTTTTGCCTTCTCTGGAGTGCGATTGGTTACAGCAAGTAAGTGTGAGTGAGGGACTTTATTAAATGCAGGTGCGCTTTTTTTCTCCGTTACATTCCCGCACCCAATCATTCCCCAGTTGATTTGTTTCATTATTTTCATTGGATTGTGTAGCAAAGATACAGTATCTAAATCAAAATAAGGATTTCTGTTTTCTGTTCTTTTAGTGAAACAACATAATCTTATGAATATCTGTATTGAAACACAAAATAACTCTTCTATATTTTTTATTTCCCTACCGCACATTTTTTTAATTTTTTGAAGCCAATCGCACAAACGCCAGTTCACGAACACTAAAATAATTAATTAATCCGTTCGTAAATGGTACTTTTGCAAAACCGCACAAGCCCAACCCGCAACCCAAGTTTTGCAAAAGAGCCATTTTTTGCCAATGCACCCGGTAATAATGATAACTTTGTACATTAAAAGAACGAGAATATTTTGAGAAGAATTTTAATCATAGATGATGAAGAAAAACTTAGAAACCTGCTGACAAGAATTATCAGCTTGGAAGGGTTTGAAGTGCTGCAAGCGGGTGACTGTAAAACTGCACTAAGGAAATTGGAGCAGCATGATATTGATGTTGTGCTTTGCGATGTGAAGTTGCCTGACGGCAACGGGGTTGAACTTACCAAGAAAATTAAAGACAGGTTTCAACTACCTGAAATCATCCTGCTTACCGCTTACGGCAATATTCCTGACGGTGTGCAAGCCATCAAAAATGGAGCTTTCGACTACATTACCAAAGGCGATGACAACAACAAAATTATTCCTTTGCTCTATCGGGCAATAGAAAAGGTTGATTTAACCAAAAGAGTACACCAACTTGAAAAGCAATTGGGCGACAAACACTCATTTGACAAGATTATTGGTAAATCTAAGTCCATACAAAAAGCTATTGACTTAGCACAAAAAGTAGCTGTTACTGATACAACGGTTTTGCTCACAGGTGAAACAGGTACGGGCAAAGAGGTATTTGCTCAGGCCATTCATCAGGCAAGCCCGAGAAGTAAACAAAACTTTGTGGCTATCAACTGCTCTGCTTTTAGCAAGGAGTTATTGGAAAGCGAAATGTTCGGCCACAAAGCAGGAGCATTTACCGGAGCAACCAAAGACCAAAAAGGGCTTTTTGAAGAAGCAAATCACGGAACGATTTTCTTAGATGAAATCGGTGAAATGTCATTGGAACTGCAAGCCAAACTTTTAAGGGTTTTAGAAACTGGTGAATTCATTCGTGTGGGAGAAACCAAACCCACCAAAATAAATGTTCGCATAATCGCGGCTACGCACAGGAACTTACAATCAGAAATTGAGCAGGGACATTTCAGGGAGGATTTGTTTTATCGCATTTCCACCTTTCAAATCCATTTGCCGCCACTTAGGGAAAGAGTGGTTGATATTGAAGACCTTGCCAATCATTTTATCAATATTTCATCTCTTAAAATCAAAAAGAAGATTAACGCTGTTTCACCTGATTTTTATGAAGCATTGAAACAGCATCAATGGAAAGGAAATATTCGTGAACTGAAAAATGTAATTGAACGTAGTGTAATTCTTTGTGATAATGAACTTACGGTTGAGCATTTACCCATTGAATTACAAAAGGCTGACAACGCAAGTAAAAAAGGCAAAACGCTTTCTGCATTTGAATTGGCGAGTGCAGAAAAATTGCATATTCAAAAAGTATTGAATTATACCAATGGCAACAAAACCAAAACTGCCGAACTTTTAGGAATAGCCCTAACAACACTTTACAGGAAATTGTCAGAATACGGGTTGGAATAATAAACCCTTTCAAAATACTATGTTTGACCCTTTCAAAACGAAAGGGTTTTTTGTTACCCATTTCCCCTTAAATCATACAAGTTGTTTATTATCAAAATTTTATGAGATGCGTGCCAATGCTGGACTGTTTATTGAAATGTTGTTAGCAAATCAAAAAAATAACATGACAACAGTATTATTTATCGGTTTGGGCATTGTGATTTATGCCTTATTGTTTAAATCCATTAACTGGTTTGAAAAAATGTAAAACTATGGTAGCATTATTCATCATCACCATTGCAGTATTCGGCTACATGTGCTACGTGCTGCTTAAACCTGAAAAATTTTAACACTGTGAAGTGTGGTCTGTGAAAAGTAAAATGTAGTTTATACTACACACCTCTCACATCTTACAACTCACATAACTCAATACAACATGAACACAGAAATTCTTGGCATAATCTTAATGTATGCGACAGTGGTTGTCTTGGCAATTCCATTAGGACGCTATATCGGCAAGATTTTCAATTATGAGAATACTTGGCTTGATAAAATCTTTAACCCACTTGACAAACTCTTTTTCAAGTTAAGCGGCATTGACCCCACCAAGGAAATGAATTGGAAACAGCATTTAGTGGCATTGCTCACCATAAATGTGGTGTGGTTTGTTCTCTCCATGTTGGTGCTTACCAACATGAGTTGGTTGCCATTGAACCCTGATGCAAACCCTTCTATGAGTGCCGATTTGGCATTTAACACATCGGTGAGTTTTGTAACCAACACTAACCTGCAACACTACTCAGGCGAAACGGGCTTATCTTATTTGGGACAGTTGATATTGATGCTTTGGCAGTTTATCAGTGCAGGTACGGGTATTGCCATTTGTGCAGTGGTTTTCATGGCAATGAAAGAAAGGACTTCCGAAACATTAGGGAACTTCTATTCCTTCTTCGTAAGAGCCTGCACAAGAATTTTATTGCCTTTGGCTTTGGTAGTTGCTTCACTTTTAGTCTTTAACGGCACACCCATGACTTTTGAAGGTAAAGACACCATTACAACTTTAGAAGGAGAAGAACAACAAATTAGCCGTGGCTCAGTAGCAGCATTTGTAGCTATAAAACAACTTGGCACCAATGGCGGTGGTTTTTATGGACCCAATTCTGCTAATCCGATGGAAAATCCAAGCTACTTTACCAATATCGTTGAAACTATCTCCATTTTCTTAATTCCTATGGCAATGGTTTTTGCAATGGGTTATGTGCTGAAAAGAAGAAAATTGGCATGGACAATTTTTGGGGTAATGACAATTGGCTTTTTGTTACTACTTATTCCTTCTATCTATTTTGAAATGAACGGCAATACAGCCATTACTCAAATGGGCATTCAACAGCAATTGGGAAGCATGGAAGGTAAAGAAGTTCGTTTTGGCTCGGCAGCGTCTGCTTATTGGGCTATCAACACCACCTGCACCAGCAACGGCTCGGTAAACGCTATGCACGACAGCATGACACCGTTAACCGGAATGTTTACCCTATTAGGCATGATGATAAATTGTTTCTATGGTGGCGTGGGTGTTGGTTTTTTAAACTTCTACATTTTCATCATTCTGGCAGTATTCATAAGTGGCTTAATGGTAGGCAGAACGCCTGAGTTTTTAGGCAAAAAAATAGAAGCCAAAGAAATGAAAATTGCTATGATAATCGCTTTGCTGCATCCATTGTTGATTTTAGTAGGTACTGCTCTTTCCAGTTTCTTATATGCCGGTAATCCAACGGAATATGCAGGCTGGTTAGCTAATCCGGGCTATCATGGATTTAGTGAAATGTTGTATGAATTTACTTCATCAAGTGCCAACAATGGAAGCGGTTTTGAAGGCTTGGGCGACAATACACCCTTTTGGAATATTGCCTGTGGCTTAGTGATGCTCTTAGCTCGTTACCTACCTATTATCGGTCCTGTGGCCATTGCAGGAATTTTGGCAAGCAAAAAATACATTCCCGAAAGTAATGGAACACTCAAAACAGACACTGCAACCTTTGGCTTGATGGTGTTTGCGGTAATAGCAATTGTGGCTGCATTAGCTTTTTTTCCAGCCTTGACTCTTGGTCCCATTGCAGAATATTTCTCATTAAAGTAAACCAATAAGAAGTTAAGGAACATTAAGACTTAATTTTCTTAATGCCTTAATGGTTAAATCTAAAATTTATCAAAATGAAAAAAAACACATCACTATTTCAAAAAGACTTAATGCAAGAAGCATTCAAACAGTCTTTTATGAAATTAAATCCGAAACTCATGTTCCGCAATCCTGTCATGTTTACAGTAGAAATCGGAACAGCAGTTATGTTCTTTGTTTGCCTTTGGATATTGCTGGGTGAAAAATCGCAAGGCAGCTTTACCTATAACTTTATTTTGTTTTTAGTTCTTTTGCTCACTTTGCTGTTTGCAAATTTTGCCGAAGCCATAGCCGAAGCAAGGGGAAAAGCACAAGCCGACAGTTTGCGCAGAACAAGAGAAGAAACCCCTGCTAAAAAAGTTTCTGCAATAGGTAAAATCTACTCTGATGAAGTTCAAATAATTCCATCGTCTCAACTAAAGAAAGGTGATTTATTCTTTTGCGAAGCAGGAGACATCATTCCAATGGATGGAGAAATTGTGGAAGGCTTGGCAACTATTGATGAAAGTGCCATTACTGGAGAGTCTGCCCCTGTGATACGTGAAGCAGGTGGCGATAAAAGTTCCGTAACAGGTGGCACAAAGGTTTTGTCGGACAAAATAATCGTGAAAGTTACCACCGAGCAAGGGGAGAGTTTTTTGGACAAAATGATAGCGTTGGTGGAAGGTGCAAGCCGACAAAAAACACCAAACGAAATTGCATTGACCATTCTCTTAGCAGGTTTTACTTTAGTTTTCATCATTGTTACGGTTACGTTAAAACCTTTTGCAGATTA
Organism: Thermoflexibacter ruber; assembly: GCF_900113045.1. Taxonomy (GTDB): domain Bacteria; phylum Bacteroidota; class Bacteroidia; order Cytophagales; family Thermoflexibacteraceae; genus Thermoflexibacter; species Thermoflexibacter ruber. Next base: position 115,726 of record NZ_FONY01000012.1, read on the forward strand.
CGCCAATACTCCAATCACCATTGCCGCTTTTATTTCATTATTTGTATGCTTAATTCCTACAACTATTGGCGGTTTACTTTCGGCTATTGGCATAGCCGGAATGGACAGGGCTTTACGGGCAAATGTGATTACCAAAAGCGGTAAAGCAGTAGAAACAGCAGGTGATATTGATGTTTTGCTATTAGACAAAACAGGAACGATTACCATTGGCAATCGAAAAGCTACCAATTTTTATCCAGCCAACGGAATTGATGAAAAGCACTTTATTAAATGTGTGGTGCTAAGTTCTATGAGTGATGAAACACCCGAAGGAAAATCCATCATCGAGTTAGCTAAAGTAAATCCGCTGAGTTTTAAAATTGAAAATCCACGTTTCATAAAGTTTACAGCCGAGACGAGAAGCAGTGGAATTGATTTTGAAAATACAAGAATTAGAAAAGGTGCGGCAGATGCCATAAAAACCTTGTGTGAAAATGTAGGTAACTCATTCCCAAAGGAAACAGCCGAAAAAGTTAAAATCATTTCAAGCAATGGCGGTACTCCTTTAGTGGTTTCTGAAAACGAAAAGGTAATTGGGGTAATTGAGTTGCAAGACATCATTAAGCCGGGTATTCAGGAACGTTTTGAGCGGTTGCGAAAAATGGGAATTAAAACCGTAATGGTTACGGGTGATAATCCACTGACAGCAAAATTTATAGCTGAAAAAGCAGGCGTTGATGATTTTATTGCCGAAGCCAAGCCCGAAGACAAAATGAATTACATCAAAAAAGAACAAGCAGAAGGGCGATTGGTGGCGATGATGGGTGACGGAACCAATGATGCACCTGCATTAGCTCAGGCAGATGTGGGCGTAGCTATGAACAGCGGAACACAAGCAGCCAAAGAAGCGGGTAATATGGTGGATTTGGACAACGACCCCACCAAACTAATAGAAGTGGTTGAAATTGGAAAGCAACTTTTAATGACAAGGGGAACACTCACCACTTTCAGTATAGCCAATGATGTGGCGAAATACTTTGCCATTATTCCGGCACTTTTCATAGTTGCTATTCCCTCACTGCAAGGGTTAAATATTATGAACTTGCATAGCCCCGAAAGTGCCATTCTTTCAGCCGTAATTTTCAATGCCATTATCATTCCATTGCTCATTCCGTTGGCGTTAAAAGGCGTTTCCTATAAGCCTATTGGTGCAAGTGCCTTGCTTCGCAGAAACCTACTTATTTATGGACTTGGTGGCGTGATTGTGCCTTTTGTTGGCATCAAAGCCATTGACCTTTTAGTTTCACTATTCATCTAAAAAATTAAGACAATGAAAAATAATATCATACCAGCCATTCGCTTAACACTCGTTTGTTTAGTGTTTTTCTGTGGCATCTACACACTTACTGTATATGGCATTTCCAAACTTGCTCCCGAGGATAGTTCTTTCAAGAAAAGCGAATCGGGCTTCTATGAAAATGTCGGACAAAGTTTTACGAGTGACAAATACTTTCATTCTCGACCTTCCGCAGTTGGATACAATGCAGCAGGTTCAGGTGGAAGTAATAAAGGGCCATCAAATCCTGACTACTTAGCAGAAGTACAAGCACGAATAGACACTTTTTTAGTTCACAATCCCGACATAAAAAAGGATGAAATTCCTTCTGATTTAGTAACTGCAAGTGGTAGCGGTATAGACCCTCACATTTCCGTTCAAGCCGCAAAGGTGCAAGTAAAACGGATAGCTAAAGTTCGCAACATCAGCGAAACAACTATCCATCAAATCATTGAACAGCAATCAGAAAAATCGTTGCTCGGCTTATTTGGTACAGAAAAAATTAATGTATTGAAATTAAATCTGAAACTTGACCAATTAACAACAACTTTAAAACAATAATATAAATGAAAAAAAGCAGCTTTAGTATTTTGTACACTTCATTTTTAATCGGTGTACTGAGTTGTGCATATACAGTATCGGCACAACAAAAGGGTGAACCCTTTGAAGGTATAGACCAAACCTGGCAAAATGGTTCGGACAGAAGAGACTCATCTGTGTTTAAAAATATGAAGTACTTTACACCCAGTATTTTAATGGACATCAACTACAATTATTCATTTAACAACCCAATTGATAATACAGTGGTTGGTTCAACAGCGCTGGCACGACACAATGAATTGCAACTATCAGCATTGCATTTTGGCGGCGATTTAAGTTATGGAAATGCAAGAGCCAGAGTGATGACACAATTTGGCACACGTTCTACCGTTGTTCCGCGAAATGATTTTAGCCCTTATAGAGGTCAATATAATTTGGCTAATGTGTACCGTTACCTGAGTGAAGCATACGCGGGCTATCACATTAATAAATGGAATGGCATCAATATTGATTTTGGTATGTTCATGTCTTATATCGGATTAAATTCTTATTATCAACCAGAGAATTGGGAATATCAAGCTTCATTTACTTCCGATAATACGCCTTGGTTTTTCGTGGGTAGTCGTATCCAAATTCATCCCAATAAAAACTGGAAAATAGAACCTTGGATTATTAATGGTTGGCAAAGTTATGGAAAGTTTAATAAAATGCCGGGCTTGGGAGGCAACATTACCTATATGAGCAGCAATGGAAACTGGAAAGTACTTACCAACGATTACTTTGGAACAGATGCAGCAGGAATACCTGACAGAGTTAGATTTCATTCAGATAACAGCGTTTTGCACCGTTACTTAAACCAACCTCAAAGCAAGGGGATAAGCCGCATGGCATTTTCTTTAACTGGTGACATTGGTTTTGAAAAAGGTGGTGGGGTGAATGGATTTGATAATAGTCCCAATAAACCAGCTCAATATTTTTTAAGTGTAATGTTTTATAATCGTACTTGGTTTGCGAAAAACAAGTTGGCATGGACAATTGGTGGAGGATGGATGAAAAATCCTGGACGCTATTTGGTGCTTTATCCAACAGGTCAGGCGAGTCCGCTCCCTAATCCACAAGACCCGACAAAAAGAGAAGGGATGTTTCCATTTAGTGCCAATCCGGGTGACCAATTTGAAGGATGGGACATGAGCACCAATATTGACTGGATGCCTAACCAAAGTCTAACATTCAGATTAGAATATATAAACAGAAATGCATCTGTTGGTTATTTTGCTGGCGGAGGTGGTGTTACCTCATCAACTGGTCTGACTACAACACCTGTTGACCCCAATGGCACTTGGAGACCAGATTTAGTAAAGAATGAGAGCAAAGTTATCTTTGCTTTGCTTTTTAGATTGTAGTTTGATACTGATGCGGTTAGTAGATTAGCTTACTTCCTACATTTATTCTATGACAGAAAAAGATAAAACCGTTCAGCTTTTTCTTGACCTAATTAAAAAGTCAAGACGTGGAAAACTTAAAGTTTACATCGGCATGAGTGCAGGCGTAGGAAAAACTTATCGTATGCTGCAAGAAGCTCATACACTGCTAAAGAATGGCATAGATGTTAAGATTGGTTTTATAGAAACACATAATCGTAAGGAAACACACGAACTTTTAGACGGCTTGCCTATCATTCCACGTAGGAAACTATTTTACAAAGGCAAGGAGTTGGAAGAAATGGACGTTCAAGCAATTATTAATCTTCGTCCAGAAGTGGTAATTGTTGATGAATTAGCACACACCAATATTGAAGGCAGCAAAAATGAAAAACGCTGGCAAGATGTATTGGACATTCTTTCGGCAGGCATCAATGTAATCTCAGCAGTCAATATTCAGCATATTGAGAGTTTGAACGAAGAAGTAAAGGAAATCACAGGTGTTGAAGTAAAAGAAAGAGTTCCTGACAGTGTATTGGCTCAAGCAGATGAAGTGGTAAACATTGACTTAACGGCAGACGAATTGATAAATCGCCTGATAGAAGGGAAAATCTATAAAAAAGATAAAATTGAAGCTGCACTTAGAAACTTCTTTAAAAATGATAATATTTTACAACTTCGTGAACTTGCTCTTAAAGAAGTAGCTTCGCAAGTTGAAAGAAAAGTAGACTCCGAAGTTTCTAAATCAAATCTATTAAAACGAGAAAAACTGTTAGCCTGCATAAGTAGCAACGAAGCATCTGCAAAAACTGTTATCAGAAAAACGGCTCGCTTAGCAAGTTTTTATAATTGTAAATGGTACGTAATGTATGTTCAGACCCCAGCCGAGTCTCAAGACAACATTCCTTTGCATAAACAAAGGCATCTTATTAATAATTTCAAACTTGCAACTGAATTAGGAGCTGAAATTATTAAAGTACAAAATCACTCTATCGCCAAAGCAATTATAGAGCAAGCGGGGGAGCGAGAGATAACTACCATTTGCTTAGGTAAACCTCGTGTAAATTTGATAAACATTATTTTAGCAACTAATGTATTTAACCAAATACTGAAAAAAATTACCTCAAATGAAATTGATATTATAATCTTCTCGTAACTATAATGAAAACTAAAACAAAACTGACTATTGGATTTGGTCTGTTATTGATATTAGTAATATTATCAACGCTTCTCAGTATTAGTTTAGTCAATACTATTTCCAGAGCAAGCCATCAAATTCTTCAGGACAACTATGTAACTATTGAGTATGCAGAGAATATGCTTATTCTCTTAGATGAAATAAAACAAGATACTTCCTTAATGAAACAGTTTGAGTACAACCTTGTATTACAGCAAAATAATATTACGGAAATTGGAGAGGCAGATTTAACACTTAGCTTAACAAAATTATTTGAAAGAATTAAATCTAAATCCTCAGATACCCATTTAGAAAATAAAATGAGGACAATTTTAACTTCTATCATCAAAATCAATTTAGAGGCAATTAAAAGAAAAAGTATTACTACTAATCAAACTGCTGATAATGCGATTATGTATATTGGTTTTGTAGGATTTTGCTGTTTTTTGATTGCAGTATTTATGATGTTTATATTTCCAGCCTTCATTTCAAAACCAATTGAGAATCTCAGTGAGAGTATCAAACAAATTGCAGAGGAAAATTATTCTCAAAGAGTAAATTTTGAAAGCCACAGCGAATTTGGCGAATTGGCAAAATCCTTTAATGTGATGGCTCAAAAATTAGAAGAATATAACAACAGCAATGTAGCCAAACTCATGATGGAAAAGAAAAGAGTTGAAACACTTATTGACAAAATGCACGACCCTGTAATTGGATTAGATGAAAACCTGAAAATTATTTTTGCTAATCAAGAAGCAAATAGCGTTTTAGGATTATCAAACTCCGAGTTAATAGGGTTTCAGTCCAAAGACTTAGCCCTAAAAAATGACTTGTTAAGAGAATTGATTAAAGATATTAAAGATAATGAATTTGATAAGAATGCCTTAAAGCCAATTAAGATATTTGCAAATGGGAGAGAAAGTTATTTTGAAAAAGATGTCCAGCACATCTCAATAATCCCAACTGGGGAAGTAAAAACAAAAATAGTCGGGCATGTAATTTTGCTTCATAATGTAACAGAATATAAGGAGTTGGACTCGGCCAAGACAAATTTTATTGCCACAATTTCTCATGAATTCAAAACTCCCATATCTTCCATAAAGTTAAGTTTACAACTTTTGGAAAATGAGCAAGTAGGAAAATTGAATGAAGAACAAAAAAATTTGGTAGATAGTATAAAAGATGATGCCAATAGATTGCTGAAAATTACAGGAGAGTTATTAGATATGACACAGGTTGAGAGTGGTAATATTCAACTTTCTATTTTGCCCTCAGACCCAAAAGAAATTCTACAATATGCTATTAATGCTACCAAAGCGCAGGCAGACCAAAAACAAATACAGTTTCAATTGAGTTACCCGGACAAAGTCTCTAAAATCCAAGCTGATAATGAGAAAACTGCTTGGGTGCTGACAAATTTGATTTCAAATGCTATACAATACTCTTACGACAACTCAACCATTTTTCTTACAATTAAAGAAACCAAAGAACAAGTTTCATTTTCAGTAAAGGACACTGGGCAGGGAATAGCACCACAATACAAAGACAAAATATTTGACCGATATTTCCGAGTTCCCGGAACAAAAAAAGAAGGTACAGGACTTGGACTGGCTATAAGCAAAGAATTTATAGAAGCACAAGGCGGACAAATTACCGTTGAAAGTGAATTTGGAGCAGGTAGTACATTTACCTTGATACTTAACAAAGCTACATCGGACAGCTAACCCACACTCGCAAGCACATTGTCAAAGCCTATCTGTAAACTTACAACCTGTGTTAAATTCAGAGAAATAAAAAAATACAAATAAAAGAGTAGTTGTCTAATTTATAATGCTTAAAAGCTTAAATTAAAAATGAATTATAGTGAAAAATTTTAAGCTACAGTTTTTCTTTTCTTTTTTAGAAAATACTTTGCTATTCTAAAATATCCTTACTAATTTTGCACTCCATTTTGGAAAAAATTTAATATTTAGTTTAAAATCTTAATAATGGACAGTTTAAGTTATAAAACTATCTCGGCACACAGAGGTTCTGTGGCTAAAGATTGGGTACTTATTGACGCTCAGTCTGCAGTCTTAGGACGACTTGCGAGTCAAGTTGCCAAAATTATTAGAGGTAAGCATAAGCCATCGTTTACCCCTAATGTCGACTGTGGAGATAATGTAATTATTATCAATGCTGATAAAATAAGGCTCACAGGAAAGAAGTGGACTGATAAAGAAATTATCACCCACACAGGCTACCCCGGTGGACAGCGAATCACCTCTCCTAAGCATGTGCTTGCCAAGCACCCTACTCGCTTAGTGGAAGAAGCTGTAAGAATGATGCTCCCTAAGAATCGTTTGGGAAGAAAGTTATTTACTAACTTGTATGTATATGCAGGTAGTGAACACCCTCATACCGCTCAACAACCTAAAGAAATTAAGTTATCATAATGGAAGCAATCAACACAATCGGAAGAAGAAAAACCTCAGTAGCGCGTATTTACATGTCAGCAGGTAATGGGAGTATTACTGTTAATCATAGAGATATTGCTGATTATTTTCCTTCAGAAATCCTCCGCATCATTGTAAACCAACCCTTTGCTGTTACAAATCAGTTTGGTGCCTACAATGTCAATGTCAATGTGCAAGGTGGTGGATTTAAAGGTCAAGCAGAGGCAGTTCGCTTAGCTATCGCCAGAGCCTTATGCGAGGTAAATCCAGAGTTTAAGTCCGTTCTCAGAGGGGAAGGTTTCCTTACCAGAGATTCTCGCATGGTGGAACGCAAGAAGTATGGAAGACGCAAAGCACGCAGAAGATTCCAATTCAGCAAGCGTTAATATCTTTTATTTATTTACAGTAAGTTTTTACAGTAATACTTTTAGCTTAGAAATTGTATGTCCAATTTAGAATATAAAGATTTATTAGATGCAGGTGTACATTTTGGGCACCTCACTCAAAAATGGAATCCTAAAATGGCGCCTTATATTTTTATGGAGCGCAATGGAATCCATATCATAGACCTCAACAAGACTTTGGTTTGTTTGGAAGCAGCAGCAGACGCTATCAAGAAGATTGTACGCTCAGGTAGAAAAATCATGTTTGTTGCTACTAAGAAGCAAGCAAAGGAAATCGTAGCTTCTGAAGCGGCTCGTCTTAAAATGCCTTTTGTAACGGAGAGATGGCTTGGTGGGATGCTTACCAATTTTACTACTATCAGAAAATCTCTAAAAAAGTTAGCAAGTATCGATAAAATGATGAAAGACGATACCTATGGCAACTTGGCAAAAAGAGAGCGTTTGATGTTAGCACGTGAAAGAGAAAAGTTGCATAAACTTCTTGGTGGTGTGGCAGAACAAACCCGCCTTCCTGCTGCCTTGTTTGTAGTAGATATTAAGCGTGAACATATTGCTGTAAAAGAAGCTCAGCGTTTAAATATTCCTGTTTTTGGGATTGTAGATACAAACTCAGACCCAGATTTGGTAGATTTCCCTATTCCCGGTAACGATGATGCTTTCAAGTCTATTGCTCTCATTACTTCCTATATAGGTAAAGCCATAGAAGACGGCTTGATGGAGAGAAAGAAAGACAGAGAAGAATCAAAACTGAAAGATGAAGAAAATCAAAAACGCGAGGTAGAAGATGAAAGCGAAGGCTTCCCAGAAATGGAAATGCAAGAGGAGGAGGCTTAGTAGGTCTGAAACTTGATATTTGCAGAAGAAATAAAAAAAGAGGGATAAGATACTTATTCCTCTTTTTTTTATTTTACTCCAAAATGATGAGCTGTAGGGGAAGGACTCGAACCTTCACAGAGTAGTTAGTCGCAAAAGCAGTGAGATGTTCTGTTAAGGACTCATCTCACTTCCTTTATGATTTATCCCAGCTTCTCCACCCCCGAGACAGGAGGGCATGGCTGCCAAATTTCATCACCCTACAGTATAGTTGTTAGGTTTTTAGATTGTCAATGCTTTCAAACAAAAAAGGTATGCACAATATGCACACCCTTTTTCAACCTTAACCAATAAACAACGCATAAAATAGACATTCTCTTGATGTAGGAGAAGGTATCGAACCTTCAGACTTTTTATTGTTAGTCTTCCTCTTTTCCCTACTTGTCTGTTTTATTGTTAGTACAAAGTTAAAAAGGGTTGTTTAATTTTGCAAATTTTTCAAATAAAATTTTAAAAAATTTTATTTTTATCAAAAAAAAGAGTGTTTAATTATTAAAAATCAAAAAAAGCATTTTCTAAAAATAGAATTAAGCTAAGAAAACATGCAAAAAAATGAATAGCTAAAACTTACAAGTAATTGTTTATCAAAACATTAAAACATAACTAAAAAAGGTATGCTCAATATGCACACCCTTTTTCAACTTTAACCAATAAACAACACATAAAATAGATATATTTTTTGCAAATTTTTTGGCTTTTTTTTAAAAAGTTTGCATAAATTTCACTGTGCGTATATAATTTAGCAATGTGTGAAAAAAGCTTGCATTTTTTGCTGTAGGGGAAGGACTCGAACCTTCACGGAGTAGTTAGCCCTTCAAAAGGTGAGTTAGCACTATCTATGCAATAGTAAACCATTAGCTCACTCTTTGAGTTAGGTTTATCCTAAACTCTCCACCCCCGAGACAGGAGGGCATGGCTGCCAAATTTCATCACCCTACATTGTAATGTATTTGACGATACAAAATTAAAAAAACGAATTGTTTTTTGCAAACATTCTAAATATTTTTTTAAAAATTTCGTATTTTTCTAATAAGTTGTGCTTTTTGTTAAAAAATTCATAAAATACTATTTTAAAATGGACAAAAATTTAGAAATCGATAACACAGATATTCAAATTTTGGCGGAGCTAATGAAAGATGCCAAAACTCCTTACACGGAAATTGCAGAGAAAATTAATGTATCTGGAGGTACAGTTCATGTTAGGATGAAGAAGTTAGAAAAGATGGGAGTAGTCAGGGGGGCTTCGCTGGACATAGATTTTCATAAGTTAGGATATGACATTACTGCTTTTTTAGGTATTTATCTACAAAAGAGTTCTTTGTACGAGCCTGTTTCAGAAGAACTCTCTAAAATACCAGAGATTCTTAGTCTGCATTATACTACGGGTGCTTACAGTATTTTTGCCAGGATTATTTGTAAAAACACTAGCCATCTTTTAGATGTATTGCATAATAAGATTCAGAGAGTTAATGGAATAGAGCGAACAGAAACCTTTATTACTTTGGAAGAGAAACTAAACAGACCTCTGCAATTAGACATGAATTTGTTTAGGTAATTGTATTTTTATGTTCATCAGTATTGGTATTTTTTAATGCAAGAATATGCTTAGGTGGCTTTTTTAAAGATTTTGTATTGTTTGTACCCTCTACGCATTTCTGCAATCGATACTTTGATAATAGTATAAACGGGTATAGCGGCTATCATTCCTACAATTCCTGCTAAGGAAGCCCCTGCGAATACAGTCAAAAAGATTTCCAAAGGGTGTGCTTTCACACTCTTAGACAATATCAAGGGTTGGAGAAGTACGTTGTCAGTTAAGTAAGTAAATCCATATACGATTAAAATCTTAGTAATAAAAAATACGTATCCCCCATTCTCGAACATTTCAGAGGGAGCGATAGAAGTACCAACGATTAAGCCAAAACAGGTGCTTGTAAAAGGTCCTGCAAAAGGAACAGGGTGAACCATAGCAGCAAAAAGTCCCATAGTGATAGCATACTTTACATCGGCGATAATTAATCCAAAGGAAATAATCGTGAAAATAGATAACATCTGCAAAGATAAGCCTAGCAGATAGTTAGCCAATAATCTTTCTATTTTATACACTGCATTGATAGTTACCTCAAAATATCTGTTCGGAATCATGGCAATCAAGTTTTTGCGAATAATGCCCCTGTCAAATAAAAAGAAAAAAGTAATAAAAATGACTGCCAGTGCGCCTATGAATACGCTACTTGTAGCTGATATGATATTACCAATCTGTAATTTATCAAAAATAGAACTAATGTTCCCGCGTATAGCATCTATGATAAAATTAGGAGATTTATTGACTAATTTGTTTTTAATTAAGATATTCTCGATGTTTTGTAGAGGTTTAGAAACACGTTTGAGTAATTCATTATAATCTAACGAAGAGATGACTTTGATTTGTTCACTGATTAAGGGAATGAAAAGTAGCACAAATAGGGAGATGATGCCCACTAAAATCCCGAAGGAAATCAAAATAGCGATAGCTCTTGGCATCTTGTATCCTCCGATATGGATTTGGCTTAGATAATCTGCGGGAGGTTTGAGGATAGAGGCTAAAACTATGGAAATCAATATATAGGCTACAATATCCGAGAATATCCATGCTAAAAACAAGGCGATTGCTAATACGCTTATTATATTGATAACGGTTCTATTAAACAACATAAGCTAATCCAATTATATATTACTATCAACAAAATCTACTAACACAAAGTTAGTTTTCATCAAAATTAAGCCATAAATTTTTCATAATCGAAACATTAACCCCCAAAGGTATGCAAAACCTTTAGGGGTTAGTTGTAGGATAAACTTTTTGAGGGAAATGACCTCGACGGGAATCGAACCCATATCAAAAGTTTAGGAAACTTCTATTCTATCCATTGAACTACGAGGTCGTGTAGATTTTTGGACTGCAAAATTATATATCTTTTTACCAACAAGCAATCTTTTCGCATTTTTTAAAATCATAAAAAGATAGCTACTTAATAATTTTGCTATCTAACTTTTCTATTTTGGGGTCTCTACCACCGCGCAGCACAGAGTTGCCATTAAATCTTTGGCTTTGGTCTATTTCTACTATAAAATCACTTTCGTGCATTTGTCCACTTTGGGCAAAAGCATCATAGGCATTTTGATAACAAACCAGATGAATATCTTTTTCTGAAATGCCTCTTTCTGCCATGAGTTGGGCAGTTTTTGGTACAGCAAGCGGGTCGCTAATACCCCAATCAGCCGCACTATTGATAAAAATACGTTCTGAGCCATATTTCTTTACTATCTCTACCATTCGCTCATTACCCATTTTGGTACTTGGGTAAATAGAAAATGCCGCCCAAAAGCCTCTGTCTAAGGTTTCTTTGACAGTCTCCTCGTTGTTATGGTCTATGATGACCATCTGAGGTGCAATACCGTGTTCTATACAAACGTCCATACTTCTACTTGTACCTACTTTTTTGTTGCGATGCGGAGTGTGTATTTGTACAGGTAGATTTGCTTCTTTGGCTAACTCTAACTGCAAGCGAAAGTATTTATCTTCTAAGGCAGTTTGGTCATCATAGCCTATCTCGCCCACGCCGACTACTCCCTCTTTGTAAATATACAAAGGAAGAATCTCCATGACTTGCTCTGCTAAGGCTTCATTGTTGGCTTCTTTGGAGTTCAGTCCGATAGTGCAATAGTGTCTAATTCCGAACTGACTTGCTCTAAATCTTTCCCAGCCTATGAGCGTACTAAAATAGTCTTTGAAACTTCCTACTTCTGTACGTGGCTGTCCCAGCCAAAAGGCAGGCTCAATCACAGCTACTACACCGGCCTGGCGAAGAGCCTCATAGTCGTCAGTTGTTCTTGATACACAATGTATATGCGGGTCTATGAATTTCATCATATCTATTTACTAACTATTTTGTCAATACTTCGTTTAATTTTATGAAATGTAAAAAAACTGTATTAATTTGGAAAAATTGCTTTACAAATATAATATTTTGTAGGCACTTGTCTTTGTTAAAGTCAAAAGTTTATCTAATCATTTGCTCATAGATGCAAAATAAGGCATCAAAAGACAGAGAAAACTTAGGCAATAGCTTTCATAAAATTACCTGATATATAAGATGATAATGAGTTTGATTTTCAATATTTGGCTAATCTTAGTACAAATCTATTCATATCCTTATGAAAAACTCACAAATATTGCTAAGTCTGCAAAGAATACTACTATTTTTCTAAAAGAGCATAAGATTAAAGATAAAAATAATAAGCAAACAATTAACCCTTGTGATATTTATGGACAGATTTACATAGAGAAGGATAGACGCAGAGCGACTTACTTGGTCTATGTGGAGCCTGAGAATGATTACAGAGCAAAACTGATTGTTTACAAGGAAAGTAGTCCTCTCAATGCAGACAAGGAAGGACTTTGGTATTTTGTGGAGCAGAGAGCATTTGCCGACTACACTGTTTGTTTTGTCGACGATAGGAGTATCGCAGATTTTATTATCTATTATACAGACAAGTTTCATCAGGCAGGTTGCCGCTAAGCAATGCTATGCTATAACTGTAAGCCAATCACAGATATATCATCTCTCTGCTCCTCTGTGCCTTGATGTAGATGTAAACTTTCTAAAATCTTTGCTTCTTGCTGTCGAAAAGGCAACTCTTTGATAGCCTGAAGAAGTTCTTGAAGGTTTTTTGTACCAAATCGTTTTCTGTCTTTATTGGGCTGGTCTATGTATCCATCAGATAAAAGATAAAAACTACTCTGCGGAGGTAGTGATAAGGTTTGGTTAGTAAAAGAGGACTCCCGCTGTCTTAGCCCGCCTATATTCGTTCTATCTCCTAACAATTGATTAATTTGTCCATTTGTAGCGTAAAAAGCCGTGCTTTTGGCTCCTGCAAAGGTTACTTGGGTATGAGTATTAACGTGAATTATTTTACATTTTCTTGAATAAATACAATTTGTTTGTCCTCTAATTTTTGTGGATATGCTTTTATGTTTGGTGTTTTTTCCAAAAATGTATAAGCAATTAAGCCTGCCAGCAAATTAATAAGAAAATTTTTAGGGCTTCTGTGCCTTGAATGTTCTATATTTAGTTGATTTTTAAGTACATCGAAAGCAGTTTCTATCAATCCTCTATGCCTTAAATAATAGGCTTGTGGTTCTGTTAATACTTGATTTTTCTTCATATTAGCTCTTAACTTAGTGATTAAGTGCAAGTTTCTTTCTGCAAATTCTTCTTTTAGTGCAGTAATATAACCCTTATCTCCAT
>NZ_FONY01000068.1 GCF_900113045.1 Thermoflexibacter ruber
ATTTCCACTAAAAAAGCACCATTCCCACAACTGCTATCTATGATTTTTCCCTTGCCACAGTAAGCCATTTCATCAAGCATGAACCTCACGATACTTGTATCTGTGAATGTTTGTCCAAGTGCTTTATTTCTTTGCATTTTGCAAGTATTGATAATGCTTATTTTTCTCTAAATCAGCAAGTTGCACATTGAAATACAAGCAAAAAACCAAGTCATCTATTTCTTTTTTGAGTTGGGTTTGCCCGTTTTCATCTGTCAAAACTACATTTTTTAAACTTTTCAAAGTGATATTTCCTGTATTTTCTTTGGCAAACTTTTCTACTAAATGTTGGTCTTTTTTGATATTGCATGGCGTAGTTTTCCCTTCGCTTTTCAGTAAAAGCAAATTACCTTCCACTTCTAAACTATCAAATTTTTGCACTAAGACATTAGAAAAATCAACTAAATCAGAGAGTTTGACTCGTTCTAAGGATAAAAGTTGCTCAGTTTTTTCTATGATTTCTTTTTTTAAAAAGGAAGTTTGCTTTTGCAATAAAAAGGTAGGAACTCTTAGAAATTCTTTTACAAAATTGACCTGTAAGAGCAAATCTTTTTCTCCTTCTAATTTCAAAAACTGCTTGATTATTAATTGATTAAGTGAGGAATTGAGCAAGGAAAATAAAAATAATAATTCTGATTTATTGCTACTCCCAATTCCACCTAAGCGATTATTTGCCCAAATGAGTGGTCTTTCTGTAAAGTGAAATTGCTTTGGATTTCTGGTTGACCAGACTATCTTATAGGGGCTATCTAAGAGCATATACCCTTGACTTGCTTGGCGTAGTTTGATAGTAAGTCCGTTATTGCCTGCTCTTTTATTAGGGATATATCGCTTATTTTCTGGTACTTGTATTTTTTTTTCATCTATCTTGGCAATTTCGTAGTTTATTACCCCTACTTCTGGTTCGGCTAATGCTTCTTTCTCCATGACCATGTAGCCCCCATCAAAATAGAACGAATCATTAAAAAGTTCCTTTGCCAACTCGTGTTTGTAATAGATTTCCATTCCTGTACTTTCTTGAAAATAAGCCTGATAGAAAGCTTGTGCTTCTTGGTCTAATTTGAGAAAATTCCAATTTTTTACATTTCGCAAGAGTTCGGCTTGTGTAATCTCAAATCTTCTGACTTGTTTGTTTTGAGGATTTTTGATTTGTGCAATACATTCTCCTATAACAATTTCTTTTTCAGGATGATAAGTAACTTCTACTTTGTTTTGCCTGTGCGTAAAAGGCATTTGTTTTTTCACCATGAAAATCAAATTAGAAGTAGCTACTGTATAGTTTTGCTTTAAACCTCTATCCGTAAATAGCTGACTATTAATAATAACTATTTTTTCAATGGTAGTGAACTGTGCTAAGTGATAACGAATTACGTCTAAATCCCCCGCAGTAAGCAAGGTTTGAGGTACGATGAAACTCAATTTCCCACCATCTTTGAGCAAACCTAAACCCAAAGCAATAAAAAAAGCATATAGGTTAGGATTTGGACGATAACCTTTCGGATTTTCAGGAACGCTATGCAGGTTTACTCCATAAACATCGTTGAGTTTTACCTTACCTTCTTTGATAAATTGAAAAAACAAAGTGCCTCTGCTCGAACTCTCATTGTAAGAAATATAAGGCGGGTTGCCAATCACATAGTCAAAACGATAGCGTTCTATAGTAGGATTTTCTTGATTTTCTAAACTGCGTTTTAGATTTTTTAAATCATCTTCATCTCTGACATGACTTTTATAGCCTAAATTAAGGTCGCCAAAATTCAATACACCTTGCCCTTTGTTCTTGGCTATCTGTTTCTGCACATCGTAAATAGTATTTTTTACCGCGGTGTCCAAAAACTCTGCAATACTATCCTTAGTCTTGAAAACCTTGATTTTCTTGTCTAATACATTGGTATAGTCCTCATTGAGAATCAGTGGCAACATTCGCATAATGATACTCATCTCAGCCAAATAAAGGGGAAACTCTGAAACATCAATGCCAAAAATATTTTCAGTGATGAGTTTTTCTATGAGGTCAGAGTCCTCTTTGGTTTCATTGGGGAGGCTCTCTATGAGGTTGCGAACCGCACTATACAAGAATGTTCCACTTCCGCAAGCAGGGTCAATGATAGAAATTTGGTCTTTTTTACTGTTTTTGACTAATTCACTCCCATGATAGCCCAATTCATCAAGCATAAAATCCACTACCTCAGGGGCAGTAAAGTACTGTCCGAGATTCTCATTATAAAGCTGTTTGAGATAGTTTTCATAGATAAAACCAAAAATTTCATTGCGAATGTTAGCAAAGGAATAACGCTTGATGAAAACAAAGATATCGAGCCAAGGCGTTACGTCTGCCAATTCATTGGTAGGTTTTGCTAAAATTTCGTTCAGCGTTTGGTTAATGATTTCCTGCTCACTTTTAAAAGGACGATAGACATTTTTGGAAACCAATTCGCTAATAAATTTGGTAACGGTGAGAATATCACTGAAATTTTCAGTGCGTAAGTTTTTTTCTATGCGACCTATCCTTTGCTGAAAATCTGATTTGAAAGTACCAAACTCGTTGTCAGCCAAAGTTTTATACAAGATAAACTGAATAATATAGGAATAGGTAAGTTCTATGGCTTGTTTCAAGGCTTGTCCCTCTCCTGTCTTTCCTGTGATAGAGGTAGTTTGGATAGAATCAAAGTATCCTTTCAGATTTAGCTTGTGTTGAAAGCTATTAATCAGCGTAGTGATGTCTTTAAAAAAGTTTTGTCGGTGCGCCTCCACATTCAAATCCTCTTCAGTAGCCTCTTTGTTAGCCTCTTGGAAAAAATTAAGATAGTAGTTTATCGGCTGGATATATTCTTTCCAAAAAACTAAAAACTCCTCCGTTTTCTCAAAAATAGTTGAAAGGTAAAAAGTGCGAATGAGTATTTTTCCTACGTAGAATCGCCATTCGTTGCCATCGGTAAGAATGCCTGTTTTTTTATCCCAAACTAATTGATAGTCAAACAACTGTTTTTCTCCTGCCTCAATATTCCCATAGCGTTCTATTTCCATAGGAATTACGACCTGACTGTCTATATAAATAATTACATCTGCCCGCTTTTGCTTTTTGCTACTTTCTTCCAAGAACTCGTATTTCCGCTCACTTTCAGAGGTAGAAAGATTGGCTTCTTTGAGGTTAAAAATTTCCTCTGATTGCAATATTTTTTTGACAAAAAGTTGTACTCCGCTCCCAATTTCTTTTTCTTGGTAAGCGTTTTTTTCTTTTTCCCAAAGGGCAATTAAGTCCTTTTTGTTATACATTCAGTTCAGATTTATTTTAGCCTCTACCTCAAGCCCTCCAAAGCCTTTTTTAGTGCTTTGATTTTGGCTTCTGCATCTGCTTTTTTCTTTCGTTCGTTCTCTATGATTTCGGGTTTGGCATTTTGCACAAATTTTTCATTGCCCAATTTTTTGTTTACTGATTCTAAGAAACCCTCATTGTACTCGAGTTCTTTTTCTATCCTTGCTCTTTCCTCGGCTACATTGATTTTCAAAGGGATAAAAAACTCATCTCCTTTCACTACGAAGTTGAAGGACTTGGGCATATTTTGAGAGGTAAAACTAATCGCTGAGAGATTTGCCAACTTCCTGATAATCGGCTTAAAACGATTATAAATTGCCTTGCTGTGTGTTTTGATGTAAAGGATTACTTCCTCTTTGGGCGACATTCCCTTGCTGTTTCGCATTTCTCGGATTTGACGAACTATGTCAAAAGCAATTTCCCCTTCGCTGATGATTTTCTCAAAAGCAACGTATTGTTTTTTTGGCTGTGGGTATTCCGCCACGATAATACACTCATTTTCACCTCTTTCTTTCAGAGCATGCCACAGTTCTTCGGTAATAAAAGGCATGAAAGGGTGAAGGATTTTTAAAAGATTTTCAAAGAAAGAAATGGTAGCTCCATAAGTATTTTTATCTATCAAAGAAGGTTTACCCTCACCTTGATATTCAGGCTTTATCATTTCCAAATACCATGAGCAGAAGTCGTCCCAAACCAATTTGTAAACGGTCATCAGGGCATCAGAAATGCGGTAGTTGGCGTAGTGTTCTTCCAAGTGAATGAGGGCATCATTCATGCGAGCCTCAAACCATTTGACGGCGGTGGTATTTCCAGTGTCTTCTTCGTCTGTTTCAACTACTTGCCAGCCTTGCACCAATCTAAACGCATTCCAAATTTTATTAGTAAAATTGCGTCCTTGTTCGCAGAGTTTTTCATCAAAAAGCAAGTCGTTCCCCGCAGGCGAGCTAAAAAGCATACCCGTTCTTACTCCGTCTGCCCCGTATTTTTCTATGAGTTCTATGGGGTCAGGTGAATTGCCTAAAGATTTGGACATTTTTCTACCTTGTTTATCTCTGACTATACCTGTTAGATAGACATTAGAGTAAGGTTTTTCTTGTCTGTATTCATAACCAAACAAAATCATACGAGCCACCCAGAAAAATAGAATTTCGGGGGCTGTTACCAAATCATTGGTAGGATAGTAGTATTTAATATCTTCGTTATCAGGGTTTAAAAGCCCATCAAAAACAGCTATGGGCCAAAGTCCAGAGGAAAACCATGTATCTAACACGTCTTCATCTTGAACCAAATCGTTGATGGTTAGTTCTGAGTTATTAGTGCTTTGTTTGGCAAGTTCAAGAGCTTCTTCGGCGTTATGGGCAACGACGAGAGTACCATCAGGCAAGTACCATGCAGGGATACGATGCCCCCACCATAGTTGGCGAGAAATACACCAATCTCTGACGTTTTCCATCCAAGAACGGTACATATTTTTGAACTTGGACGGGTGCAGTTTGATGTTGTCATTCATCACATTTTCTAAAGCGGGTTTGGTCAAGTCTGTCATTTTTACAAACCACTGCGTAGAGATTTTAGGCTCTACTACCGCATCTGTACGCTCTGAATAGCCGATATTGGTGGTATATTCTTCTACTTTAACAATTAAACCTTGCTCTTCTAATGCTTTTGCTACTAACTTACGTGCCTTGAAGCGTTCTGTGCCTACAAAAACTTGCGCCGCTTCGCTCAGAGTTCCATCATCATTGAGCGTATCAATGACTTCTAAGTTGTGTTTCAAACCTAAATTGTAATCATTGATGTCGTGAGCAGGGGTAACTTTCAAAGCTCCCGTACCAAAGGTCATATCTACATACTCATCAAAGATGATAGGCACTTCTCTATTTACCAAAGGGACTATTATCTTTTTGCCTTTCAAGTGTTTGTAGCGTTCATCATTAGGATTGACGCAAACTGCGGTATCGCCCATAATAGTTTCAGGGCGTTGGGTGGCAATGGTCAGATATTCCTCTTCTAAACCTGTAAGGTGCTGAAGACCTGACAGGTTTTCTTGCTTTACTTTGTACTTTACATAGTACAGTTTTGATTTGGTTTCTTTATAAATGACCTCATCGTCAGAAAGGGCGGTTTTGCCTTGTGGGTCCCAGTTAATCATTCTTGCGCCGCGATAGATATGTCCCTTTCTATACAAATCCACAAAAACTTTAATAACCTGCTCTGAAAGTGCATCTTCCATAGTAAACCTTGTTCTGTCCCAATCGCAAGAAGCACCCAACTTTTTTAACTGCTCTAAGATGATTCCTCCATATTTTTCTTTCCACTCCCAAGCATATTTTAAAAACTCTTCCCTTGTAATGTCCTTTTTTTCAATGCCTTTTTCTTTGAGCATTTGCACCACCTTCGCCTCTGTAGCGATAGAAGCGTGGTCAGTTCCTGGCACCCAACAAGCCTCCTTGCCTTCCATACGTGCCTTACGAACCAAGATGTCTTGAATCGTGTTGTTAAGCATGTGTCCCATGTGAAGTACTCCTGTAACGTTGGGCGGGGGAATCACAATCGTATAAGGCTCTTTGTTAGGGTTAGGTTTTGAAGCAAAAAATTTCTTCTCCAGCCAATAGGCATACCATTTATCTTCTACTTCTCTCGGGTTATAAGTCTTTGCTAATGACGACATTTTCAGAGTTATGAGTTATAAGTGATGAGTTACTTTTTTCGAAAAATAGTTAAATAGTTTGATAGTTAGGTTATTAAATGATATTTTGCTATCTCAGCATTTTAACCATATAAACTATATGACTTGCAAATTTAACAAGTTTTTTTGAAAATGGAAATGATTAAAGTAAAAAAGAGAAAAAGAAAATTAAAAACTTTTACTAATCAAGATAAGGTTCAAATTCTTCTCAAAATAGCATTTCTTTCTACTACGTACCCAGCCCCCAAAGTGTGCTATAAGTAATTCAACAAAAATAAACTTTTTTTATTCATTACCGTAGGCACGACAGCTTTGCAGTAAATAGTAATCAAATAGGTTTATCAAAGTCCCGTTATGGACGACACATAAATTTAATAATCAATTAGTTACATTCCTAACAGGAGTTTGATGATTATGTTCTTATGATTTACTATAAAGCGATTATTCTCCACAGTGGAACTGCTACGAGATTAAAAGAACGCTTATAATCGTTGAGTTACTTAACCACATATTGTCCAAAAACGTAACGATAAACAAATCAAAATCAATTACTCAAAAAGCCAGAAGCAAACTTAATCGACACTATAACAGTTGTAATAATAAGCATATAAAATTTAAAAAAACTTAATTTGCAATGTACTTAAACTATGAAAATGTATGACTTGCTTATCATAGGGGGCGGTCCCATCGGACTGGCTTGCGGCATAGAAGCTAAAAAGGCAAAATTAGATTATATAATTGTAGAAAAGGGTTGTTTAGTCAATTCTATTTATCGATATCCTATCAATATGACTTTCTTTTCTACTTCCGAACGCTTAGAGATAGGAGGCGTACCTTTTATTTCGCACGGCGATAAACCTACGCGTAGAGAAGCCTTAGACTACTATCGTAGAGTAGCAAGCAGTTGGAAGCTCAACTTAAAACTCTACGAAAAAGTAGAAAGCATAAAAAAAATTCCTTTACAAGGTTCTGAAAGACCTATTTTTGAAATACATACCTCAAAAAACTCTTATCAAGCCAAAAATATAGTGTTAGCTACCGGTTTTTATGATTTACCAAATTTGATAGGGGTCAAAGGAGAAGATTTGCCCAAAGTCAAGCACTATTACGACGAGCCACATCCTTACGCTTTTCAAAAGATTGCGGTAGTAGGAGCGGCAAACTCAGCGGTTGATGTCGCTTTGGAAACATATAGAAAAGGAGCGGAAGTTACTATGGTGATTCGCGAACCAGAAATTCGTAAAAGCGTCAAATACTGGGTACGTCCTGATATAGAAAACCGCATCAAAGAGGGTAGCATCAAAGCATATTTTAATTCAGAAATTACAGAAATCAGAGAGCGAGAAATAGACCTCAAAACACCAGAGGGGCTGATGACCATAGAAAATGATTTTGTTTTAGCGATGACGGGCTACTTACCTAACTTTGAGTTATTAAAAATGGCAGGCGTAGAAATCACTCATACAGCACAACTTTACCCAGCCTACAATAGCGAAACCCAAGAAAGTAATCAGCAAGGAGTATATTTGGCGGGGGTAGTTTGTGGTGGCATGGAAACCAATAAGTGGTTCATAGAAAATTCTATCGTCCATTCTGAAAAGATAATTCAACATATCTTGAAAAATTCTTGCTAAAAACCCGCTCCTTTTGCTTAAACTTGTGGGAACAAAGTATTCATTATGGTCGCATTGCTTCTTTTCATTACTCTGTTTATTCTTTTATTATTAGGTTTTCCTGTTGCTTTTACGCTGGCAGGGGTGTCTATTATTTTTGGATTTTTCACCTTTGGCTTGGATTTGTTTAATCTTTTGCCTTTGCGAATCTACGGCACTATGACCAACTATGTACTTATCTCTGTACCTCTGTTTATCTATATGGGAGTTATGCTGGAGAGGTCTGGCATCGCAGAAAAACTTTTAAATACTATGGCATTACTCCTTGGGAAGTTAAGAGGGGGGTTAGCAGTGGCAGTAGTCTTAGTAGGAGCTTTGCTGGCAGCTTCTACAGGAGTAGTAGGGGCAACGGTGGTTACTATGGGTTTGCTCAGCCTACCTGCTATGCTTAAAAGAGGTTATTCTCCTGCCTTAGCTACGGGAACGATTGCCGCATCAGGGACCTTAGGACAGATTATTCCTCCAAGCGTGGTGTTGGTCTTGTTAGGAAGTGTAATGAATGTATCTGTGGGAGATTTGTTCATGGGAGCAGTTATTCCAGGCGTGAGCTTAGTTGTTTTGTATCTTTTATATGTCATAGGGATTGCTTTTTTCAGACCAGACTTAGCCCCAGCTATTCCAGACGAGGAACTCAAAGTTTTCAGAGGGGCAGGCTTTGCCAAAAGAGTACTTAGTGCCTTTATTTTACCAATGATTTTAGTATTGGCAGTTTTGGGGGCTATTTTTGCAGGTATTGCTTCCCCTACCGAAGCAGCAGGAGTAGGGGCATTTATGGCAACCTTGCTTACCCTGCTCGAGAAGCGACTAACTTTAAAAGTCTTGCAAGAGGTCATGAGAGAAACAACTTGGCTTACTTCTATGGTGTTTATTATTTTGGTAGGTGCAACAGCATTTGGTTTGGTTTTCAGAGGGATAAGAGGCGATGAGGCACTCATTAGCTTTATAGAACACTTAGAAATGAGTCCTTATGGCTTTTTGGCATTTGTTATGGTGGCTATTTTTATTGCTGGCTTTTTTATAGATTTTATAGAAATTATTTTCATTTTCATTCCCGTAGTAACGCCTATTTTTGCCAAATACGGCATGAACCTGATGTGGATTGCTATTTTGGTATCTATGAACTTACAAACTTCTTTCCTTACACCTCCTTTCGGATTTTCTCTGTTTTATCTCAAAGGCGTTGCCCCGCCAGAGGTAACCACCAATCAGATGTATAGAGGTATCATTCCCTTTATTCTCATTCAAATAGTCATGCTTATTTTGATGATAACTTTCCCTGAATTGGTTACTTGGCTGCCTAAGCTGATGAAGGATTAAGCTAATTTTTTCTTTTTGAAAACTTTATTTGCTGCATCGTACACTTCAAAAAGGTCTTGGTGCTGAGTGGGTAAGGCATCATAGTAACCAATAATAAAATAGCCATCTTCTTTGAGTGCCTGATAAAATTTCTCTAATACCTTCATCTTCAGTACCTCATCAAAGTATATCATCACATTCCTGCAAAATATCAAATCAAAACTGCCATGCACCTCATCTTTGACCAAGTTATGCTGTTGGAAAGTAATAGAATTTTTAAGCGTTTGAAAAACTTGCCATTGGTCTTGTGTTCTAAAAAAATATTGCCTCAAGTCTTTTTCTGGGGCATAGTGGTGATAATTTTTACAAAACTGAGCAAAAATATCTTCAGAGTAAGTGCCTTTGGCTGCGGTAAGAATAGCCTGTCCACTGAGGTCTGTAGCCCAAATTTTTGTCCTAAAAAGAAGTTCTAATTCGTACAAAACGATTGCCATGCTATATACCTCCTCTCCCGTAGAACAGCCCGCATGCCAGATAGTTAGTGAGTTACTCGAGGAGTATTTTTGTAAAATATCCTTGCCCAAAAACTGCCAAAGGGTAGGGTTGCGAAAAAGTTCGGTAAGACCTACGGTAATTTCATCTACTAATTTGAAAATAAGGTTGTTATCTCGGAGGATTTGCTTCCAGAGGTCGTAAATATTGTCTATGCCAAATTTTTGCAAAGCTCTACTCAGTCGCCTTTTAAAGGAGTGAGGCTCATAGTTATTAAAGTCCATGCCATATCTGAGGAGAATGGCTCTATTAATGGCTTGCAGTTCTTCGTCAGAAATAATTTTCAAGGTGGGTTCATTAGGATATAATACCTTTGTCAAAGTTTTAGCCCTTTGACAAAGGTAAAGTGATTGAAAATACTAAATTCCTAATACTTTTCTATTAAAAGCCTCATCGCTTCCACTTCCCGCAAAGTCGTCAAATGCTTTTTCTGTTACTCTGATAATGTGGTCTTTGATGAATTTTGCGCCTTCTTTGGCACCATCCTCGGGGTGTTTAAGGCAACATTCCCACTCCAGCACAGCCCAGCCATCGTAATCGTATGCGGTGAGTTTACTGAAAATGGCTTTAAAATCTACCTGCCCATCGCCCAGAGAGCGGAAACGTCCGGGACGATTTACCCAGTCCTGATAGCCTCCATACACGCCACTCCTTCCCGTAGGATTGAACTCTGCGTCTTTGACGTGGAACATTTTGATAAATTCGTGATAAATATCAATATTGGCTAAGTAATCTAATTGCTGTAAAACATAGTGGCTTGGGTCATACAACATATTAACTCGCTTATGCTTGCCCGTAGCTTCCCAAAACCTCTCGAAGGTAACTCCGTCATGCAAATCTTCGCCGGGATGTATTTCATAGCAAACATCTACGCCTACTTCGTCAAAAGCATTGAGAATAGGCAACCACCTGTTTGCCAACTCTTTAAATCCTGTTTCTACTAATCCTGCGGGTCTTTGTGGCCAAGGATACATCGTATGCCACATGAGCGCACCTGAGAAAGTTACGTGTGCTTTTACGCCCATGTTAGCACTTGCTTTTGCTGCCCATTTGAGTTGTTGCACTGCCCAATCAGTGCGAGCCTTAGGGTTGTTGCGAACTTCTGCGGGAGCAAAACCGTCAAACATCGCATCATAAGCTGGGTGAACCGCTACTAACTGCCCCTGTAAGTGTGTGGAAAGTTCTGTAACTTCTAAGCCATTTTCTTTGGCAATACCTTTAAAATCATCGCAGTAGGTTTTGCTTTCTGCTGCTTTTTGTAAGTCTATGCAACGACCGTCCCAAGTAGGAATTTGTACTCCTACAAATCCTAAACTTGATGCCCATTTACATATACTTGGAAAAGAATTAAACGGAGCAGCATCGCCCATAAACTGTGCGAGAAATATCGCAGGACCTTTGATTGTTTTCATATTTTGATAGATAGGTTAAATATTTAGCGTAAATTTATGAGTAATAGCGTTTTTGAGATTTCTACAAGTAAAGCGTTTTATCGTATTCTTCATACATCTAAGTTAGATATAGGAGATACCTGAAAAACAACCAAAGATACAATTTTAAGCTATTCAATCTTATTTTTAACGTGAATTATTTTACATTTTCTTGAATAAATACAATTTGTTTGTCCTCTAATTTTTGTGGATATGCTTTTATGTTTGGTGTTTTTTCCAAAAATGTATAAGCAATTAAGCCTGCCAGCAAATTAATAAGAAAATTTTTAGGGCTTCTGTGCCTTGAATGTTCTATATTTAGTTGATTTTTAAGTACATCGAAAGCAGTTTCTATCAATCCTCTATGCCTTAAATAATAGGCTTGTGGTTCTGTTAATACTTGATTTTTCTTCATATTAGCTCTTAACTTAGTGATTAAGTGCAAGTTTCTTTCTGCAAATTCTTCTTTTAGTGCAGTAATATAACCCTTATCTCCATAAAGAA
>NZ_FONY01000088.1 GCF_900113045.1 Thermoflexibacter ruber
AATTTTCAACTTTTGGAATAAAAATATACCTTGTGCTTGGTTGCGGTGAAGTGCTACGAAACTCCCGCCTTCGCCAAGCCCTTTCCGTTAGTGGCAACCGTGCGACCGACAGTTCAACAGTTAACGAGAGTAACAATTAGACACTGAATGACTGTCCCCTTTTTGTTCTTTATAGGTTGACTTTTACGTAGATTGTAATTGTTGTGCTTTTTACTTCAGTTCGGTTTCGGGGGACAGTAATTCATTGTCTTACGGACTTGGTTGACGGCAGGACAATCAATCACACGACAACCACTAACGTTCGGAAAATCTTATTTACATATACAGCAACTTGACAAATAAAATATGCTGACAGAAATAAATCCAAAGTTGCCAATGCGTGACAAAGCCGTTACGAAAAACTATTACGTAAACAAATTAGGGTTTCAACTTTTTGGCGACAATGACTTTGATGGTTATTTAATGGTTCATAAGGACAATATTCAAATTCACTTTTTTGAGTTCAAAGAGCTTGAACCTAAAGAAAACTACGGACAAGTTTATATCAGGACAAATGACATTGATAAACTTTACCAAACACTTTTAAACAACAATGTTCTAATTCACCCAAACGGACAT
The DNA here is from genome assembly GCF_900113045.1 of Thermoflexibacter ruber. Classification (GTDB taxonomy): domain Bacteria; phylum Bacteroidota; class Bacteroidia; order Cytophagales; family Thermoflexibacteraceae; genus Thermoflexibacter; species Thermoflexibacter ruber. The sequence goes on from NZ_FONY01000088.1 coordinate 619, forward strand.
TTAGAAACAAAACCTTGGGGACAAAGAGAATTTGCATTACTTGACCCGGACAACAACCTATTAACTTTTGGACAGAGCATAAAATGAAAAACAAAACTTGTCAGACAGCGAGAAGAACGGCAGCCACTAACATCGGTTTTGCGTCAGGCGGGGTGACGTGCTTCGTAGAAATTTTTGTGCATATTTCAAGTGCGTTTCTTCGTATCAAGTGCAGTGCTGAAAATCCCGCCCGAACGCAAAGCCGAAAACCGTTAGTGGCAACCCTAACAGACAACACAGCAGAAAATGAACTAATTACAAACAGGGAGAAATTTGAAATATATTACACGGACAGTTTGGGTTTTATCAGTTGTCAGTTTGCTCACCGACACAGCAAGCGAAATGCTGTATCCGATTATGCCCATTTACTTAAAGACAATTGGTTTTTCAATTGTGCTTATCGGAATACTTGAAGGCGTTGCAGAAGCAACGGCTGGACTTAGTAAAGGTTATTTCGGCAAACTTTCCGACATTTCGGGCAGACGAGTTCCATTTGTGCAATTTGGTTATGCTTTCAGTACAATTTCCAAACCGATGATGGCAATTTTCACTTTCCCAATTTGGATATTTTTTGCACGGACAATTGACCGCATCGGTAAAGGTATTCGGACAGGTGCAAGGGACGCAATTCTTTCAGACGAAGCAACACCACAGACAAAAGGAAAAGTTTTTGGCTTCCATCGTTCTATGGACACATTAGGTGCTGTAATTGGACCGTCATTGGCTTTGCTCTATTTGTATTATTATCCTCAAGACTACAAGACACTCTTTTTTATTGCATTCATTCCCGGACTGTTTGCGGTTCTATCATCATTCTACCTCAAAGACAAAAAAGTAACCGAGCATAAACCCAAAGTAAAAACACCATTTTTTTCGTTCCTAAATTATTGGAAAGTAAGCCCGACAGAATACAGAAAAGTTGTAATCGGACTTTTAATATTTACACTATTCAACAGTTCTGACATTTTTCTATTGCTTCAAGCAAAGCAATCGGGACTTGACGACACAATGGTTATTGGTGTTTATATTTTTTACAATCTTATTTACGCATTGTTTGCTTTCCCAATTGGCGTTCTTGCCGACAATGTTGGACTGAAAACAATTTTCATAATTGGGCTTGTTTTGTTTGCGACAGTCTATTTTGGTATGGCTTTAAACACAAATCTTTACTTCTTCTTCGGACTGTTTTTTCTTTACGGTATTTATGCTTCTGCGACAGAAGGAATTTCAAAAGCGTGGATTTCAAACATCACGGACAAGAAAGACACAGCAACAGCAATCGGAACATTTTCAGGATTTCAAAGCATTTGCACAATGCTGGCAAGTTCGCTAACAGGTTTAATTTGGTTTCAGTTCGGTGCGACAACTGCATTCATTACAACTGCGACAGTAACTTTATTTGTAATTGCATACTTTCTAACTATTCCCAAACCGACAAATGACACTTTCAAATCATAATAAGAAAAGAAGGGCAGCCTATAACAGCGGCTTGGCAAAAGGCGGGCTGACGTGCTTCGTAGAAACATTTGTGGTTAAACAAACATTTGTGCTTCGTATGAACTTTGGTGCTAAAAATCCCGCCCTTCGCCAAGCCGCAACACGTTAGCGGTCATGCAAAAAAGACCCTCAACCGTTAGACCATTTTAAAAATATTGACAATCAAATATGACTACACCGCAATTAACACCAGCCAAACTATTTAATGGAAAAACACTTCCCGCTAAATGGAATGAAGCAAAAGCGGCTTTTATTTGTTTTACGCCTTTTCCTGCCGGTTTTGAAAAGTATGTTACAGAAGTTTCAACGGAGAGATTTTTCCTGCATTAACCATGCAGTGAAGTAAGACTATGTACTTACAACAATATTTCATTTATTATTTTAAGTGAGGTTTACGGTTTTGAAGTTGGCTCAACAACGGTAGAAGAACTTATTTACTATGGAATTAAAAATATCATTGGCATTGGTTATGTTGGTGCATTTAACGGAGCACCGATAGGACAAAAGTTTATTGCAAAATCAGCTCTTTCCGATTTACCATTAGCAAGGCATTATGGAGTTGAAGCAAATGAAGGTGTTTATCCTTCCACCAAATTTTATTCTCTAATTAAAAGTATAGGGGAAACTGATGGAACTGTTTGGGAGGAATATTCAGTATGGTGTACGAACAGTTTGTATAGAGAATATCCTGCAACCATAAAAGAAATGAAAGAAAAAGGTTGCAGTGTTGTGAATATGGATACTATTTCTGTTTATGCAGTAGCTGATGTTTGTGCAAAAGAAACAGGTTCACAAATAAACTATATATATGTAGGAACTGTTACCGATTCTGAAAGTGATGATGGCGAAAGTTGGCAAACTGATTTGATTGAAACAATAACAACAGATAAAAAACAGCCGCATGATGAGCTTTCGGAATACATGGTGGAAAAAGTGCTAACATCAATATCACAATCATAAAATAAATGGATAGGCAAAATATAATAGAAGCAACGGCTGCCTTTGTAAAAGATACACTGCAAAATGCAGAAGGCGGACATGATTGGTGGCACATTTATAGAGTTTGGAAAACTGCTAAGACAATAGCAGTTGGAGAGAGTGTGGACACATTTGTTGTTGAGTTAGGAGCATTATTGCATGACATTGCAGACTCAAAATTTTACAATGGTGATGAAACAGTCGGACCCAAAAAAGCAAGGGAATTTCTTGAAACACTGCATGTTGACGAGCCTACTATTTTGCATGTAGAAAATATTATTAAGAACATTTCATTTAAGGGAGGCAAGGAAAAGCAAATCTTTAAATCAGTGGAATTAGATGTTGTTCAAGACGCAGACAGGCTGGACGCTTTGGGTGCAATTGGAATAGCAAGAGCATTTAATTATGGTGGCTACAAGAACAGAAAAATTTATGACCCAACAATAAAACCAAACTTGAACAAAACAAAAGAAGAGTATAAAAACAGTGCAGAGCCGACACTCAATCATTTTTATGAAAAACTTTTTCTACTAAAAGACAGAATGAATACAAAAACTGGACAGTTACTTGCCAAACATAGACACGACTTTATGACAAGTTACGTTGAGCAGTTTTATGAAGAATGGGAAGGCAGACTATAACTGCAAGACAACTGCACGAACCGCTAACATGGGGTTTGCTGCTATGCTGGCTGACGAATATAATCTCATCTTTTTGTTCGCTATCAGCAGCAGTTCCAGCCGACGTAATTCTATTTAGCTTTTTGTTGTTAACTTCATCATCATATTTTCAATCATCAGCGGTACCGGGCTGGACGTTCAATGAATACCAGCACAGCAGCAAGCCCTGTCCGTTAGCAGTCATGCTATGGCGACAGTTCCCCTAAGAGATGTAGGTAGGTATGATACGACTTAAAAACTTTTTAGAAGCAACAAATTGGTTTGCTGACAGCGAACTGAATGACATTTTATCGCATTTCAATACACTTGAAATAAAACGAAAAGAACACATTTTACACGAAGGGGAAATTTGCAAACGAGTGGCATATGTAGAGCAAGGTTGTTTTCGGAACTATTCTGTAGATAACAACCTGCACGAAATCGTAACGCATTTTGGTTTTGAGGATTGGTGGCTTGCCGACCTGCACAGTTTTGAAAATCAAACACCAACCGTTTATAATATTCAGGCGGTTGAGGACAGCATTATAGACGTTATCAACCGCAATGACTTTTTCAACCTTATGGAGCTGTATCCTAAATTCAAAGATGGACACATACAGTTGGTGCGAAAGAGCCACGCAGCCATGATGAACCGACTTCAAGAAATTCGCTTTAAATCGGTAGAGGAAAGATATTTAGACCTTATTCAACGACAACCGCAGACGTTGCAACGGGTTCCGCAGCAATACATTGCTGCTTATCTGGGCGTAGAACCGCAATCGCTAAGCCGGATAAGAAAGCGGATTTTTGACAACAAATAATTTTCTTAACCGCACGTGAATTATTTTACATTTTCTTGAATAAATACAATTTGTTTGTCCTCTAATTTTTGTGGATATGCTTTTATGTTTGGTGTTTTTTCCAAAAATGTATAAGCAATTAAGCCTGCCAGCAAATTAATAAGAAAATTTTTAGGGCTTCTGTGCCTTGAATGTTCTATATTTAGTTGATTTTTAAGTACATCGAAAGCAGTTTCTATCAATCCTCTATGCCTTAAATAATAGGCTTGTGGTTCTGTTAATACTTGATTTTTCTTCATATTAGCTCTTAACTTAGTGATTAAGTGCAAGTTTCTTTCTGCAAATTCTTCTTTTAGTGCAGTAATATAACCCTTATCTC
>NZ_FONY01000095.1 GCF_900113045.1 Thermoflexibacter ruber
TACACAGGAATTGCTATCGTTCTTTCTCTGACTTTCTAAGTCAGAGGAACAAGGGAGTACACTCAAAATTTCCTTCTGCTATTCCTTGCCAATCCCTTGCAAACCCCAATCCTTTTGCTTATCTTTGCAAGTTAAAAAATTATCAGAAAATTGATAATTGCGTAATTGAGCTATTTGACATAAAATCATTGAAATTGATGTTTTATTATAAATAAATTATTGAAAGTCAATTTATTAAAATAACTCATCATTTATAATTCACTCATTATTTTTCTTTTCATGGAAAACATCATTCCTATTAATATAGAGGAAGAAATGCGTACCGCCTACATCGACTACTCTATGTCGGTGATTGTGTCAAGGGCTTTGCCTGATGTACGCGACGGCCTCAAACCCGTTCACCGTCGTATCCTCTATGCTATGGCAGATTTGGGCTTAAACTATAACAAACCGTACAAAAAATCTGCCCGTATTGTGGGGGAGGTATTGGGTAAGTATCACCCACACGGCGATACTGCCGTTTACGATGCTATGGTGCGTATGGCACAGGCTTGGTCTATGCGCTACGAGTTGGTAGATGGGCAGGGCAACTTTGGCTCGGTAGATGGGGACAGTCCTGCCGCCATGCGTTATACAGAGGCACGTTTAAAGCGAATGGCGGAGGAGTTGCTTGCCGACATCAACAAAAATACGGTGGACTTCCAGCCTAACTTTGATGACTCTTTGGAAGAGCCTACAGTACTGCCTGCCAAAATTCCCAATCTTTTAGTCAATGGTACGTCAGGTATTGCGGTAGGTATGGCGACCAATATGCCCCCGCACAACCTTAGAGAGGTCATAGACGGCATTGTGGCGTACATCAATAACCCCGAAATCACGATTTTGGAACTCATGGAGTACATCAAAGCTCCTGATTTCCCTACGGGAGGTACGATTTACGGCATCAATGGTATCAAAAATGCCTTTGCTACGGGCAGGGGAAGGGTAGTGATTCGTGCAGTTTCTACCATAGAAGACGTGGGCAAAGATCGCCAACAAATCGTAGTAACAGAACTCCCTTACCAAGTCAATAAGGCAAAGCTGATAGAATATACCGCCTCTTTGGTGAACGATAAAGTGATTGAGGGCATCTCAGCCATCAGAGATGAGTCGGATAGGGAAGGAACGAGGGTGGTTTATGAACTTAAGCGCGATGCCATTGCCAATGTAGTGCTAAATAACTTATTCAAAAACACAGATTTGCAAGTTGCTTTCAGCGTAAACAACGTGGCTTTGGTCAAAGGCAGACCGATGACCTTGAACCTGAAAGAATTGATAAAATACTATGTAGAACATAGGCACGAGGTAGTGGTTCGCCGTACTCGCTTCGAACTCAACGAGGCGGAAAAACGAGCGCATATCTTGGAGGGTTTGCTCAAAGCTTTAGACATCATAGATGAAATCATTGCCTTGATTCGTGGCTCGAAAGACCCTGAAATAGCGCGTGAAGGTTTGGTCAATCAGTTTGGCTTTACTGAAATCCAAGCAAAGGCAATTTTGGAAATGCGTTTGCAAAGATTGACGGGTTTGGAGCGCGACAAATTGCAAGAAGAATACAATGAATTGGTAAAAACCATAGCCTATTTGAGAGAAGTTTTGGCAAATGAAAACCTGAGAATGGACATCATCAAGACGGAATTGTTGGAAATAAAAGAACGCTTTGGTGATGAACGCAGGACTAAGATAGAATACAGCGAAGATGAGGACATTACCTATGAGGACATGATAGAGGAGCAGGACATGGTCATTACTATTTCTCATCAGGGCTATATCAAGCGTACTTCTTTGGCAGAGTACCGTACTCAGGGACGCGGAGGGGTAGGCTCAAGAGGGGCAGGAAGCAAAGACGATGACTTCACCGAACACCTCTTTATCGCTTCTACGCACAGCTACTTGCTGATTTTTACTCAATCAGGTAAGTTGTTTTGGATAAAAGCCTACAATGTGCCTGAGGGAAACAAAACTTCCAAAGGTCGCCCTTTGCAAAACTTGATTCAGATAGAAAAAGAGGATAAAGTAAAAGCTGTTGTCAGCGTAAAAAACTTGGAAGACCAAGAGTACATTAATAACAACTACTTGATAATGTGTACTAAAAAAGGTACTATCAAGAAAACTACCTTAGAGGCTTACTCTCGCCCAAGGGCAAACGGCATCAATGCCATTACTATTAATGAAGGAGATACTTTGTTAGATGTTCGCCTCACAAGTGGGAATGACGAAATTGTTTTAGCCACCAAAGAAGGCATGGCGGTTCGCTTCAACGAAAGCACCGTTCGCCCTATGGGACGTACTGCGGCTGGGGTTAAGGGCATTTCTATTGATGAGGAAAACAACGAAGTAGTAGGTATGGTGGTCATCAATCACCCTGATACTCAGCTTTTGGTGATTTCTGAAAAGGGATATGGAAAACGCTCTGACATAGAGGAATTTAGACTAACCAATAGGGGAGCAAAAGGCGTGAAAGCTCTCAATGTAACAGAAAAAACAGGGCATTTGGTCAGCATCATGGAAGTTACTGATAAAGACCAACTCATGATAATGACCCAAGCAGGAATCACCATTCGCTTCTCTGTTTCTGAGTTGCGCGTTATGGGTAGGAATACGCAAGGCGTAAGGGTAATCAGGCTCAACGAAGAAGACGATATTTCTTCTATTGCTAAAATAGAAATGATGGAAGAAGAAAGCGAAGAGGGAGTAGAAAGTGCGACAGTGGTAAAAAACGGAACCATAGTAAATACTACTGATATTCAGGACTTCCCTGCCCCAAGCACGAATGGCAAAGACCATTAAGCTCAACCCTGTTGATAAACCCAAAAATCTGATTTACAAGTACTTGTGAATCAGATTTTTTTTTTAGGAAATAAATAGAGTTTTACTAAACAATTTTCAACAAATTACTTTTGTAAGCTCAGATTTTAGAGTATGTTTAGAAAATAGCAAGCCATTTTTTGAAAAATACAAAAAGGCTGTTTTGAACGCTTTAAGGCGTGGAATCTTGGTAGGAAAAAACTCTAATTGTTTTTGCGAGATAAAAACGAAGCTATTTTGTTGTGGAGTTCCTCTGGTGTGAAAGGTTTGAGTACGTAGTCATTCATTCCCGCTTCTAAGATTTTTCCATCAATACCAGAATTGACAGAGGCAGTGAGAGCAATAATGGGTAGCTTGCGATATTTTTCTTGTTTCATTTTCCTTATAACTTTGGTGGCTTCGTAGCCGTTCATGTTTGGCATTTGAATATCCATCAGTACCAAGTCAAAATCCTCGTATTGCAACATTTTAAGGGCTATTTCTCCGTCCTCAGCTATACTAACTTGCAAACCCCACTTAGTGAGAAAACGCTTGGCAACTAACTGATTAGCAAGATTATCCTCAACGAGGAGGATTTTTTCTTTGTTGAAAATACCTAATTCATGGCTTATTGCTTTCTTATTTTTATCTATTTCCTGTCCTAATTTAAAAGAGAGTGTAAAATAGAATTTTGAGCCTTTACCAACTTCACTTTCCAAGTAGATTTGGCTGTTTTGCATTTCAAGTAACCTTTTAACGTGAGTTATTGAGGTAATTGCTTAAAAGTCAATTTTTTATGATAAAAAATGTTCAATATTAATAAATATAGTATATTTGAAAATT